>CAZJBN010000003.1:0-101053 GCA_964543955.1 uncultured Bifidobacteriaceae bacterium
TCCGTAGGGCGGGTCTTCCGCCGTCGCCAGGGCTATGGCGGTCAGACCCGCCGGGAGTGTTATGTCACTGCTCAGCGTCACGAATCTGCATGTCAAGGCGGAGGACAAGGACATCCTCCGCGGGATTGATTTCGAGGTGAGACCGGGGGAGGTCCACGCCATCATGGGGCCGAACGGCTCCGGCAAGAGCACGTTTGCCCGCATCCTCGCGGGGCATCCGGGCTACACGGCGACCGAAGGCCAGGTGCTCTACAAGGGAGAGGACCTCCTCGCGATGGATGCCGGCGAGCGTGCCCGCAAGGGCGTGTTCATGGCGTTCCAGTACCCGGTGGAGATCCCCGGCGTGAACAACGCCTACTTCCTCAAGGCCGCCCTGAACGCCATCCGAAAGGAGCGGGGCCTCGAGGAGCTCGATGCCATGGACTTCATGGCGCTCGTCAAGGACAAGGCGAAGCTGCTCGACGTGGACGAGGCCATGCTGCAGCGGTCGGTCAACGAGGGGTTCTCGGGCGGCGAGAAGAAGCGCAACGAGATCTTCCACATGGCCGTCCTCGAGCCGACGCTCGCGATCCTGGACGAGACCGACTCGGGCCTCGACATCGATGCGCTCCGCATCGTCTCGGACGGGGTGAACACGATGCGCAGCCCCGATCGCGCCTTCGTCGTCGTCACGCACTACCAGCGGCTGCTCAACCACATCGTGCCCGACCGCGTGCACGTGCTGAGCGAGGGCCGGCTGGTCAAGTCGGGCGGCCGCGAGCTGGCGCTCGAGCTGGAGGAGAAGGGCTACGCGTGGCTGGAGCCGGCCGGAGCGGGAGCGTAGGGCGATGAGCAGCGTCATCGCCGGCGTCTCCACCAGCCAGTCCCACTACCTCGCCGAGCACGCGCGCTTCGCAGCCGGGCGCGGCGAGACCGCGCCAGCCTGGCTCAGGGACCTGCGCGCACGCGCGCGCGACAGCTTCGAGCGCCAGGGCTTTCCGACGGTCCGGCAGGAGGCATGGCGGTTCACCAACGTCGCGCCCATCGCGAAGACGGCCTTCAGGCTGGCCGAGGGCACGCCGACCAATGCCGCCGCGCTCGTGTCGCGGACGGCGGTTCCCAACGCGATTCGGGTCGTGCTGCTGAACGGCCGCTTCGCGCCGGAACTGTCCCGGCTGGCCGACATGCCGGCGGGACTCAAGGCGGGGAGCCTTGCCACGGCGATCGCACAAGGCGCGCCGGAGTGCACCGTCCTCGGACAGCAGCCGATCGACGAGCAGGCATTCGCGGCGCTGAACACCGCGTTTCTCGAGGACGGCGCGCTCGTGGCCGTCAGGAAGGGCGCCGTCATCGACACGCCGGTTCACATCATCGTCGTCACGGGCGGGACGGCCCGGATGATGACGCACCCGCGGATCCTGTTGCTGGCCGGCGCCGGGAGCCGCGTGAGCGTGGCCGTCAGCTTCGTCGGCGCCGCCGGCGAGACGCACCTGACCAACGCGGTCATCGAGGCATCGCTGGCCGAGCAGGCCATCATGGACTGCAGCATCGATCAGCGCGAGACCGATGCGGCCTTCCACGTGAGCCACGTGCACGCGCGGACCGACCGCGACAGCACGTTCCGCCTGCGGACCATCACCATGGGCGGACAGATCGTGCGCAACGACGCGACGGCGGTTCTGGCCGGCCAGGGTTCGCACGTCGACGTCGACGGGTGCTACCTGGCCGACGGCCAGACGCTCGTCGACAACCACACGACCATCGATCACGCTGAGCCGCACTGCACGAGCCACGAGCTCTACAAGGGCATCCTCGACGGCAGGGCCCGGGCCGTCTTCAACGGCCGGATCATCGTCCGCCTGGATGCCCAGAAGACCGATTCCAAGCAGACCAACCGCGCACTGCTCCTCTCCGACGAGGCCACGATCAACTCGAACCCGCAGCTCGAGATCTTCGCCGATGACGTCAAGTGCACCCACGGGGCGGCGGTGGGCCAGCTCGACGAGGACGCGCTCTTCTACCTGCAGGCGCGCGGGCTGACGCGCAGGGCCGCACGGGACATGCTCATCCGTGCGTACGCGGGCGAGGTGCTGGAGCGGATTGCCATTCCCGCACTTCGGGCGCAGCTCGAGCGGGACCTGTTCGTTCAGCTCGATCGCGACCTGGCGGCACACGGGTAGTGAGGTCCGGGAAGATCCGACGAGGACGGCGATGACTCCAACAGCGGTAGCGACACCTTTCGACGTGCGGACCATCCGCGCCGACTTTCCGATTCTGGCGACCCAGGTCCGCGGCAAGCCGCTCGTGTACCTCGACAACGCCGCGACCACGCAGAAGCCCAGGCCCGTGCTCGATGCGATGGCGAACTACTACACGTCGAGCAACGCCAACGTGCACCGCGGCGTCCACTATCTGAGCGGCCAGGCCACGGATCTCTATGAGGCCGCGCGCCTGAAGATCGCGGCGTTCGTCGGCGCAGCCGATCCCAAAGAGATTGTCTTCACCAGGAATGCCACCGAGGGCATCAACCTCGTGGCGCAGACCTGGGGCCGGGCGAACGTGCGCAGCGGAGACGAAGTGCTCATCTCCGCCATGGAACACCACTCCAACATCGTACCGTGGCAGCTTCTGTGCGAGGAGAAGGGCGCGACGCTCCGGGTGATCCCGATGTCCGATGCGGGCGAGCTCGACACGGACGCGCTCGCGCGCCTGCTCACGCCTCGCACGCGCATCGTCGCCGTGTCCGCCATGTCCAACGCGCTCGGCACGGTGAACCCGGTCGAGGAGATCACGCGGCAGGCGCATGCGGCCGGGGCCGTCGTGCTCGTGGACGGCGCCCAGGCGTCGTACCACATGCCCGTCGACGTGCAGGCAATCGGCTGTGACTTCTTCGTGCTCACCGGCCACAAGGTGTACGGACCGACGGGAATCGGCGTCCTGTACGGCAAGGCCGCGATCCTGGACGCGATGCCGCCATGGCAGGGCGGCGGCGACATGATCAGCTCCGTCACGTTCGAGCGATCGACCTGGAATGTGCTTCCCTACAAGTTCGAGGCGGGGACGCCCCACATCGAAGGCGCGGTCGGCCTGGGCGCGGCGGTCGACTACGTCACCACCATCGGCCTGGAGCGGATTCAGGCCTACGAGGAGGACCTGCTGGCGTACGGCACCGACGCGCTGCAGCAGGTGAGGGGACTCCGCCTCATCGGAACGGCACCACGGAAGGCCAGCATCCTGTCGTTTGTGCTCGAAGGCATTCATCCGCACGACATCGGCACGATCGTGGACCAGGAGGGCGTGGCCATCCGCACGGGTCACCACTGCGCGCAGCCGGTGATGGATCGTCTGGGCATTCCCGCGACCGCGCGCGCGTCGCTCGCGATGTACAACACACGCGAGGACCTGGACGCGCTCGTTGCCGCGCTGCAGCACGTGCGAAAGGTCTTCGGCTGATGTCGGCCCTGAGCGATCTCTACCAGGAGGTCATCCTGGACCACAATCGGCGGCCGCGGAACTTTCGCGTCATCGATCCGGCGAGTGCCTCGCAGGAAGGCTACAACCCGCTCTGCGGCGATCGGCTCACGCTGTACCTCGCGATCGATGGCGGCGTGATCGTGGACGCGGCGTTCCAGGGCTCGGGCTGCGCCATCTCCAAGGCGTCGGCGTCGCTCATGACAGATGCGGTCAAGGGCAAGACGGTCGACGAGGCTCGCGCCCTCTTCGACACGTTCCACCAGATGATCACGTCGCCCCCCGACAGCCCGCTTCCCGAGATGGGCAAGCTGGCGGTACTCTCGGGCGTGCGCGACTTCCCGACTCGTGTCAAGTGCGCGGGCCTCGCCTGGCACACGTTGAACGCCGCCGTGACCGAGCACGCGGCCGGACCGGTGACCACCGAATGAACGAGAGGTTTCTTCCCATGATGCCCACGGGTGGCTTCGACGAGTCGCCGGACAACGAGTCGTCCGAATCGATCGCGGACATCGTTCCGGATCCGGTGAAGATGGCAGAGATCCGGCCACAGGTCATCGACGCCCTCAAGACGGTGTACGACCCTGAGATCCCGGTCAACATCTACGAGCTCGGGCTCATCTACGACGTGCTCGTGGACGCCGGTTCGCAGGTGGGCGTCAGGATGACGCTCACGGCGCCCGCGTGCCCCGCGGCACAGTCCCTGCCGGTCGAGGTCAGGCAGAAGGCGTCGTCGGTCCCCGGCGTCGCCGGTGCGCGAGTCGAGGTGGTCTGGGAACCGCCGTGGTCCAGGGAGCGGATGACCGACGCGGCGAAGCTTCAGCTGGGGCTCTTGTAGATCGCGTCAGATCGCGTCGAGCCTGAACCGATGTGGATCGACAGACAGGCCCGCCGGCCGAAGCTCGAAACGACAGTCCCCTCGGAAAGTCAGTCCCCCGAGCGCAGGCGGACGTCATAATGTGTACATGCGGGTCGTCCTGACTCTACTGTGCGTGCTGGCCACGGCTGTGCCCGCGCGGGCACAGGCCGCAGGCCAGCCGGCGCCGTCCGATCAGGCAGCCGCGGCGAGCCCGGCGCCCGTCGACCCCTCCAGGATGGGCATTTCGCTGGATCGCATCGTCAAGGGCCTGCGATTCGAGGAGATGCGCCAGAAGCGGATCGACTCGCCGCTCAGGCTCGAGTTCCAGGTCCAGGTCTTCGGCACGGCGCCGCGTGTCGACGTGCTCGAAGGCTACGACATCGGCCAGAGCAGCCCGCTCCCGTACGGCGCGCCGACACACCAGGACTTCATCAGCCACTGGACGCCGCAGGCATTCAAGTCGCCCCCCATGGACATCTCGAGCCTGGCCGTGTGGGCCATGGGACAGCTGATGCAGAAGAACACCAAATCCCAATGCGAGGCGGAAATCGCCGAGTACCGCGCGCTCGTCATGCAGGGCGTCGCCGTCGCCGCTCCACGCTGCTCACAGTAACCCGCTCGATCGTTGATATCCTGTGAGGATGCGTATCGTCGTCGCCCACAGCCCTGATTCCGATGACGCCTTCATGCACTACGGCCTGGCGAGCGGCAAGGTCCCAAACGAAGGCCTGACCTTCGAGCATCTGCTCGCCGACATCCAGACGCTCAACGAAGCGGCATTCAAGGGGACCTACGAGGTCAGCGCCGTGTCCTTCCACGCCTACGCGCACCTCGCGGACAAGTACATCCTCCTCCCGCACGGATCGTCCATGGGCGACAACTACGGACCGATTGTCGTCGCCCGCAACGGCCGGCCGTCGTCGCTCGACGGCGTCACGGTCGCCGTGCCCGGCCTCCTGACAACGGCGTTTCTCGCGCTCCGCATCTACAGGCCGGACGTGCGGTACGAGGTGATGCCGTTCGACCAGATTCAGGAGGCGGTTCGTGATGGCAAGATCGAAGCGGGCCTCCTGATCCACGAAGGGCAGCTCACGTACGGCGACGACGGGCTCGAGAAGATCGTGGATCTGGGCGAGTGGTGGCATCAGAAGACGGACGGCCTGCCGCTGCCGCTCGGCGGCAATGTGATCCGGCGGGACCTCGGGCCCGAGATGGTGGCAAAGGTGTCGCGCATTCTCCACGCGTCGATCGCCTATGCCCTCGATCATCGCGACGAGGCGCTCGACTACGCACTCCAGTTCGGACGGGGTCTGGACCGGTCGAAGGCCGATCGGTTCGTCGGGATGTACGTGAACGAGCTGACGCTCGAATACGGCGATCGCGGCAGGCGGGCGCTGCAGCTGCTGCTCGACGAGGGGTTCGCCCAGGGCATCCTCCCGTCCCGGGTCGTCGCCGAGTTCAGCGTCTAACCGGGTCCCGAGACGATGATCCGCGCCGCGTCCGTGGTGCCGGTGCTCATCGTCCTCGCGCTCGCGGTCGCGGCAGCCGTCGTCCTGGTCCGCGTGGTCGAGAGCCGCCTCGCGTTCTTCCCGCTGCCTGGCGAAGACGAGACGCCAGCCGACTTCGGTGTCCGATTCGAGCCGCTCGACCTGGTGGCCGCGGACGGTGAGCGGGTGCACGCGTGGTGGATGCCTCATGAGTCCCCGCGCGCCACCGTCCTCTACCTGCACGGCAATGGCGGCAACCTCTCGATGTGGGCGCCGATTCTCGTCCAGATCTGGCAGCAGGAGTTCGCCGTTCTGGCGCTGGACTATCGCGGGTACGGCCAGAGTGGCGGGCGGCCCTCGGAGCGAGGGCTGTACCTCGATGTGGCAGCTGCCGTTGCCGCCGTGGAGGAACGCGCCGAGCAAGGAGTCCCGCTCGTCTTCTGGGGCCGATCGCTCGGCGCGACCATGGCGAGCCATGCGGCCCGGGAACGTCCGCCCGACGCGCTCATCCTCGAAGCCGGTTTCCCCACGATGCGGGCGGTGCTCGAAGGCAATCCGCTCTGGGTGCTGTCATGGCTCAGCAGCTACCGGTTCCCCGCCAGCCGATGGCTGCAGGACGTCGAGGTCCCGACGCTCGTGATCCACGGCGATCGGGACAGCGTCATTCCGTATCAGCTCGGACGGCGGCTCTTCGATGCAGTTCGCGGGCCCAAGCGTTTCGTGACGATTCGAGGCGGCGATCACAACGATGCCGTCGCGCCCGATCCCGAGACGTACTGGAGGGAAATCGGGGAGTTCGTGCGGAGCGTCCAGGCGAAGGCGAAGTGAGCCGCCGGCCGCGTCAGGACCGCAGACCGAAGGCCCGGCGAACGTGGTCCGGAAACGGCACCGCTTTCATCGGACCGCCCGTCTCGCGCCTCACGCAGACCATGGTCATGCCGCCCGAGGCAATGCGTGTGCTGCCGCACGCCAGCTCAGCGTCGTAGCGGAACGTCCGTGACCCGGCGTCGACGATTCGAATGCTGACCTCGACCACGTCCTCGAAACGGAGCGGGGCGTAGTACTCCATCGAGGCGGAGACCCGCGGGAACCCGTAGTCGCTGTCGGGCGCCGCGATGCTCAGTCCCGCCGCGCGCCACATCGCGTGCTCGGCCTCTTCCACGTATCGGAAGTACATCGAGAAGTGAACGATGCCGGCCGCGTCGGTCTCCGCAAACTCCACGCGCCGCTGATGGACGAACGGCGGCCGCACCGGCGCCGTGTCAGGGTCGGCGGCCATCGGGGAGGATCAGCTCGTTGTGACGGTGCTCGGCCTGTTCGGGCGTCAGCCCTTCGTCCCAGGCCTTCAGGCGCTGGTGGTCAGGTGCGTAGAGCGACTCCATCGGTTCCCAGACTTTGTCGACGCGGTCGGTGAAGAGATCCCCGATGAGGAGATCGGTGACCGTCCCGGTGAGCTCGGGGTACTGCTTGACGAACCGCCCGAAGCTGAACCCCGCGTAGTACTCGCAGACCAGCCGGCGCATCCGGTCCACGCCCGTGTTGAACATCGGACCCCAGGCCCCGAGCCGGGCCGCGCTCGTGTCTTCCGACTTCAGCCCGTCGATGATGGCGTCAGCCGCCAGCTCGCCGGACTTGAGCGCGAGGAGGACGCCCGACGAGTACAGCGGGTCGAGGAACTGGAACGCGTCGCCGACGAGCACCCAGCCGTCGCCGGACACGACCGTCGACCGGTAAGAGTAGTCGCGCGTGGCGAAGTATCCGGTGGCGCGCGTCGCCGAGGTCAGGCGTGCGGTGACGGCAGGGCACTTCTGCACCTCCTCGGTGTAGGTGCCCTCGTGATCCGTGCGTCCCCTGAAGATCTCGTCGAACGGCGCGACGATGCCCACGCTGACGATGTCGTCGTGCAGGGGGATGTACCAGAACCAGCCCTTGCGATCGGCGGTCTGCAGCACCATGGTCGCCCCTTCGTCCTTGCCCGTATCGCGATAGGCGCCCTTCCAGTAGGTCCAGATGGCCCCCTTGTTCAGCACGGGGTCCCACAGGCGCAGCTTGAAGCGGTTCTGGAGGAGTCCGGCCTGGCCGCTGGCGTCCACGACGACTCTGGCCGAGACTTCCCGGCGCGGGCCGTCACCCTCCGCGATGCGTACGCCGGTGGCGCGGTCGCCGTCGAAGAGCACGTCCACGACGTGCACCCCGTCGTGGGCTTCGGCTCCGTGCTCGCGGGCGTTCTCCAGCATCATCTGGTCGAACTCGCTTCTCACGACCTGCCACGTCTGCGAGCACTCGTGCGGCTTGTTGTCCCAGAAGTAGAAGGGCGCGGACTGTTTGCCGACCGAGTTGACGAACTGGACGCTGTACTTCTTGATGAAGTGGCTCTGCTGCATCTTCGGCAGCATGCCAAGCCGCTTCAGGACCCAGTAGGTCTCCGGAATCAGCGACTCGCCGATGTGGAAGCGCGGGAACTTCGCCCGCTCGAAGAGCACCACGCGGAGGCCTGCCTGAGCCAGCAGCGTGGCCGTGGTGGACCCGGCGGGGCCGCCACCGATGACGACGACGTCGTAAGCGGAACCTGCAGCCATGCGTCTCGATACTCCAGGGTTGGGGGCGCCGGTCGTCGGCCGCCGGTCAGGTGTAGCGAATGCCGACGTGCCCGGGCAGGAAGAAGCGCTGCAGCAGCACGTCCACCTGGAGGAGCGCCGACCGTGTCAGGGTGATGCGTTCGTCCGAGATCGAGGCAAGATGCCCGTCGCGACGAAGCGACGCCCACGTATCGGCGAACCGCTCGACGACGTCCTCGCCATACTTCTGACGGAAGTACGACGGGCGGATCCATCCGCGCTTGAGCTGCAGGATCAGCTCGCGGATGAGGCGTTCCTCGTGCGACGGCCGGTAGCCGCGGCCGAGCGGCAGTTCGCCGCTCTCGATGGCCGTGCAGTAGGTCTCCCACTTGTCGAGATTCTGCATGTGCACGCCGTTGACGTGCCCGAAAGACGCGACGCCAAGGCCCACCAGGTCCGCGCCCTCCCAGAGGCGATCGCGGTAGACGAACGTGGTCACCTCGGGACGCTTGACGGCCGTATAGGCGCTGCCGACGTGATAGCCCGCGCGTTCGAGCGCTTCGAACGCCTCGGCAACCCAGCGGCGCTTCGTCGTCCAGGTCGCGACGGGGTCCTCGAACTGGCCGCCGTGCTTGATGAGGTCGGCACTGATGGCCGTGTTGAACGGCAGTTCCATCTGGTAGATCGTCACGCTGTCCGGATCGAGTTCGAGCGTGCGGTCCACGGTCCTGCGCCAGTTCTCGTCGGTCTCGCCGAGCATCCCCGCAATCAGATCGATGTTGATCTGCGGGAAATCGAGCGCCCGCGCCGCGCGATACGCACGCTCGATCTCCGGCGACCGGTGAGCACGTCCGTTCAGCTCGAGGATGCGGTCGTCGAAGTTCTCGACGCCGAGGCTGAGTCGCGTGACTCCGAGGTTGCGGATGACGGCGAGCTTGGCGTCGGTGAGGGTCCCCGGCTCGCATTCGAAGGTAATCTCTTCGGCGTCGGACCACGAGCTGTCGCGCGTGAGCCGCTCGACAAGGCCGGTCAGCTGCGTCGACGAGAGAAACGAGGGCGTGCCTCCGCCGAAGTACACGAAGCTCAGGCGGCGGCCGGCCACGGCCGGTTGCTGGCGGTAGAGGTCCCACTCGCGGGCGAGCGTCTCGAGGTAGCCCGTCACCTCCTGTGCGTTGCGGTTCGTGTACACACGGAAGTAACAGAAATGACACCGCTTGCGGCAGAACGGGATGTGCAGGTACAGGCCCAGCGGTACCTCGCGAGGCGGCGACGCCAGAGCCGGATGCGCATCCCGGGACACGGCCTCGGGCGACCAGACCGAGAAAGGCGGGTAGTTCGCGACGAAGTAGCTGCCAATCCCCGTTTCGTCGGCGGGGCTGTTCTGGACCGTATCGGGCATCTTCCAGGTACTATACTCAGCCGCCCTCCCGATCGTTACGCGGCCGGTCACCGGCAGCTGCAATACAGGGTCGAGGCCGGCTCCCCGGTCAGTCAGACGAGGTGGTGCGGACAGGCCACGGCTGTCCCTCAATCAGGTCGCAGTACGAGAAGCCGTCCCGATCGACGACTTCGCCTGGGGTGCAGGCAATCGGCCCGTCGAACATCGGCCCGGCGTAGACGAAGGTGTGGAACTCCCCGTTCTCGCCGCAGGGGTCCACGCCCTGCGGCAGGTCGTCCAGCAACTGTGCATCGAATCGTCGTCCGGCAAACGATCGATCCAGCGCGCGCGGATCCACGCACGTGATGCGCGCCTCCAGGCCGCCTGCGACCATCTTGCGGGCCAGGTCGGCGGTCGTCCCGGCCTTCCAGAGCGGGAAGAGCGGCTCGAGGCCCGATCCGGCCAGTCGCTCTTCGCGGTATCGCCGGACATCCTCGAGGAAGAGGTCTCCGAAGGCGATGTGCGTGACGGCGTCGGCGTTGAAACCCGCGACAGCCGTGGCCATCCGGCGCTCGTACTCCTCGTTCGAACAGGGCCAGGGCAGTGGGATGACGTGGAGCGGCAGACCGGCCGCGCGTGCCTGCGCATCGAGGAGCGTGCGCCGGACGCCGTGCATGGCCACGCGATCGAAGGCCTCGCTGGTCGTCGTGAGGAGTCCTGCGACCGTTCCGGGGTGCGTCTTCCGGAGCGTGTGCAGCATCCACGCCGAATCCTTGCCGGAGGACCATGACACGATGACCTTCATCGGCTGTGCCATAATCAACCGTACCCCGCCAGGAGTCTGAGATGGTGAACCCGAGACATGCCGGCCTGACAGCGATCGTGCTCGTGACGCTCGCGCTCGGCGCGTGCGGCGCGAAGAGTCTCGACCAGGTGCTGGCCGATCCGACCAGGTACCGCAATGGTTCGGTGACCGTTCGCGGCACCGTCGCGGAGAGCGCGTCGGTCATGGGTCGCGGCGCCTATCGCATCACCGATGGTGGACAGGGCCTCTGGGTCGTGACGACCGGCGGTGCGCCGCGCAAGGGCGCACGCGTGGACGTGACCGGCCGCCTGCAGGACGGGTACGATCTGAGCGCGTTCGGCCGTATCCTCAAGCTGCCCGAGTCGCTCCAGAACGGCCTGGTCCTCATCGAGAGCTCGCACAAGGTCCGCAACTGATCGGCGCGAGCCGGATCATCGGAGGGCGTCTGCCATCCGGGCGACGACCGTCGCCACCCGGGGCCCGGGTACGGTGAGTCCGCCGCCGGTGAGCACGACAACGCGATTCTGGCGCACGGCGGGCACCGAGGCGAGCGTGCGCCAGCTGGACGCCTCCTTCGCTGCCTCTTCCTCCGTCAAGACATCCGCGGACCGTACTTCCAGAATCACCTCCGGCGCCCGCGCGAGGATCACCTCGGTCGTGACCTGTACGGACTCGCGGTCGATGTCTCCGAGCACGTTGGCGCCGCCGGCCGCTTCGAGCATGTCGTGGAGGAACCCGCGCCCTCCGCTGGCGTAGATGTTGCGCAGCGTTCCTCGCTCGCGTCCGAACACCAACAGCGTCCTCGGACGTGCACTCGACTGCGTCCGTGCGCGAATCTCCGCGAGCCGGCCCTCGATCTCTCCCGCGACCGCGTCGGCCTCGCGGGCGTGTCCCGTACGCTCCCCCAGCCGGCGCATCGTCGCGGTGATATCGGCGAGACCGGCGTGGCGGTAGTCGAAGATCGGAACCGACGCCCGCGCGAGCTGTGTCTGCAGGTCTGCCTGGCTGCCATACGTGACGACGAGATCCGGCGTGAGCGACAGGATCCGTTCGACGTCCGGATCCAGCAGGGCGCCGACGCGCGGCAGTGTCCTGACCTCGGGCGGATCCTGGTCGTAGCTGCTCACGGCGACGACCTGCGGGCCCGCCCCGATAGCAAAGAGCATCTCGGTGACGGCCGGGACGAGCGAGATGATGCGTTGCGGCGTGCTCTGGAAGGCGAGCACGACTGCCATGACGAACGACAGGCCGGCCACGGCGACGGGGTTCATGCGTTCCTCACGAGCAGCCACAGGAAGAACGGTCCGCCGATGAGGGCCGTGATGATACCCACGGGCAGCTCCAGCGGTGCCATGAGCGTACGGGCGCCGACGTCGCAGAGCACGAGGAATGCCGCGCCGAAGAGCGCGGCCGCCGGCAGCACGAGCCGGTGATCGGACCCCACCATCAGGCGGACCAGGTGGGGCACGACGATGCCGATGAAGCCAATGGGGCCTCCGAGCGATACGGCCGCGCCCGTGGCGAGCGACGCGCTCAGGAAGGCCCATCGCTGCGCGGCGATGACGTCCACGCCGCGGCTCGCGGCGATGTCCTCGCCCATGCTGAGCAGGTTGAGCGCACGCGGCAGGACGGCGAAGATTGCGAAGGCGGTGACGATGAACGGCATCGCCGCCACGATCGGACGGTAGCTGGCCACGTCCACGTCGCCCATCAGCCACCGCACCGTACGGAACGACTCGGCGAAGTCCGCCACGTACTGGACGAAGAGGATCAGCGCCGAGAAGAACGAATTGAGCGTGACGCCGGCCAGGAGCAGGACGCTCGTCGAGAGGCCACGCCGCCGGGACGACGCGAGCAGGTAGACGATGCCGGTTGCGACCATCGAGCCGACGAAGCTGGCCACGGCCACGGACGAGACGCCGAGCGCGCTGACGTCCAGGCCGAACGTGATCGCCAGCATCGCACCGAGCGCCGCGCCGGCCGAGACGCCGAGCGTGAAGGGCGTCGCCAGCGGGTTGCGGATGAGCGCCTGCAGCACCACGCCCGACGCGGCGAGCGTCGCGCCGATGAGCCCGCCCGCCAGCACCCGTGGCAGCCGCGCGACGAAGAAGATCTGCGCGTCCACGTTCTCTCCCCAGGGCACGCTCGTGTCGAATGCCCGCCTGAGGCTGATATGGGTGCTTCCGACCGTCGGCGCCCAGAGCAGCACCACGAGCGTGAACGCGGCGAAGGCGCCAAGGACGATGAGGAGCCGGCGCCCGATGTTCATGGGTGAAGGCGGCGCACGGGCACGACCGTCACATGTCCCGACGCCTCGTGGACGTGCACGTCGGCGTCCACGTCGTAGAGCGCGCGCACGTGTGCCGGCGTCAGGACTTCGTCCGTGGGTCCGGTGGCGATGACCTCGCCTGCGCGCATCATCACGAGCCGGCGGCAGATGGAGGCGGCCAGGTTGAGGTCGTGCGTCGAGATGACGGTCGTGACACCACGGTCCTGATTGAGACGGGTCACGAGCGCCGCGATGTCGAGCTGGTAGCCGAGATCGAGTGACGCCGTGGGCTCGTCGAGCAGGAGCACGTCGGCCGCCTGTGCCAGCGCCGCGGCGATGACGACGCGCTGCTTCTCGCCCCCGCTGAGCGTGTGGAACCGGCGATCGGCGAGATCGCTCGTGCCGGTCGCGGCGAGGGATTCCCGGGCGATCGCGTAGTCCCGCGGCCCCTCCACCTCGAACACGCCGAGATGCGCGTGCCGTCCCATCAGCACGATCTCGAGCGCCGAGTACTCGAAGGCGAGTTCCGTCTCCTGCGGCACGACGGCAATGCGCCGGGCTATGAGCCGCCGGCTCAGGCGCGCGAGCGGCTGCCCGTCGAGCAGCACGCGGCCGCCCGTCGGCTGGCGCGTGCCGCCCAAGAGGCGCAGCAGCGTGGTCTTGCCCGATCCGTTCGGACCCAGGATGCCCACGCAGTCGCCGCGGTCGACGTCCAGCGAGATACCGCTCACCACGAGCGGCGTGGCCGGATGGTACCGGAACGAGGCGTTATCGACCTGCAGTAAGGCGGATGCCGACATAGGCGGTCCGTCCCGGCGACGGATATCCGAAGACCTCTTCGTAGTCGCTGTCGAAGAGGTTGAGGACGCGGCCCTGGACCGTCACGCGGCGTGCGACGCGGAACGATGCTCCGATGTGGGCAGCGGCGTAGCCAGGGTTCTCGTACAGCCCGCCGGTCGGACCGAAGGCCGGCTCCGCGTCCAGCGTCTCGCCCCGCATCATCACCTGCGCGAAGGCGCTCAGCCGGTCACGAGACCAGGTGGCGTCGATCGCGCCCTGGTGCCGCGGGCGTCGAAGCAGGCGATCGCCGACGCTGTAAGGCGGCGGCGCCGTCGCGGCATTGTCGACGGCGAGAATCTCGGTGTCGAGCAGCGTGTACGCCACGCGCAGATCGACGTCGGCCGCAGGCCGCCAGGCCGCGGAGAGTTCCGCGCCACGTGCCCGCGCGTTCGAGATGTTGTCCGTTAGCCAGCGGCTGCTGCCGGCGAAGCTGCTGCCGACCGAGATGATCAGATCGTCGTAGTCGTTGAAGAAGGCCGTCAGGTCGAGCTGAACGGTGCCCCCGGCGAGTGCCTGGGCCACGCCCACCTCCACGCTGCGGCTCCGCTCGGGCAGAAGGCCCGCGTTGTCCGTGAACGCAATCTCGAAGGCGTCTGGCGGGCGGATGCCCGTTCCGAACGCACCGTGCACGCGCGTCCATGCCGGACCCGAGCCCGGCGTGCCGACGGCCATCCACGAGGCCGCCAGTTTGGGGTTCACCGAGACGATGGTCTCGGCGGGGAAGTCCGGGCGCGGCGTGAAGGCGGCAGGATCGCCGGCGAAGAAGCCGCGATGGATGCGTTCGGTGCGGATGCCGGCGGTGATGCTGAGCCGATCGGCGGCGGCCCAGCGTGCTTCGCCAAAGACGCCGAGCACGCCTCGCTCGACCGGCAAGGGCTGGCTGTCGGGCCCGCCGGTGATGAAGGTGCTCGCGCCCCGCTCACCGAGCCATTCCACGCCGCCCGTGAAGCCGAGGTCGGCGGTTGCGGCCACGTCGGTCTGCGCTCGGGCGTGGGTCCGGCGCGTTTCGCCCTCGGAGGGAAACGAGCTCACCGACTCCAGGTCGAAATCCGCCGTATCGATCTCCACACGCTGGCGCACGCGGCTCGACGCCCCGAACCACGGCTGAATCCAGCGAGCGCCGCCGCTTGCCCGTGTGGTGAGATTGCGTGACGTGCGATCCACGCCCGGGAAGCGTCCCGCCGGGTCGGAACCAAAGGGTCCCGGCGTACCGCGATCCGTGTCGACGTACCGCATGGTGCCCTGCAGATCCGCGCCGCTCGACGCGTGTCGCCAGCCGAGCGTCAGCGCGGCCTGCGACGTCCGTGCATCGTCGTTGCTGACGGGCTCGCCGTTCGACGCCAGCCCCGCGTAGCCCTCGTCCTCGTACCGGTCCGCGCCGAGCTGCCACCTCATGCCGCGATGCTCGCCTGTCGTCGAGGCGGCGACGCGCCACATCTCACGGCTGCCGGCCTCGAGCGTGGCCTGCGCGGACGGTGCGCCGCCGGTTCGCGTGAGGATCTGCACCACCCCGCCGATGGCATCGGCGCCGTAGAGTGCACTCTGCGGTCCGCGCACGACCTCGATGCGCTCGACGTCGGCCAGCGGGACCTGTGACAGGTCGACGCCGCCGCCGAACGCGTTGGCGCGGATCCCGTCCACGAGCACCAGCGTGAAGTCGGACTCGCCGCCCCGCGTGAAGAGGGACGTCTGCGTGCCGGGGCCGCCGCTCTGCTGAACGACGAGTCCCGGTACTGACCTGAGAGCCTGGCTCAGCCCGAACTGCTGCCGGGTCTCGAGGTCCGCGCCCGTGATGACCGTGGTGCTGTCAGGCACGGTCGACAACGGCTGATCCACCTGCGTCGCCGTGACGACAAGGGTCTCGTCGAGCGCGGCGAGGCGGAGCCGGATCTCGATGGGTGCCGTCGTACCGCCCATCAGCGTGACGGCCACCGGTGCCGACACGAGGCCCGGGCTCGACGCGCGGATCGTGAACCGTCCGTCGGGCAGGCCCGTCATCTCGAAGGCGCCATCGGTGCCCGTGCTCACCGTGCGCGGCGTGGGGACAGGGCCTTCGACGATGACGATCGCCCGGGCGACGACCTGGCCATCGGGGTCGATGACACGCCCCGTGATGGAGCCGTCGGCAGCCAGCGCCGCGCCCAGGCCGTAATGTGAGGCCGCACCGTCTGGCCTTTCGCCACGGGCGGACAGGGTGGGGATGCCTGCGAACAGGGAAAGAAGCAGAATGCGCGCCGCTACGTGCCGGCGCTTGAAGCCAGTCATTGAGTCGCCTCCCCGGCGTCACCCGCGCCGGTGCCTGCCGCCGAAAGGGCGGTCGGGCCGAAGGACGGGTTCCATGGCGGCGGTGTCCTGACTCGCGGATTGGTACGGCGCGCCGAGGCGTCTTCCCGTCGCTTCGCGACAGTGACGGGTGCCGGCCGGTTGTCGCCATCCTCGAGGACGGCTCGTGACCGGCACCTGGTTCAGCGCGCGCTCTCCACTTACAGTGGCGGGACCGTGTGGGCCTTGCACCCAGCTTCCCTGCCGCCTGGAACGCGTCGGTTGTGTTCCTGCATTCTAGCATGACAGAATGGCGCGGCCGCCGGTTTCGGCACGTCGGCCGGACAGCGTAATTGGCGACAGGTCATGAGGTTACGAACGTTCCCGCGAACGGGCATCCGTCCGGCCGGGTTTGGCGCTACAATACAGAATTTGTGTTTGCCATCATGACGAGCGGCTGTCCAGGGCCGACCACAACGAGGAACGCATGAGCAAGAGTTCGACCGTGACCGTCCGCGAGACCCCCGTGCAGAAGGTGGCCTCGGCGACGGCTGGCGGCCTTGTGATTCACGGTGAGAATTTCGTCATCGACACGGACGACCGGATCGAGCTCGTGGACCTGACCGACAGGGTCATGACCTACGTCCGCCAGTTCAACATCAGGGAAGGCATGATCACGCTCTGGTCGATGCACACGACGTGCGCGGTCTTCATCAACGAGTTCCAGAAGGCGCTGCTCGTGGACATCAAGAAGTTCCTCGAGGAGATGGTGGCGCGCGATCGCTACTACATGCACAACGATCCGGATCACTCCGACTGCGATCGCATGAACGCCGACTCGCATCTGCGGGCGATGCTGCTCGGCCACTCCCTCACGCTGCAGATCAGCGGCGGTGAAGTCGTCCTCGGCCAATGGCAGCGCATCCTCATGGCAGAGCTCGACGGCCCGCGCGCGCGCACCCTGCGCCTTCAGGTCTGGGGAATCTCCTAGGCCCGATCGGTCTCCGATGCAGGCCCGTCTCGAGTCAGCCGGACTCCTCGACATCGCCGGAAGGGTGGAGGCGCGCGAGCGCCTGACGTTCGAGGACGGCGTGCGCCTGTTCGAGTCGCCGGACCTGCTGGCCGTCGGCTGGATCGCCAACCGCGAGCGCGAGCGGCGGCACGGCGATCGCACGTTCTTCAACCACAACCTGCGGCTCGAGGCGACCAACGTCTGCGAGGCATCCTGCCTGTTCTGCTCGTTCGCGCGCCTTCGTCCCGAGGACGCCGGGGCGCACACGATGACCGCGGAGCAGGTGCTCGACAAGCTGCGGGCCCGGGCTGGTGAGCCGCTCACCGAAGTGCACATCGTCAACGGGCTGCACCCGGGGTTGCCGTTCGACTACTACACGGGTCTGCTGCGGGGCCTCAAGGCCATCAAGCCCGGCATTCACCTCAAGTGCTTCACCGCGGTCGAGATTGCCTACTTCGCGGATCTCTACGGGAAGACCGACGAGCAGGTGCTCGTCGAGCTTGGCGAGGCGGGGCTCGATTCGCTGCCCGGCGGCGGCGCCGAGATCTTCGCGCCGCGCGTGCGCCGGAAGATCTGCCACGACAAGTGCGACGGCGATCGCTACCTCTCGATCCATCGTCTGGCGCATCGCCTCGGCATGCGGACCAACGTGACGATGCTCTACGGGCACATCGAGACGATCGGCGAGCGTGTCGATCACCTGATGCAGGTGAGAGGGCTCCAGGACGAGACCGGCGGCCTGCAGGCGTTCATCCCGCTGGCGTTTCATCCGGACAACAACCAGATGCGGAAGCTGCCGGCGCCGTCGGCCGGCGAGACGCTCCGGGTCCACGCGGTCGCGCGGCTGATGCTCGACAACGTCGATCACATCAAGGCGTACTGGATCTCGTGCGGCGTCGAGGTGGCGCAGACCGCGCTCTGGTTCGGCGCCGACGATCTCGACGGGACCGTGCAGGAAGAGACGATCTACCACATGGCCGGCTCGTCCACGCCGACGGCGCTGTCGACGGTCGACATCGAGCAGCTCATCCGCGACGCCGGCCGCGAACCCGTCGAGCGCGACACACTCTACAACGTCGTGCGCGTGCCTGTCGTGGCGTAGCCGCGCCCCAGCCCTCACGACACCAGTCGCCCCTCGCGAGTGCGGGGTCGCCGCGATGCCGCGAGTCCGGTTATGCTGGCAGGAGAGTTCGTGTTCCCGTCGAGGTAGCGCGACCGGCCACGTGATTCTCCGGCTTCGCGCGTTCATCGAAGCCTGGCCTCCATCGAGGGTGATCCCTCTCTCCGGTTGCGGGAGGAGCGGCATGCAGCGGATGTTACGAGGCGGTACTGTGTCTGCGCTGATCGCCGTGATGGTGACGCTCGTCGCGGCGGGCAGCCTGGCCGCCCGCCAGTCGGCGTCGTGGCGCCGTCCCGGCGTGTCGCTGGAGACCACGCTGCACCGCGTGCGCGTCGTGCCCGTTGCCCAGGGGCTCGCGCACCCGTGGAGCCTCGCGTTCCTCCCGGACGGCGACATGCTGGTCACCGAGCGCACCGGCCGGCTGCTCCGCATCCGCCACGGCTCGCGCGAGATCGTCGACGTGGCCGGCGTTCCTCCCGTGCACGCGCGACTCCACGGCGGGCTCCTCGACATCGCCCTGCATCCGTCATTCGAGGAGAATCGAATGATCTACTTCGTCTACAGCAGCACCGGCGAGGGCGGCGCGACCGTGTCGCTCGCCCGTGCGCACTTCGAGGCCGACACGCTCGAGAACGTCGAGGACATCTTCGTCGCTGACGCCTGGAGCACCACCGACCTGCACTACGGTTCCCGCATCGCGTTCGGACTCGATGGCACGCTGTTCATGTCGATTGGCGAACGGACCGAACGCCAGCGGGCGCAGGATCTCCGGGATCATGCAGGCACGATCGTGCGGATTCGTGACGATGGCAGCGTGCCCGAGGACAACCCGTTCGTCGGACACGAGGACTCACGGCCCGAGATCTACTCCTACGGCCACCGCAACGTGCAGGGGCTCGCGGTTCACCCCGAGACCGGCGAGCTCTGGGCGAGCGAGCACGGTCCACAGGGAGGCGACGAGGTCAATGTCGTGCGGGCGGGGAAGAACTACGGCTGGCCGCTCGCCACGCTCGGGCGCGACTACACGGGCGAAGCCATCGCGCCGTTCTGCCATGCCGGCACCGAGCAGCCGGAGGTCTTCTGGACGCCATCGATCGGCCTCTCGAGCCTCATGTTCTACCGCGGTGAGCGTTTTGCGGGCTGGACGGGGGATCTGTTCGTGTCCGGCCTGTCGGGCCGCCAGGTGCAGCGCGTGCTGATCACCGACGTGGGCGTCTACGGGCGTGAAGTACTCTTCGCGGAGCTGGCCAAGCGCATTCGGGACCTGAGGGAGGGCCCCGACAGCCTGCTGTATGTGGTGACGGACGAGGCAGACGGCGAGGTGCTCCGGATCGAGCCTGACGATCCGCCCACCTCGGTCGACACCGGCGCGCACAAGCGGTCGGCATGGGTGCAGTGGCTGCGCGCCCGTCGGCTGTAGCCTCCGGCGCGTGGCGTCGGGGTCGACGTAGCGCCCGTGCTATACTTCGAGTCAGACCAAGCGACGCGCGCGGACTGATGCCGGCGCCACCGCTTGGTCTTTTCGTGTCCGGAGATTGCGAAAACTTTCACAATCTCGCAAGCCGGCGCGGCGACGAGGGACGAAGACGATGACGACAGGCACCTTTCTGCCGGTCCTCAACGAGGTCGAGAAGGCGAGCATCGGCGAGCGTCAGCCCCTGCCGGATGCGTACCTGGGGTTGTCCGACGCGGAGATGGCCGGGCGGATTGCCATCGCGCGTGCCGATCTCGGCTCCAGGCTCGTGATCCTCGGGCATCATTACCAGCGCGACGAGGTCATCCGCTTCGCCGACTACACCGGCGACTCGTTCAAGCTGGCGCGCGAAGTCGCGAAGCACCCGACCGCGGAGTTCATCGTGTTCTGCGGCGTGCACTTCATGGCCGAGAGTGCCGACATCCTGGCGCTTCCGCACCAGCGGGTGATTCTCCCGGACCTTGCCGCGGGTTGTTCCATGGCCGACATGGTGGCGCCCGATCAGCTGGAGACCTGCTGGGCGGAGCTCGAGGAGCTCGGGCTCGCCGTGGACGTCGTGCCGGTCACCTACATCAACTCCGCTGCGACGATCAAATCGTTTGTCGGCGAGCGCGACGGTACGATCTGCACCTCGTCCAATGCGGCTGCGACGCTTCGCTGGGCCTGGCAGCAGCGGCAGAAGATCCTGTTCCTGCCCGACCAGCACCTGGGCCGCAACACCGCCTGGGCCATGGGCGTGCCGCTCGACGAGATGGTCGTCTGGGACCCGTTCGAACCGTTCGGCGGCCTCACGAGGGATGAGCTCGATCGGGCCCGGTTGATCCTGTGGAAGGGCCATTGCTCGGTGCACGTGCGCTTCACCACGAGGCAGATCGAAGCGGTGCGCGCCGAACACCCGGATGTCCGCGTGATCGTGCACCCGGAAGTGCCATTCGACGTGCTTCGAAGCGCGGATGATTTCGGGTCCACCGAGTACATTCTCAGGACCGTGCGCGACGCACCGGCCGGCACCACCTGGGCTGTCGGCACGGAGGTGCACCTCGTCCATCGGCTGGCGGAAGAGGTGGCGCCGGAGAAGACCGTCCTCTCGCTCGATCAGATGGGCTGCCTCTGCTCGACCATGTTCCGCGTGTCGCCGAATCACCTGCTCTGGGTGCTCGAGGGGCTCGTCGACGGCGACGTGCACAACGAGATCGTAGTGCCTGAGAGGCAACAGAAGTTTGCTAAGCTGGCTCTCAATCGGATGTTGACGATTCAGTGAGGCGCCGCCGAGGGGCGGCCCGACAGGAGACGATTTCATGGCCCATTCATTGCCCGCGCTGCCGTACGACTTCGCGGCGCTCGAACCGCACATCGACGCCCAGACGATGCAGATCCATCACGGCAAGCATCACCAGGCGTACGTCACCAACCTGAACGCCGCCCTCGACAAGCACCCGGAGCTCCACGACAAGAGTCTCGACGATCTCGTCAAGGGCATTGCGAGCGTGCCCGAGGACATCCGCGCTGCCGTCAGGAACAACGGCGGCGGACACTGGAACCACTCGCTGTTCTGGACGGTCATGGCCCCGGGCGCCGGTGGCGCACCCTCCGGCGCGGTTGCCGACGGCATCACGAGCGCGTTCGGCAGCTTCGACAAGTTCAAGGAGCAGTTCCAGGCGGCCGGCATGGGCCGTTTCGGCAGCGGCTGGGCGTGGCTCGTCGACAACGGCGGCAAGCTCGAGATCGTCAGCACGCCGAACCAGGATAATCCGCTCATGGACGGCAAGAAGGCCATCCTCGGTGTGGACGTGTGGGAACACGCGTACTATCTGAAGTACCAGAACCGGCGGGCGGACTATCTCGGCGCCTGGTGGAACGTCGTCAACTGGAACGAGGTCAACCGGCTGCTGAAGGGGTAGCGTCCCCCTCGTGGAATCCCGGCTCGTCATCCTGGTGGGCGTCGCGTTCGGCTTGCTGATGGGGGTTGGCGGCTACACCTTCATCTACGCGCGCGGCGCCTCATATCTGACCGACGATCCCGCAGCGTGTGCCAACTGCCACATCATGCAGGAGCAGTACGATGGCTTTCGGCGATCCAGCCATCGTCAGGTGGCGACCTGCAACGACTGCCACACTCCGCACAATCTCGTGGGCAAGTACGCGACGAAAGCCTCGAACGGCTTCTGGCATTCGTTCTATTTCACGTTCGGCGGCCACGCCGATCCGATTCAGATCAACGAGCGGAATCGTCGTATCACGGAGGGCGCCTGCCGCACCTGTCACGGGCCCGTCGTGCAGGCGATCGATGCGCATCCGCGGATCCGCGGAGAGATCAGCTGCATCAGTTGTCACAGGAACGTGGGGCACTTGCACTGATGGTTGCCGGGAGCCGGGAGCCGGGAACCGGAAGTCGGGAACCAGGAGCCGCGGCCGGGAGTTGGAAGCCGGGAGCGCAGGGGGCGGAGGGCCGCACGGCGGGTACGTCGGTGAGACAGTGAGGAGCTGACCGTGAGCGAACCACGATCGACCACTCGGCTGCTGGTGTACACGGCCATTGCGGCGGCCCTCGCGGCCGCGGCGGTCATGGGGCTCTTCGTGTCCATCGTGGAGCGCAGGCAGGAGGCCCAAAGCCAGTTCTTCAGGGTCGTCGAGATCGACGACACCATCGACGATCCGTCGGTGTGGGGCAAGAACTTCCCGCTTCAGTACGACGCGTACCGGCGCACCGTGGACCAGCAGCGCACGCGCTACGGCGGAAGCGAGGCCATCCCGCGCACGCCGACCGACGTCGATCCGCGGTCGATCGTCGCCCAGTCGCGGTTGGAGGAAGACCCGCGTCTCCGGACGATGTGGGCCGGCTATGCGTTCGCCACCGATTTTCGCGAGGAGCGCGGCCATGCCTACATGCTCGAGGACCAGACCTTCACCGAGCGCCAGCAGGTGACGGCGCAGCCGGGGACGTGCATGCACTGCCACGCCTCGGTCTATCTGCCCTACAGGCGGCTCGGAGGCGGCGACCTCATCAAGGGCTTCGAGGCGATGAACCAGATGTCCTACCAGGAGGCGCGTAAGGAGGTCGAACATCCGGTGGCGTGCATCGACTGCCACGACCCCGCGACGATGCAGCTGCGCGTGACGCGGCCCGGCTTCCTCGAAGGCATTCGCACGCTCAAGGCCGCCCAGGGGATTGCTGACTACGACGTGAATGCGCAGGCCACGCGCCAGGAGATGCGGGCGTTCGTCTGCGGCCAGTGCCACGTCGAGTACTACTTCAAGGGGCCGGAGAAGCGCCTCACCTATCCCTGGAGCCGTGGCCTGAAGGCGGACGAGATTCTCGCGTCCTACCAGGAGAACGGCTTCACCGACTGGACCCACGCCCAGACGGGCGCTCCGGTACTCAAGGCCCAGCATCCCGAGTTCGAGATGTGGAACCAGGGGATGCATGCGCGTTCCGGCGTCACGTGCCCCGACTGCCACATGCCCTTCGAGCGCGTGGGCGCCATGAAGATCAGCGACCACCACGTGCGGAGCCCCGTGCTCAACATCAACCGCGCATGCCAGACGTGCCACCGCTGGTCCGAGGAGGAGCTGCGCACGCGTGTGCACACCATCCAGGATCGCACCTACCAGGTGCGTGGCATCGCCATGGACGCGCTCGTCGCGTTCATCGGCAACCTGAAGGCCGCGCGCGACGCGGGCGTGCCCGACCAGCAGCTGGCGGCTGCGCGCGACGAGCAGCGCCAGGCACAGTTCCTGCTGGACTTCATCGAGGCAGAGAACTCGATGGGCTTCCACGCGCCGCAGGAAGCCATGCGTATTCTCGCGCTCTCGCTCGACCACACGCGCAGGGGCGAAATCGCGTTGGCAGAAGTCCTCAAGAGCAGGCCATAGGTTGAGGCAGAGCCTGCCCGGGCAGACGCGAGCCCTCCTGATGGGGCTCGCGCTGGTCGCGTGTGTGCCACACGGGTTATCTGCCCAGGTTCCCGGCACCGCGGAGCCCCGGCTCGAGACGACGGCCACGCTCGAGAACCTGACGCGTGTCGAAACCTGGCGATTCTTCGAGCCGCCCGAACCCGACGCCAATCCCGACTACAGCTTCATCGGCAACCGCGCCTATCTCGGAATCGGCGTCAGGTCGTCCCGATTCGACCTGTCGGGCGGATTCGCCTACACGAGCCTCGGGCCGCTCCCGGCCAATGCATTCGGCGGTGGCGGCCCGATGGGCACGGGCGCCCTCTACCGCGCGGCGGCCGGTGCCAAGACGAGCTATCAGCTCTATCTGAGCGATCTCAACCTGTCGCTGCACGACGCCGATCGACGGACTCGCGCCGACTTCGGTCGCATGCCACACACCTCCGGCGCCGAAGGGGACCGCACACCTGTCGATGCGACCGAACGGGACCTCACGAGCCTGCGGCGATTCCGGCTGGACGCACGTCTCATCGGCGGCTTCGACTGGTCGTTCTATCGACGGCGGTTCGACGGTGTTCGCCTGACGGGCGATCGACCCGGCTGGTACGCCGCTGCGGCGCTCGTCGCGCCGACGCAGGGCGGATTCGAGGAGTCCGCCAATCTGACGATGGGGAGGCTGCAGGTCGCCTCGGGCGTGGCCGGGTGGCGGCATCGATGGGGACCGGCGACGGTCGGGCGTGGTGAGACGCAGATCTTCGCCCATCTCTACCGCGATCGCCGCGCCGTCACTGGCCGGCCGGATCTGAGCGGCCTGCCCGCGACCGGTGTCGATGTGACCGTGTCGGTCGTCGGCGCATCGCATCTCGGCGTCAAGACCCTGGGCTCGCGCCGCGCCGACTGGCTGGTCTGGGGCGCCGTGCAGGGCGGCGACTGGTACGGCGATCGCCATCGGGCATGGAGCATCGCTGTCGAGGGCGGCCACCAGTGGCAACAGGCGCCAGCGCGGCCCTGGATCCGCGCCGGCCTGTCGCATTCGACCGGAGACGACGATCCGTCGGACGATCGTCACGGCACCTTCTTTCCCATGCTTCCGACGATGCGCGTCTATGCCCAGTCGGTGGTCTACGCGCAGATGAACCTCCGGGACCTGTTCGTCCAGGCACGGCTCGAACCGCACCGCCGCGCACGGGCGCGGGTAGACCTCCACCGCCTCGACCTCGCGAACCGCGCCGACGGCTGGTATCAGGGCAGCGGTGCCAACGCCCTCGACGGGCGCTCGTTCGGCTATGCCGTACGACCCTCGAGAGGCGCCACCTCGCTCGGCACGATCCTCGAAGGCTCCATCGACATGCCCATCGAGCCGTGGTGGTCCGTCAACGCCTACGCGGGATATATGTGGGGCGGTGACGTGGTCCGGAGGCAGTTCGTCGGCGACCGCCTGACGTTCTGGTACGTGGAGAACGTGCTCCGGCTGGTAGCGGCGACCCGCTGAGCCGGTGCGAGTCGAAGATGGCTGGCCTGCCTGCCGAGCTCAAAACAAGGTCACCGTCACGAACTCGCCCTCTGCCACGCTCGTCACCTCGGACCGAATCTCGATGTAGCCGTCCGCGCGCGACATCGACGTGATGTCGCCGGACGCCTTGAAGGCAGGCACGGCTCGTCCTGCCTCGACGCGGACGGTGTAGAACTGGTGCCGGCCCGCCACCGAGGAGACACGCGACGCCAGCGGCAGCACGACCGTCCGCGGAGCGGTCGCCGGGAGGCGTGCCATGCGCCGAAGCGCCGGCACCATGAGGATGTACGCATTCGACAGGCACGATGTCGGGTAGCCGGGCATCCCGAACACCGGCCGGCCTTCGACGAGGCCAAAGAGCGTGGGCTTGCCTGGCTTGACCGCGACGCCGTGGAACCGCACCTCGCCGCGTGCCCGGACGACGTCCAGGATGAGATCGCGTTCGCCAACCGAGCTTCCCCCGGAGAATACGATCAGATCGTGGCGCAGGCACGCATCGAGCGCCGCGTCGATTGCCTCGATGGTGTCGCGCGCGGTCGAGACTGGCGCCGGCACGCCGCCATGTTCGCCCACGACGGTCGAGAGCGTGAAGCGGTTGATGTCGTAGATCTGCCCGGGTGCGAGCGGCCGGCCCTGCCTCGCGATCTCGTTCCCCGTGGACAGAATCGCGACGCTCGGACGTGCCCATACCTCCACGTCCACGTGGCCGAGCGCCGCCAGCGCACCGATCCGGCTGGGGTTGAGCACGCTGTCGGCCTCGAGCACGATCTGCCCGGCCGTGATGTCCGCGCCCCTCGGTCCCACGTTCTGCCGCGGCGACACGGCCGCATGAATGGACACGCGGTCACCGTCGAGCGTGGTGTCTTCCACCATCACCACGGCATCGGCGCCCTCCGGCATGGGCGCGCCCGTTGCGATCTCCACAGCGCGGCCAGGGCCGACGGCCACATCGGGCATGTCCCCCGTGTAGACGCGCCCTGCCAGGGCAAGCGTCCGCGCGTGCGAACGGCTGGCACCAGCCGTGTCGGACGCCACTACGGCATACCCGTCCATGCTGGCGCGATCGAAGGGGGGCACGTCGAGTGCGGCGACGACATCCCGTGCGACGACCCGGCCCGTAGCGTCGAGCAGCCCGCAGCGTTCTCGTCGTTCGATGGGCGTGACACCCGCCTGGATGATCGTGTGCGCTTCCGCGATCGAGATCGTGCTGGTGAACGGGCGCATGGTCATCGTCTCGTCTCGGAGACCAGGTGCCGCAGCTCGGGGATGAGGAGGCGGGTGAGCGCGAGGCGGACGGCGTTCTCCGATCCCGGAACGGCCACCACGATCTTGCCGCGGCAGGTGCCTGCGCACGCGCGGCTGAGCATGGCGGCGGGGCCGATCTCCTGGAAGCTGAGCATGCGGAACAGCTCGCCAAATCCAGGCAGGCGCTTCTCGAGGATCCCGTCGATGGCCTCGAATGTGCTGTCACGACGCGTGATGCCCGTGCCGCCCGTCGTCAGGACGACGTCGACACGGTCGGAGGCGGCCTGCAGCTTGACGAGCGCCGCCACGTCGGACGGCTCGTCCTTGACGATGCGTCTGCCGGCAATGGTGTGGCCGGCGGCGATCAGCAGGTCCACGACCGCGCGGCCCCCGGTGTCGGTCTCCTCCGTCCTCGTGTCGCTGACGGTGATCACGTAGCAGCGGATGCTGTCCGGCGCGTGCTGGCGATGGGTCACGTCCGTCATCGTCTGTAGATTATGTCGCGGCCGGGCAGGAGCCTTGACGGCTTCGAGTGTCGACCAGATGAGCCAAGTGTCTCCGTCAAGGCGACGCCCCGCTGGAGGCGGGGTAAGAACAGAAGAGGCTAGCGAGGCCGGGCATGCTCCATTGTCTGAGGCAGAGCCTCGCTAGGCTACCATAGCGCCGTGCGCGTCATCCCAGCAGCGCTGGCGGCCGCCGCGATGGTCTCGATCCTGGCGGCGGATGCGCCCCTCGATCGCGAGAGCCAGCGCTGGGTCGACCAGACTCTTGCGAAGCTCACGCTCGACCAGAAGGTCGGCCAGCTCATCGCGCCCGCCCTGCAGTCGACGTATCTCTCGAGCGACAGCGACGAGTACGATCGCCTCGTCCGGGTGATCCACGAGAGCCACGCCGGTGGCGTCATTGCCTTTGGCGGCGCGGAGGCGGTGCCGGACGTGCTGCTCAATCCGGCCTACGGGAACGTCATCCTCGGGCAGCCGCTCGCGCTGGCGTCGACGCTCAACCGCCTGCAGGCCATCTCGCCGGTTCCGCTCCTGACGTCGGCCGACTTCGAGTACGGCGCCGGAATGCGCATCGGCGGCGCGACGAGATTTCCGCGCGCGATGGCGCTTGGCGCGGCGGGCGACGCGCAACTGGCGTTCGAGTCCGGGCGCATCACCGCCATCGAGGGTCGTGCGATGGGCGTGCACCTCAACTTCGCGCCCGTTGCCGATGTCAACAACAACGCCCGGAACCCCGTGATCAACACGCGGTCGTTCGGCGAGGACCCCGCAACGGTCGGAACGCTCGTGTCGGCCTACGTTCGCGGACTGCAGCAGGGCGGGATGATCGCCACGCTCAAGCACTTTCCGGGACACGGGGACACCGAGGTGGACTCGCATCTCGGGTTGCCGATCATCACGCATCCGCGCGAGCGGCTGGAGCAGACCGAGCTGCCGCCGTTTCTCGCCGGCATTGCGGCTGGCGCCGATGCCGTCATGGTGGCGCACATCGAGCTGCCCGCGCTCGATCCGGAGAAGGGGCCGGCGACGTTCAGCCGACCAGTGACCACCGGACTCCTGCGCAGGGACCTGGCCTTCGGCGGGCTCATCGTCACCGACTCGATGAAGATGAGCGCGATTACGCGCATGGCATCGCCGGGCCAGGCGGCGGTGAAGGCCGTGCAGGCCGGTGCGGATCTCGTGCTCGACTCGCCCGACCCGGTTGCCGCGTTCACGGCGGTGCGCGCGGCCGTGGAGACGGGACAGATCGATCGCGGCGCCCTCGACCAGACGGTACGGCGCATCCTCACGGTCAAGGCACGCCTCGGCCTGCACAAGACCCGTGCGGTGTCGGTGGATGCGGTCCCGCTCTCCGTGGGCGGTCGCCGGCACCGGGACGTGGCGCGAGCCATCAGCGAGCGCGCTCTGACGCTCGTCAAGGACGAGCGGAACCAGGTGCCCCTGTCAGTCGTCCGCGGCGGCAGCGTGCTCTATCTGTCCGTGCTCGACGAGCTCTCGGGCTGGCGCATCGCGGCGCCGAGCCGTACGTTCATTCCCGAGTTGAAGAAGCGCTGGCCGAAGACCCAATCCATCGAGGTGTCGGATCGATCGACGTCCAACGAGCTCGACCTGGTGCGTGCCATGGCCGCTCGATTCGACGCCGTGGTCGTGGGGATTTTCGTCCGGGTGTCGTCCGCGAGCGGACGGATCGATCTCGCGCCTGGAGTCGTACGGCTCCTGCAGGACATCGCGCGCGGTACCGCGGGCCGGTCGCAGCCGATGGTCGGCGTGTTCTTCGGCAGTCCGTACGTTGCGGCGGACGTGAGGGCGATGCCCGCGCAGCTCCTGACCTACGATTTCTCGGACCTGGCCGAAGAGAGCGCCGTCCGCGCGCTCGCGGGTGAGATTGCGATCGGCGGCACACTCCCAATCGAACTCCCGGGCCTGTTCAAGGTCGGCCACGGCCTGACGCGTCCCGCGCCGGCGCAGTAGCCGCCCTTGGTCTTCTGGAGCGCCGGGGGCTTCAGCCCCGGCGTCCGCGTGTGCTAAGATCAATAGTCCTCGCGCCCTTAGCTCAGTTGGATAGAGCGTCTGGCTACGAACCAGGAGGTCGCACGTTCGAGTCGTGCAGGGCGCGCCACCCCGCTTCCGCCTTTTCTGACGGCCCTGTAACCTCCCCCGAGCACCAGACGCTCTTCATGCTCCGACCAGTTCGATCTTGAAACGCGCGTCCAGTACCTCTGCGGCTTTCTCCAACTGTCCGAGGGTCGATGCGTGGTGGATGTCGAACAGCCGATCGACTTGCGGGCGATGCACATGCAGGCGTCGCGCCAGCTCCGCTCGCGTCATCTGGCGGCGGAGCAATTCGTTGTGCAGGCCCACTTTGATCGCGACCATCGCGGATACCGGAGCGCCTGTGGCCTCCATGGCGCTGGGGAACGGGACCGGACGGCGTTCCTTGATCAGGAACTCGATCGCGGTCAGCAGGGCTTCCTCGGCGTGGCGCGTGGCGTCAGCCGCGTCTTCGCCAAAGGTGTGCACCCAGGGAAGGTCCGGAAACGACACCAGCAGCGTACCGTTGTCGTCGCGCTCCAATGTGAAGGGGTAGATCATTGAGATGCTCATTCGGCACACGTGCCCATCATCGAGGACCGCTACTTCAGCCCAAGGTCTTTCTTGATCGCATTCACGAGTCCGGTGCCCAACTCCTTCTGTTTCCCGTGCATCGGGAGCGTCGTCTGCCTGTCGCCCAAACGGACGATGATGTGGCCGCCCCTGCCCCGGCTCTCTTCAAAGGTGCAGCCTTGCTGCTTCAGCCATCGCTTGAACTCGCTCGCCGTCATGAAGAGCGCGGATCAACATTAATGTTGCATGTCAACATTAATGTTAACACTGGCGGAGACTGGAATCAACGGACCGCTGGCAGAGCCGCCAGCTGCGAACCTTGAGGGCCGAACGCTCGAGCTGGCCTACTACCGCAGCCTCAACATGCGGGCAGTTCGCCGCCGGCGGCTGTTTCGAACAGGTCAGAGCGCCGCCGTGCGAATCCACGCCCGCCCTGTCATTGCACCGGACAGAAGTACCAGCGGCGAAATGGCTGACCGCCCTCGCACGGCTCACGTGAGAGGAGGATGGCTCGATCCGCGTGCCGCTCGACCTCACGGTCGTACTCGAGGATCCGCATGTGGTCCGTGGCCGTCGCCGTGACCTGTTCGTCGCTCAGGAAACTGACCATGTAGGCTGCCCAGTAGTCGGCCATCACATACCGGAGATTCCGGGCGACGAGCTCGTCCGCAAGCAGCCGGTACTCGCTCGGTCCGGGGTCGGACGACTGGTAGACCGCCAGGTCCACGTGGCCACGTAAGGAGACAGCCACGAACGCGGCTATCCATCCCATCGTCAACGCGCGCCAGATGGAGACGCGTTCGAGAGCCAGGTGCAGCGCGAGGAGGCCGACGGGTGTGAGCACCGCAAGCAGCCCGTAGCGGAGCGTCAGCGGGTGCAGGCTGTCGCATCGGCTGACGGCCCATGCGATGCCCGCCTGCACGCCAATCAGCACGAGGTACAGACCGAAGCCCAGGCCGCTGGTGTCCATCGGCCCGCGCTCCGCTCTGCGCGGCCTCCGCCACAACCATGCCACGCGCGCCGCGAGGACGACGAGCAGGCTTGCGGTGATGGGCCAGAACCCCTCCGCTCCCTGCCACGTCGGACTGGCGATGTTCACACGCGCGAGCGGGAACGGCGAGGCACCAAGGAGCGTCCCCATCTGCACGGTCACGAGCGAGGTGAGGTTCGACGCGACTCGGCCAGCGTCCCCATCCGAACAGATGAACCGGATGAAAACCGACGCGTTCGACGCGTCTGAGAGGCGCATGCCGGCCGTGCCTGGCCCCAGGACGTCGGCACGGGTCCGCACGACCCCGGCAAGCTGCCACGCGACCACGACAACAAGAGCAATCGCAGCCTTCTGGCGGAGGTTGTTCCGCTCGAAGAGCCGTCCTTCTATCAGCTCCACCGCGAGCAGCGACGTGATCGCGTAGGCCGTGAACTCCCGGTTGAGGAATCCGACCACGAAGATGACACCGAAGAGGATGGGGCGCGTTCGCGTCATCCAGAGCAGCAACACGTACACGAAGGGCTCGATGTTCGCACCAAGCGCCGTGACCAGCTCCGCCGACAGGACCGGTGGGGCCGCGACAAAGAGCAGGGCCGGTAGCAGGGCGACCACGGGCCGAAGCCGCAACTCGCGCGACAGCAGGAACACGAGGAGCCAGCCGGCCACGATGTTCAACAGGACGAGCGGCAGCCGCAGGCTCGCAACCGACGTGCCGAAGAGCGCCATGAACGGCGCCGCCAGCCACGCCTCGACGACCAGGATGTAGCTCTGTGCGTACTGGTAGAACGGGAAGGCGCGGCCCTCGGCAATGTGCTTGGCCATCAGGCCCATGACCGCCTGGTCCGCGTCGAACTGGGCACGCTCGTACACGACGAACACCATCGAACGGCCAACGACGAGGATCGCAACGACGCTCAGGACGAGCGCCATCTCGACGTGCCTCGACGGCACATGCCGGAAGACGTGGCTACGGCCTGGGAGCTCGCCCGACTCCTCAGCCCGGGGCACGCGCTGTCCATCCTCCAGAGGCCTGGGCGCTCTCGTCCTCCCCGATGGCCGCGACGAGCGTCATCGCGTCTTCGAGGATCTCGTCGACGTCCTTGTGCGCGAACTCGGCCTGCCGGCCGATCCGGTAGATGCGTGGATGCCCCGCGAGCGCTTCCTCCGCCCGCCGCATCTCCTCGTCGTACCCGCGGTCGTAGAGCGGATAGGCGCGCTCGAGGCGGATGATCCTGGTGTCGAGTACCGGCGCGGATGCCGGCAGGAATCCCACGCGAACGAGCTCGTCGACGACACGCTCCACCGAGAAGTCCGCAGTGTCGGTGATCTCGCAGCAGAGCACCGTCCGATCCACTGGAAGTCCATCGCCGAAATGCTTGAACTCGGCCACGCGGTTCACGGTGATGTCGCGATCGGCGAAATACGTCCAGTGGCAGTCGCCAACGGACTCGACGCCCACGAGCAAGTACAAGAGCGTCATCGGCCGGAACCGCAGGTGCAGCTCGACGCCCAGCAGTCGGGCCAGCTCCGGCAGCGGCAACGTCGACACGAGCGCGTCGAAGCGGGCGGAATGGAGTCCGTCCGGGCTCTCGAACCGGCACTCATATCCGCCATCGCCAAGACGAGACAGGCCGACGACTCTCGATTCGAGCCGGACGTGCGGGGCGACAGCGGCGTGCAGGCTGGCGGCGATTGCGCCGTAGCCGCCGGAAATCGGGTAGTAGAAGTGCGTGAAGTACAACCGGGGATCGCGGCGCAACAGATCGCGCAGTCCCGACACGCGGATCTTGCGGCGCCCCCACGTCGGCGAGATCTCCGTCGATGGGATGCCGAAGAGCTTTTCAGAGTACGGCTTGAAGAACAACTCGTTCAGGCCGCTTCCACAGGCATTCAGGACCAGGGCATTGAAGCTGTCCTCTTCCTGGTGCGGCCGGTGCGCGTACTGCCAGACAATCCGGACCGAATCGCCGGGCGGCAGCTTGAGGAGCACCTCGGCAATGTTGATGGGATCGTGCAGCCACTGTCCGCGCAGCCGGATCCGGCTGCGCCGCTTGAGGAGGCGCAGCGGCACCAGCGCCTGGACATCGCGCAGGATGCGTTGATCCCTGCTGAAGAAGCGATGGGGACCGAGGTCGCAGTCGAAGCCGTGCCACTTGAAGCTCCGCGCGAGTCCGCCCACGTCGGTGCCGGCTTCGTGAATCTCGTAGCCCGTCCGACCGCCGAGAAAGTACCCCGCCGCGAGGCCGGCAATGCCGCCTCCCAGAATGCCTATGGTCATGCGTCGGACCTGAGCGGGGGCGAGGTCAATCTTACGCTCCCGCCCGGCTCACGCCAATGCTGTTCACCCCTCGGTCAGTCCCTGGCGGCCTTCTTGGCCGCAGCCCACCGCTTCTTCGCGGCTTCGGCCATCTTGCGACGCGTTTCGGGCGAGACGGTGCGCCTGGCCTTCGTCGCCTTGGCTGCAGTGCCCTTGCCCCTGGCTCGCTTCCCGCCCTTCTTCCCGCTCCCGGTCGCCGGCGCATATTGCCCGAACTGCTCGCCGACGCGGTGACCGACATCCGCAATCTGGCCTTCGACTTCGGCGAGCTGTCGCTGGAGCGAGTCCTTCTTGTTCAGCAGCTCGCCCATGCTGCGGCCGATGAACTCGGCGATCTGATCGGCAACGTTTGTCGGTCCCTTGCGTCCCTTGGCCATGATTCCTTTCCGTCTTCGACGATGAGTGTCGAAGCCGATCGCAATTGTAAGGCGTTCAGCGGCGTTCCGGCGATTCGAAACGGTGCTTGCCGCTACCGGGCGCGTCGTTGAACTCCGGGCTCTCGTGACGGAGCTCGTCATCGTCTTCGCCGCGAGGCATGCTCGAGGGCACCTGCGGTGTGATGGCAGGCCCGCTGCTCCCCGGCGCGTCCGGCGATGGAAGCGGCGTCGGCAGGTGATTGACCGCCGCCGGCCGTCCTGTGTCGTCCTTGTGCGGATGACTCGGCATGGTGCCTCCTGTGAATCGGGAAGGGTCGCCCGTTCAGGGGACGGTGTGGACCGGGACGCCGCGGGCGCCCTTCATGTCGAGGGGCGTGAACCTCGTAGCCTCTTCGACTGTCGATCCATCCTCCCAGCCGACGAGCACCACCCTGTCCGCCCGGCCGCTGCTGCGCTCCGTCGTTACGGGCACGGGCCCGGCAATGCGAACCGCGTTCTGTACCTCGACGAGCGTCGGGTTGGGCAGTTCGATGGGAACCGGCGTTCGCGTCTGCCAGTCGACGACGACCACCTGAACCGGGCCGGTCGGGTCGCCAGGACGAACCTGAAGCGGCACCTGCGCGCCGACGGCCGGGAGCGGCCCGATCACCGCGCAGAGATAAACGAGCGCCGCGGCAATCACGGTGAGAACCACGCGCGTGTAGCGATCGACCGGCATGTGACGACCTCCGTTTCGTTGACGTCGCTTACTCCTGATGCAACGCAAATGCCACGAGCGAGGTTCTCTCGGCTCTGCCGGTGGCGACGACGACGAACTGGCGTCCCGACAAGCCGAGATAGGTCATCGGCGTCGCCTGCACGGCCTCCGGCAGCGGAGCACTCCAGACTTCGCTGCCCGTTGTCTTGTCGAACGCATAGAGAGCCGTGTCGCCGCTGCCGATGAAGACGAGCCCGCCCTTCGTGACAATCGCGCCGGCCGGCCCGGCGGCGCCAAGGCGGGATGGCAGGCTGAGCCCTGCCAATGCGGGATGCTTCCTCAATTCCGGCACATCGCCGAACGGGACCTTCCACCGGATCGCGCCACGGTTGAGGTCCAACGCCACCAGGTGTGCGTACGGCGGCCTGGTCAGCGGCAGGCCGTTGGCGAACACCGGCGGCAGGCTGCGCTGGATGTATTCGGCGTCCACTTCGCCCTTGCGCTCCGGCGCCACCTCGGCAGGGTCGAACTTCCGGATGCTGAAGATCGCCAGGCTCTGCGCCGACTTGAAGTAGAGGAGGCCCGTGTCGGGATCGAAGGCGCCCCCTCCCCAATTGGCGCCGCCCCAGACACCCGGGCGGACGATCGTGCCTTCGGCGGAAGGCGGCGTGTAGAGCGGCCCCATCCGGTACTTCTTCATTTCGGCCTGCGCGGCTGCCTTCAGCTCAGGCGTCAGGTCGAACGCATCGTCCAGCGAGATGCCTTGCGCTTCGAAGGGCGGCGGGCGAGTGGGGAACGGTTGTGTCGGCCAGGCCGCCTCGCCGGGCACATCGCTCGGCGGCACAGGCCGCTCTTCGATCGGCCATACCGGTTCTCCGGTCACGCGGTCGAAGACGAACGCGAAGCCCTGCTTGGTGAGCTGGACCACGGCGTCAATCGGCCGGCCGTCCACGGTGATGGTCACAAGGTTCGGTGCGGCAGGCGGGTCGTAATCCCACAGGCCGTGATGAACGATCTGATAGTGCCACTTGCGTGTGCCCGTCGCGGCGTCCAGGCAGACGAGCGATTCGGCGAACAGGTTCTGTCCCGGCCGGCGTCCGCCGTAGTAGTCGTTGCTCGGCGTCGACACAGGCAGGTAGAGGAGGCCGCGGACCTCGTCGAGGCTCATCGGCGCCCAGACGTTGGTGTGGCCCGTGAACTGCCACGATCCGTTGTCCCAGGTCGTGTTGCCGAACTCGCCGCGCTGCGGGATGGTGTGGAAGGTCCACATCAACCGCCCGGTGCGCGCGTGATACGCGCGAACGTCGCCCGGCGGATCCTGCCGGTAGGTCAGGCGGTCCCCGACGCCGTTTCCGACAATGACGAGGTCCTTGTACACGACGGGCGGCGACGTGCTGGCGTAGTGCCTGGCGTTCACTTTCCAGACGAGGCCCTCGGACAAGTCGACCTCGCCCGCGACGCCGAACGAATCGATGGGCTCTCCCGTGGCGGCATCGATCGCAATGAGGCGATGGCGGGTGTTGAGGAAGAGCCGCAGGCCGCCCTCATCACGCCATGCCGCGAGGCCGCGGTGCACGAACCCCTGTCCGCTCGCCGGCTGGCCATCGCGGTAGGCGCGAGGATCGTATCGCCAGCGTTCGCGGCCGGTGTCGGCGTCGAGCGCCGCCACCTGGTTGTAGGGCGTCGTGACATAGAGCACGCCGTCGATCATGAGCGGCGTGTTCTGGAAGGCGCCGGGTCTCGTTCCAAACTCCGGCCGCTCGGTCTCACCCGGCTTCCATTCCCACGCGATGCGCAGGCGATGGACGTTGCCTGTCGTAATCTGATCGAGCGCCGCGTAGTGAGTGGCGGCCAGGTCTGCCGCGTAGTGGGGCCATTGGCCGACAGGTGACGGGCGGGCGTCCTGTGCCCCCACCGGTCTCAGGATCGCGACGGCACACAGCACGACGACCGATGCGGGGGTGATGGCAATGGTCCGGCGCATTCATCAGTCCCCTGCGGCCGGACTGCGTCCGACGGCGACGACGAACTCGCCGGCAATGCGGTAGCCGTCGCCGGCACGGAATCGCTCGATCGAGGCCAGGTACTCGGCTCGTGCCGATTGTCGTGTCGTCTCGTCGAAGCGCGAGTAAGCCATCGCCACGGGTCCGCCGGCGAAGGCCGCGTCCGCCGCCTCGCCGCCGGACGAATACTCCAGCGTCGTCACGAGGCGATCGTCGGCGACGTCCGTGAATCCGGTGCGTTCGAGCGCCAGCTGCAAGGATGGACCGGTCCCGAGCTGGAAGAACATCGGGCAGACGTCGCTCTGCACGCGGCTTTCGACGATCGGGAAGATCTCGGCCCATCCGCATCCCCGCCGCGCACCCCAGACGGCCGCTGCCAGCCTGCCGCCGGGCCTGAGCACGCGCCGTACCTCGGCGAGCGTCTGGTCCACGTCGGTGACATACATCAGGCCCAGGGCGCACAGGACCGCATCGAATTCAGCGTCGGCGATTCCATCGAGAGACTCGGCGGCAAGGCGCCGCGTGTCGACCCGGCCGAAGCCTCGCTCACGGGCTTCCTCCCTGACACGCTCGACCATGCGGTCCGAGATGTCCGCGGCGAGGACGCGCCCGCCACGTCCGACGGCGCGAGCGGCCGGAAACGTCACGAGGCCCGTTCCGCACGCGATGTCCAGGACGTGCTCACCGGGCCGAAGCCCGGCCAGTTCGAGGAGGCGGTCCTGCGCCGGCTTCAACTGTGCGGCCCAGGACGCCTCGTATGTCTCCGCAGCTCGGTCCCAGCCGTAGCGCTGGACGCGGCGTTGCAGACGGGCATCCATGGGTCACGGCACCTGCGCGCCGGACGAGCCCGCGGTGACCGGCCGCGTGATCGCCAACTCGCGTGACAGAGGCATCTCGTTCGCAATCACATCGCGCCACGAGCTGTAGCGATCCGCCGTGTCGATGACGCGGCGCACGTCCTGCTCGGAGGCCGGGCTGCTCACGCGAACCACGTACCGCATCGCACCGTAACCCGGACGCACGGCGTCGTCGATCGCGAGTTCGCCGGTCACGTCGTAATCGGCCTGGACCTCCACCTCGAGCGAGGTGATCGGCACGCCCAGCCGTGCGGCCCACAGACCATAGCCAATGGCCAGGCAGGAGCCGAGGGCGGCACGGCCGAGCACGCCGGGGTTCGGACCCTCGTTGGTGCCTCCGTACTTCTCCGTCATGCCCGCCACGAGCGACCACGGGCCTTCGCGGATGTCGCACGCCAGCCCGTCGCGCAACCGCACGTGGGTGACGGCGGTTCCCCGTCCGACCGACGGCCGCGCGCTCACGACCTTCACGTTTCGTTCGATGGCGGCCTTGATGTCGCTCATCACGATCTCCTCAGAATGGACGATGGTCGAACTGGTCTGCGGCATGAATCGCGGCGGCGAATCGGATGCCGTCGAGCCTCGACTGCAGGTCGCCGATCGACACCATGTGTTCGGCCCACGCGGCGCTGACGCCGAATTCGTCCTCGAACGCGACACCGGTGAGGTCCTGCGTCATCACGAAGGCAAAGGCCTCGAGCCCGGCCTCGCCGCGAGCGACGACCACCTTCCAGTACACGCGCGGAATCTGGACACGCAACTCGCCCCGGCGGTCCACCCCGTCGAACCACGCGTCATCATCTGCGAAGACGGGTCCGGCAAAGAGCGAGTAGGCCTCGCTCCGCGCCTGTTTGAGGATGTAGTTCTCCAGCTTGCCCCAGGTGCCGCCGGCGCTCGAGCGATTGAAGGTCTTCACCTGCGGCGAACAGTTCGTGGTGTGGAACGTGTCGCCGTTGGCACGTTGCACTTCGTCGTACTTCGTGCCCCAGCAGACGTCTTCCCGACGCACGATATGCCCCTTGTCGAACCATTGGCGGTCCCTGGTGAAGAACGTGTCGGGCAGCTGGTGATGCTCAGGGATCCGCGGGTCGGTCAGCCACATCTCGGTGTCGTGCTCGCCAAACCCTGCCAGTCCCCTGCGGGTATAGTCTCTGCCCTCTTCCGGTGTCTTCAACCGCGAGAACGCGGTGACGTTGGCCGCGGTGACGAGCGCCAGCCGCCGCGCGCGGTGCATGACGATGGAGAAGTGCTGGTACGGGAGGATGTAGGAGCCGTCTTCCATCCTGGACACGACCGACAGCTTCGTGACCCGAGGCATCGGCACGCGGATGCCGAGAAGGTTGTCGATGTAGCCCTTGCGATTGTCGTAGTGGGGATCCACGACGGGCTGAACGGCCCGCTCGTAGAACGCGTCGCCGGCCGATGTCGGAAGCGCTGCGGATCGGATGGCGCCGGCGATTCCGCCGCCGGGTTCCAGCCGCCGGACGGCGTCCACGCCGACGACCAGCTGGTGGATCTCGGCATGGGCAATGGTGATGCTCCCGCCCTGTACCTGCGGCATGGCCACGACCGATCGACTGTCGGCCCTCTCCCCGGAGGGCGGTTCATCGGCCAGCGTTCGCGTGAGGATGTCTCCACCTCGCGATCCTTCCTGGTACTCGTCGCGGAAGGCGCCGGCTGGGAACGCGCTCTCGAGAAACCGGCAGAGCGAGCTCACGCGCAACCCTTCGTTGGCCTCCCAGTCCACGTCCGCATCGTCGATGCCCTCGAGGGAGGCCACGCGTCGGCCATCCGAGAGCACGTAGTTGCTGCCGTCGCGACGGGCCTTGCCCGAGTGGTGCAGCGCGACGATCTGGAACGAGTCGTTGAAGGCCGGCGCGCCCGACGAGCCTTGCGCCGTATCGCTGGCATACCAGAGGAAGTCCGGGTTCTCCTTCTCGATGAGCTGGTTCTCGCGGATGGCGAACTGGCGCCGGCGGCCTCCCGGGTGCTGGATGATGGTGATCCACTCACCCGCGCGGATCTTGTGGGGATCGCCGACGAGGCGATGGAACCCGAACGTCCCGAGCGCGGTGGCGCCGTCCTCGGACCGGGGCTCGACCGCGACGAGCGCGAAGTCCAACGCGCGGTCGGCGAGGTAGAAGCGCTCCGGCCTGATGCGGAAGAGCGCGGAGGGGACCGGCCGACCGCGCACGTCGAACTTGTAGTTGAACTCGGCCAGGCCGTTCGAGGCTTCTTCGATGGTCCGGAACACGTGCCAGTTGGTCAGCACGAGCTGCGGCGAGACGAGGAAGCCGGTGGCATAACCGAGCTCGCGGGCCGAGCGATCGCGGACGATCACGCGGCACACCGGACGTGCCGCGACGAGCGCGCGTTCGAGATAGAACTCGTCGACGAGGTCGTTGGTGTCGCCGATGATGCGCTCGAGCTCGGTATCGGTCGGGTGAGCGCCGCCAAACTCCAGGTGACGTGCACGGTCGCGGTCCACGCGGATGGAGGCGCCGGCGGGAGGCGGCTTGCGGCCCGCGCGCGTGCCGGACTCCTGTGCCGGACGGCCCTGCGGCACTCGGGGGATCGGCGGGGCGATCGTGGGCGGACGGCGAATGCCGGCCCCGCGCGCTTCGCTGGCCTTCAGGACGTCTTTCGGCAGACGCATGGGAACCTCACAGTAGACCTGACACGGGCACCGGTCAACTGGTGTCGACAGCGGACGGTTGGGTGCACGTGGCGGCTCGCATGTCGCGCGACGCCGGCCGCCGCTGTTGTACCCTGCGGGGATGCACGAGGCGTGGATGGACCTGGCGCTGGAGCAGGCGGCGCTCGGACAAGACGCAGGCGAGGTACCGGTGGGCGCGGTCGTCGTACTCGACGAGCGAGCGATTGGGTCCGGTTTCAACCAGCCGATCACCCGGACGGACCCGACGGCGCATGCCGAAGTCGTGGCGATCAGGGCCGCCGCCCGGTCGATGGGCAACTACCGGCTGATCGGAGCCACGCTTTATGTGACCGTCGAGCCGTGCCTGATGTGTGTCGGCGCAATGGTGCACGCGCGCATCGGGCTCGTCGTGTTCGGTGCACCGGAGCCGAAAGCAGGAGCGCTCGTCTCGGCGGCACGTGCGCACGAGCTGCCAGGCCTCAACCATCGTCTGGCCGTTGTCGGCGGCGTTCGCGAGGAGGCCTGCCGCGCGATGATGCAGGAGTTCTTCAGGGAGCGGCGCTAGCGTCTCCGGACTCGAGCCCTCGCGAGTCCCTCGCCCACGTCGCCGCGGGCGAGGAACACGAGACGACTCAGGCCGCTACGGCCTTCAGCCGCTTGCTGACGCCGCGCATCTCGAACCCGAGTGCGATCAGCAGGACGCCGAAGAGGATGGCGTAGGCGGCGATCATCCAGATGACCGCAAGCGCGCCCACCTCAGGCCTCAGTACGAGGATCGTGCCGAAGATGATCGAGGCAAGGCCCGCGAGGCCGAGAAAGAGCTCGCCCTTGATTTCCTTCCTCAGCCGGATGGCCGCGACGATCTGCACCACGCCCGTCGCGATGGCCCACACCGCGATGTAGACGAGCAGGGCGAGGGCGGTGATGCCGGGTCTGGTGAACGTGATGATCCCGGCGCCGATGCCGAACAGGCCCCCGAGGACCAGCAGCCAGCGGTTCTCGTGCGTCTTGTCGGTGATGGCCGTCCAGATCAACAGGATGCCATCGACGAACGCAAAAGCGCCGAAGAACAGGATGAGCCAGGCCAGCGTGATGCCCGGCCACATGAACGTGAGCACGCCGAACGCCAGCGCCAGCAGACCCCGAAGCAGAAAGACCCACCAGTGGCGCCTCATCGTGCCCGCGAGACTCAACGCCAGCTCATCAGTCAGTCGATCCGGCATGTGCTTGTTCCCCCTTTGTTGTCAGGTTCCGTCAATCGCGTCGGCCGCGGTCGTGCAGACTCGCGCGAGCCTATCACGCCATACGTCTACACAGTAGAGCTGGCCTCTGGAACCGCATTTCTTCCAGACGCACCACTTGAAACCGCGCTAAGTTGGAGGTACCGACTATGAACATCACCCACAAAACACTCATCGTTGTCTTGACTGCGATTGGCATCGTTACCTTGCCGTGTGTCGCTGCCGCTCAGACCCCACAGGTCATCGCGACGGGCCTCGACAACCCGCGGGGGCTCGCATTCGGCCCCGACGGAGCGCTCTATGTTGCTGAAGCAGGTCGTGGCGGCACGAGCACCCTCTGCCTGCCCAGTCCGACGGGTCCCGAGCAACGATGCTACGGCGCGACCGGAGGCATCACGCGCATCGGGGCGCCCGGTGTGCAGTCACGCGTCCTGACTGGTCTGCCGTCCATTGCCGTCCCGGACGGATCGGAAGCGGAGGGGCCGAATGACATTGCCTTTGGCTTTGGCAATGCGTGGGTCACCGTGGGCTCCGGTGGCGACCCGGCGCTGCTGGCTCCCTTCGTGCAGGCGGGCATCAGGTTCGGTCATCTGTATCAGGTGACGTACACCGGTCAGGTGACGCCGCTCGTCGACGTTGCGGCCTACGAGACCGCGTCGAACCCGGCGGGCGGCCCCATCGACTCCAACCTCTTCGCGCTCGAAGTGCTCTCGACGCGCGGCGTGGTCACCGACGCGGGCGGGAACTCGCTCCTCCAGATCGACGGGCAAGGCACGGTCTCGACGCTCGCCGTGTTTCCAAGCCGGCTGGTGCCGGGCCCGGGCGGCGACGTTCCGATGGACGCCGTGCCAACCTCCATTGCCGAAGGCCCGGACGGCAGCCTCTACGTCGGCGAGCTCACCGGGTTCCCGTTTCCGGTGGACGGCGCACGCGTCTACCGCGTTCCGGCGGCCGGAGGCACTCCGGAAGTGGTGGCGGTCGGGTTCACGAACATCATCGACATCGCGATCGGACCGGACGGCTCCGCCTACGTGCTCGAGCACGATGTGGATGGGCTGCTGCAGCCCGGAACGATTGGCCGGCTGACGAAGATCGGACCGTTCGGCTTCCGGACCGAGCTGGCGGCCGGGCTGCTCGAGAAGCCGGGCAAGATGGCCATCGGTCCCGACAATGCCCTGTATGTCACGACCCGGACGGCGACGGCCGGGGCGGGCGAGGTCGTGCGAATTCCGCAGTAGCCTCGGCCCGCCCGCGCGGCGTTCGTGCGGTCCCTACTCGGATCGGACGACCGGGATATCGACGACGTGTTCGGCGAGGAACCAGACCTCGAGTTCGTTGGTGCGAATCACGTCGCTCACCAGCACGTCGTTGGTGCCCTGGTCGTCATGGTCCGCCGCGAGGCGGGCCATGGTTCGGGCCTCCTTCAGTACAATCTCGTGCGCGTGCAGGAGACGCGAGATCTGCACGGGGACGATCTCGCGTCCCTTGGGCGGCCTCGGGATGAGCGTCGCCTCGGCGACATCCGCAGCCATCGCGATGCTCACGCCGCCGAGCAACTGGATCCGCTCGGCAATGGTATCGACCAGTTCGCTCTGCTCCTTGAAGTGCTTGTCGTAGAGCAGGTGAAGCTGGTAGAAGGTGGGGCCCGCGATCTGCCAGTGATGCTTCTTGTACATGTCCCGGAGCGTCATGGTGTCGGCGAGCATCTGATTCAGGTTCTCGACGCTCTCGCGGCACACCGTCTCCGCCAGTGCAATCGGCATCTTCACGATGTGGCCGAAGGGTTGAATCTCGTGCCCCTTCTGATGGGTCATCGGAGTCGCCTGCTTCAGGATCATGTCGGCATCAACTGCTTTGCGCATACGTCACGCCCTTTCGTTCGTCCGCCGGACTTGCTGGTGCGTCGCGCCCGCGGGCGCGCATCCGGTCATGGGTTGGATTGCTTGTCGGTTGGCAAAGGATGCGACCTGTCGAACGCATCGTGGTCGTCGGGATTCGGATCGGTAGAGGGCGGATCGCTGGCGGGGAAGGACGCCTCGATGGTTCGGTCGAGTGCGGCTTCGCGGATCACACGTTCCTCCTCGGCCGTGTGCGAATGGTCTCCGGGGCTGTCGGGTTCGGTCATGATATCCCCATTGTCGTGCACGCACGGGTGAAGCGCCAGCGACGCCCGGCTCATCCATGCACGACCGTCGTCCCTCCGGCACGTCGCGTGCCCGTTACACTCCGGGAACCAGAGGTTCGTCATGCAGCTCACCGGTATTCACCATCTCACCGCCATCTCGGCCGCCATCCGGGCGAACCACGCCTTCTATACCCAGGTGCTCGGGATGCGGCTCGTCAAGCGATCCGTCAACCAGGACGACGTGAGCGCATACCATCTCTTCTATGCCGACGCGAAAGGCACGCCCGGGACCGATCTCACCTTCTTCGACTGGCCGGTGCCGCCGGAGCGCCGCGGCACGCGGAGCATCGTCCGCACCAGCCTGCGTGTCGACGGTCGCGCCTCGCTCGACTGGTGGTCCGACCGGCTCGACCAACAAGGGGTCGTGCATGGCGAGATCGTCGAGTGCGACGGGCGGCTCTCGCTGGCGTTCGAAGATCCCGAAGGGCAGCGGCTCGCCTTCGTGGACGACGGCGGGCTCGGCGATGCGCCGACGCCATGGGACCGAAGTTCCGTCCCGCCGGAGCGGCAGATCCGAGGGCTCGGACCGATTCTGATCAGCGTGCCGACGCTCGGCCCGACCGACGGAGTGTTGACGATGGTGTTCAACATGCGGAGGGCCCGGGACTACGCGCATCCCGACCACCCGGGGTCCCGTGTGCATGTGTTCGAGATGGGCGGTGTCGGGCCGCACGCGGAACTGCACGTGGCCGTGCAGCCCGACCTGCCCGTTGCGCACCAGGGCGCCGGCGGCGTACACCACGTCGCCTTCCGATCCCCGGATGCCGACTACGACGCGTGGGCGGACCGGCTGAACGAGTTTCGCGTGCCGAACAGCGGCAAGGTGGACCGATTCTGGTTCAGGAGTTTGTATGTGCGCGAGCCGAACGGGGTGCTGTTCGAGATCGCGACCGATGGGCCGGGCTTTGCGGTGGACGAAGACCCCGCCACGCTTGGCGAGCATCTCGTCCTCCCGCCCTTCCTGGAGCGTCACCGCAAGGAGATTGCCGCCGGGCTGAAGCCCATCGACTGAGGTGTGCCAGCCCTCGGTCGAGTCCTGTCAGTCACCATTCCCTCGAAGTGGAGATCATCGATGAAACGGCCGAACCTCTTCGTGTACGCTGCGTTCCTCTCGGTGTGCGCATCGCCGGCGGGCACGCAACCCGTGGCCACGCCGTCCTCGGCGGCCGGCCCGGTGACGGTGTTCCAGAACGTCCGCATCTTCGATGGCGGGAGCGGGCCGCTCTCCGCGCCGTCCTTCGTGCTCGTGCGCGGCAACATCATCGAGACCATTTCCACCACGCCGATTCCGGCCGGCGGCCGGGCCGACACCGTGGTCATCGACGGGAACGGGCGCACGCTCATGCCGGGGCTCATCGACAACCACTGGCACGCCATGCTCGCCAGTCTTCCGCTGCAGGTCGCGCTAACCGCCGATTCCAACTTCGTGGCGATCGCCGGCGGCGCCGAGGCGACCAGAACGCTGATGCGGGGTTTCACGACAGTGCGGGACGTTGGCGGTGCGTCGTTCGGGCTGAAGCGGGCGATCGATACCGGCGAAGTAGTGGGTCCCCGGGTCTATCCGTCGGGCGCCATGATCAGCGTCACGAGCGGCCACGGGGACTTCCGGAGCCCGCACGACCTGCCGCGTGTGCTGGGCGCGCCAGGTTCTCGCCTCGACAGGGAAGGGGCAACCGCAATCGCCGACAGCCCAGACGAAGTGCGGACTCGTGTCCGTGAACAGCTGATGCAGGGGGCGTCGCAAATCAAGCTCACCGCCGGCGGAGGCGTCTCGTCCCCGTTCAGCCCTCTCGACGCCATCACGTTCACCCAGACCGAGCTTCGGGCCGCCGTGGAGGCCGCGCACAACTGGGGAACCTACGTCACGGTTCACGCCTATACCAATGAAGCCATCACTCAGGCGATCGAGGTCGGCGTGTTGTGCATCGAGCACGGCATGCTGATGGACGAGGCGGGCGCCAGGCTCATCGCCAGCAAGGGTATTTGGCTCAGCACCCAGCCGCTCCCCAGGGAGCTGGTCGAATCCTTCCCGGTGGGATCCGAGGAGCGGGCCAAGGGCGAAGAGGTCGTGGCGGGTGTCGACAAGGTCTACAAGCTGGCCAGGCAGTACAAGCTGAAGACGGCCTTCGGAACGGACGTCCTCTTTTCGAGGGAGCTCGCGGCACAGCAGGGCGCGCTGCTTGCCAGCCTGGCCCAGTGGTACACACCCGCGGAAGTGCTGGCGATGGCGACCAGTGCCAACGCCGAGTTGCTGAAGCTGTCCGGCAAGCGCAACCCCTATCCGGGAGACCTCGGCGTCGTTCGCGAGGGTGCGCTCGCCGACCTGCTGCTGGTTGACGGCAATCCCCTGGAGAACCTCAATCTCGTCGCCGACCCGGCCCGGAACTTCGTCGTCATCATGAAGGACGGGAAGGTGCACAAGAACCTGCTCGCCGCGGGCGCATCGAGCGCACCCGCGCGATGAGACCGGCCAGCATCACTCGGCCTCGGTGTCCGGCGCCAGCCGCTCCCGCACCAGGCGGATGTGTTGTCGCAGGCCGTAGATCAAGGCGGCGAAGTCCTCGGAGACTCGAAGGTGGCTGACGCGTTTCTCGAGATCGTCCAGCTCCTGGACGAATTGCGATGCCGTCGTGCGTGACCGGGGATCCTCCAGTTCCAGCTCCAACAGCTTCAATTCGCCGTAGAACATTGCAACGCGGCGTTGGACGATCCACGTGCGCACGGTCGGCAGCCCGCGGGCGAGCGGCAGGAGAAGGCCGATGAATGGGAGGAGCGCGAGGGCCAATCGCTCGACGAGCACCGCCAGCCAGAACGGCAGGTGACGCTGGAGAAACGGCGGTCCCCGTCTGTGGAAGAGCACCGCTTCGTCCGATAGCGGCAGGTCGATGGATTCGAGCGCGGGGAACTCCGAGGCGCCGTTGAAGATGCCCGGTGCCGAATGGACCTCGGTGGCAGCTTCCAGCAGCAGGAACTGGAGCGCGGGATGGAGGTCGCGCCGGACCACCAGGCTGGCTTCTGACCCCACGAGCACCACGTCGTTCGGCGGGATGCCGCGAGCCAGATCGGCCACGCCGGCAGGGAGGATGCGCCTGGTCAGGGTCGGCACGAGGGCGACGAGGGCGTCCGCGCGCGGAAAGCCGGCGACGCGGATGCCTGGCGAGCCGAGCAGGGCCTGCACGACTGGTGAGCTCCACGACATCAGGAACGCCGCCGCGTCGATGTCGCCGCGCGCGAGCCGACCGGCAGCCTCTTCCGGCGCATACGGCTGCAGTTCAACCGCCGTCTCGTCGATGCCGCCCAGCGCGAGGAGCCGCAGCGACAGCAAGCGCGTGGCGCTCCCCTCCGGGCCGATCGACAGGCGCTTGCCGCCGAGGTCGGTGAACGTTCCAACCGGAGTCTCGACTCGATGGAACAGCCACAGCGGTTCGTAGAAGACGGTCCCGAGCGATACGACGTCGGGCGATTCGTCCGGCGTTGTCGTGCCGGCCTGCGCGAACCCGGCAGTGACACCGGACGCCGGGTCCCGCAGGCGTGCGACGGTGTCCAACGCCCCGACCGTGGGCTCCAGGATGAGGGTCACGCCCGATCGAGCCAGGATTTGCCGGTAGCGCTCCCCGTACTCGGCATGAGCGCTGCCCGCGGGCCCGGTCGCCATTCGCATCACGCGCGGCGGCGCGGGCCTCCAGGCCCCCATCAGCCACCAGGCGGCCCCCGTGGCCACGGCCAGGAGCAGAAGTGGCGCCGACAACGTGCCGAGGCGCAGAAAACGGATTCGATCGCGTGGGGGCATCTTCGTCAGACCGCTGCAGAGCCGCGTGCCGCCGTGTTGCGGCGACGCGCAGTCGTCCCGGCGTTGATGCCCTGCAGGGGTTCATCGGCGCGCCGGACCGCCTCGCACCGGTGGCGCGGAGTCTATCACTCCAGGCAAACGCTGCGGGAAGGGCCGCTGCGCGTTTGTGCTCCGCGCGTTTGAGCGGCATAATCGGCACGGGTTCATGAATCCCGTCGAAGACCCGCCTGGCGTTTGTCCGGCATGCACGGCCCCGGTGTCGGCCTCCGACACGGTCTGTCAAGGCTGTGGCGCGCCCCTGAACACGACGAATCGGATCGATGCGCCGCCGACCGCCGCCGCCGCGACGCGCCTCACGCCCGTCGACCGCCCGGCCGCGCTTCCCGGCGCCGGCCCGTCAAGTGCCAGGCCGCCCGCGAGCGAGCCCGGAACCGCGACCGACCGCTCCGCGAGGGCTGGTCCCACCGTGGCCACGCCGCCTCCCGGCCTGGACGGGGCGACGGTGTGGACGGCGCCAACGAACGCAGTCGATCGACTGCAGGCTGGCCAGGCCTTCGGCACCCGGTATCACATCATCAAACTGCTCGGCATCGGAGGCATGGGCGCCGTCTACCAGGCCTGGGACGACGAGCTGGGCGTGGCCGTGGCCATCAAGACCATCCGCCCCGGTGCAGGCGCCGACCCGACGACCGCGCACGACGCGGAACGCCGCTTCAAACGTGAACTCGTGCTCGCCCGCCAGATCACGCACCCGAACGTCGTCCGCATCCACGACCTTGGAGAGATCGGCGGAATCAAGTACATCACGATGCCGTTCGTCGACGGGTCGACGCTGGCCGAGGTCATGGCCCGCGAGGGACGTTTGCCTGTCTCGCGCGCACTCGGCATCTTCCGCCAGGTCGCCTCCGGCATGCGGGCCGCGCACGAGAAAGACGTGGTCCACCGCGACCTCAAGCCGGCCAACATCATGCTCGAGGATGGGGCCGCCTACGTGATGGACTTCGGCATTGCCCGGCAGGTCGAAGGCGGCGCCACCATGACCGGCGCGGGCGCCGTTGTCGGGACGCTCGACTACATGGCGCCCGAACAGGCCGAAGGCCGGAAGGTCGATCAGCGTGCCGACATCTACGCGCTCGGCCTCATCCTCCAGGACATGCTCGCCGGCCGTGCCGCGCGGCCGAAGACCGACAACCCGCTGAGCGACCTGATGCGGCGCCTGTCGACGCCGCCGCCGCCGGTGCGTTCGATGGCGCCCGAAGTGCCGGAGCCGGTGGAGCGGGTCATCACGCGCTGCCTGCAGGTCGATCCGGACCACCGGTTCCAGACGAGTGCGGAGCTGCTGGCGGCGCTCGACGAGCTCGACGAGAGCGGGAACCTCAAACCCGCGACCGGATCGTCGCCGAGCGTGATGGCCGCGCCGCCCGCACGGTCCCACGTCGCCACGTGGGTGATGCGCGGCGCCGTCGCACTGGTCGTCGTCGGTGTTGCGGCGGGCACGTGGTTTGCCGCCAGGCGGACGGCGGCCCCGGCGGTCCCGGTCCAACACGCGCCGGTCTCGGTGCTCATTGCCGACTTCGAGAACGGCCTGGGCGATGCCACGTTCGACCACACCCTCGAGCCGGTACTCAAGCTGGCGCTCGAGGGCGCGGACTTCGTCAGCGCGTACGATCGTCTCGGCGTCGCGCGCAGCCTTGGCGTGCGACCTCCCGACGTGCTGGACGAGCGGACCGCACTCGAGATTGCCGCCAAGCAGGGCGTCAGCGTGGTCCTGTCAGGCTCGCTCGACCCGCAGGGGAGCGGCTACACCGTGTCGGCCAGGGCGACGCGCGCGGTCACCGGCGACGTGATCACGTCAGCCACCGAGACGGCGGCGTCGAGGGATCAGATTCTCGGCGCGGTCACGAAGCTCGCGACGACAATCCGCCAGGCGCTTGGTGACGACACGTCGGATTCGGCCCAGCGGTTTGCCATGGACACGCTGTCGGCGACCTCGATCGAGGTCGTCCGCGACTATGCCGCGGCCATGGACGCCCTTTCGCGGAGCCGGTTCGACGAGGCGCGGCAGGGGTTCGAGCGGGCCGTGACGCGCGACCCCACGTTCGGACTCGCCTACGCGGGCATGGCCATCGCCTCACGGAATCTCGACGACCAGCAGGACGCCGAGAAATATGTGAAGGAGGCCGTGCGTCATCTCGACGGGATGACCGAGCGCGAACGCTATCGCACACGCGGGCTCTTCTACTACCTCACGAGCGACTACCAGGCGTGCGTCAGGGAATACGGCGACCTCATCACGCGCTTCTCGGGCGATGCGGCCGCACGCAACAACCTCGCGCTCTGCCTGACCTACCTGCGCGAGCTCCCGCGCGCCGTGGACGAGATGCGTCAGGTCGTCAGGATTCTCCCCAATCGCGCGCTCTATCGCGAGAACCTCGCCACCTATGCCGCATACAGTGGTGACTTCGGCGCGGCCGAACAGGAAGTGCGCGCCATGCCCGAGCCCGGGCCCTTCGGGCTGCTGGCGCTGGCGTTCGCGCAGCTGGGGCAGGGACGGACCGCCGAGGCGGCCGAAACCTACCGCGCGCTCGAAAAAGACGATGATCTCGGCGCCTCGTACGGCGCGTCGGGACTGGGCGATCTGGCGATGTACGAAGGCCGGCTGGCCGACGCCGTTCGCATATTCGAAGCGGGAGTCGACGCGGATCTGGCAGCCGGGGAAACCGATCGTGCGGCCAGCAAGCTCCTCTCGCTTGCACAGGTTCACGCATGGCGGAACGACCCTGGTGCGGCCATTTCTGCCGCCGACCGGGCACTCTCCTACAGCCAGTCGGCAAAGGTTCGCCTGATGGCGGCGCGCGTGTTCGTGGAGACCGGTGCCCTGGCCAGGGCGCAGGCGCTCTCGGGCGCGCTGGCTGCGGAGTTGACGGCCGAGCCTCGGGCGTACGCGCGTATGGTCGAAGGTCTGGTCGCGTTGAAGCAGGGCGATCCGCGCCAGGCCGTCCGCTTGATTGGCGAAGCCAACGGCCTGCTGGACACGTGGATCGGGCACTTCGAACTGGGTCGGGCCTATCTCGAGCTCGGCGCGTTCACGCAAGCCGACTCCGAGTTCGACCGCTGCCTCAAGCGACGCGGCGAGGCGCTGGCGCTCTTCCTGGACGAGGAACCAACCTACGGGCGGTTTCCAGCGGTCTACTACTATCAGGGCCGCGCGCGCGAGGGGCTGAACAGCACGGGGTTTGCCGACTCGTACCGTGCCTATCTCGACATCCGCGGGAAGTCGTCCGACGATCCGCTGGTTCCCGACGCCCTGACCCGTACCGCGAAGTGAGGCAAGAGGGCGACGCCCTTCCTGCCCCAACTCCTGTCGACTACTTCACCAGAAGCTCGAAGGTCGGGCTTGGCTCGAACCCCGGTGTGGTCGGTGTGATCGTCACTTTGTACAGCCCGGCCGGCAGCTTCCGGCCGCGCTCGTCGGTCATCTTCAGGTTGAACGACCACGTCTTCTGCGGCGCCGAGTACTTGAACGGGCTCTTGTTCCCTCCGGTATCCGCAATCGTCCACGTCGGTCCGGCCGGAAGCGGTCCGCTGATGGTCACGACGTGAACGACGCTCTTGCTCTCGACGAGCTTCGATCCGTTCGTGAATCCCCACGTCATCGGGACCACGCTACCGCCCTCGATCCTGGTGCCGGACGGCGGCGGGGCATTCTTCACGTTCTTGAAGGCGAACCCGCCCTTCACCGTGAGGACGAAGGTGTCGCTGACCGTCAGGCCGCCTCCGTCGACGACCGTCACCGTAATCGTGGTGGTTCCGGTCTGATTGGCTGCCGGCGTGACCGTGGCAGTGCGGTTCGGCCCGCTGCCGCCAAAGACGATGTTCGCGTCGGGGACGAGCGCCGTGTTGCTCGACGTTCCCACCAGGATGACACCCGACAGGTCGTCGTCTCCGATGACGAACGCCACGGGCCCGGTCGACGTGTTCACGTCAATGGCCTGGTTCGGGATGTTGGAGATCGAGGGCGCGTCGTTCACGGCGACCACCGTGAGGGTGACGGTCGCCACCAGGCTCTCGGCGGCCCCGTCCCGCACGCGATAGGTGAACGAGTCCGCGCCGTTGTAGTTGGCCGCCGGCGTGTAGACGAACGAGCCGTCGGCGTTGAACGCGAGCGTGCCGTGCGACGGACCGCTGACGAGCACGGCCTCCATCGTGCTGCCGCCGTCCTCGTCGGTATCGTTGGCGAGCACGCCCGGCGCCGGCACGTCGAGCGCCGTGTCCTCGTCGGTCGAGTAGCTGTCATCCACCGCGACGGGCGGATCGTTCACGGCGACGATGGTGACGATGTTGGAGGGATCGCTGAGGGTCCCGTCGGTGTAGGTCGCCCGGGCGAAGTAGGTATAGGACTGGCCGTTCGCGAGCGCCGACTGGTCGATCAGGGCGTAGTCCACCTGGCCCGGGATCGCGGCCAGGTGTCCGACGACCACGGCAAGCGCCATCGATTCGGGCGTGAGCTCGGCCCCGGCGACGCGCAGAACCTCGTATTGGGCGATGGCACCCACGGTGGGTGAGGTCCAGTCGAGGCGGATCTTGTGCAGCGGGACTTCGCCTTCAGGGCAGTCCTCGCCGATCACGCACGCCCTGAACTCGTTTGGCGGCGTCTTGGCCAGGCTGACGGCTGTCTCGAAGTCCAGCTCTCCGCCCGGCTCGCCCGGTCCGCCCACGAACAGGTCGCCGCCGCCGAGGTCGCCGCGTCCCAGGTCGCCGCGTCCCAGGACCGTACCCAGGTCGCCGCGGCCGAGATCGCCCCGCCCGAGGTCGCCGCGTCCGAGATCACCGCGTCCGAGGTCGCCGCGTCCCAGGTCGCCGCGCCCGAGGTCTCCGCGTCCCAGATCGCCGCGCCCGGCATCGAGCGACAGCGGACCGACGGCGTAGCGTCCGCTCGCGTCCACGAACAAGCCGCCCGCACTCCTCCTGCCGCCCGTCTGGTTGAGGACGATGCGCGCCCAGTCGTCGCTGCCGGCCAGCACCTCGGGTGCCAGGTCGGGCGTGAGGGTGCGTCCGTTGAAGTTGACGTCCTGCGTGAACGGCGTGGTCTCGGGCGTGCCGTCGGCCTTCCAGTCGATCGCGCCGGCTGCCGTTCGGGCGTCGATGCGGACCATGGCCGGATCGGTCGGCAGAAGCGGCGACCCGTCGCAGTGCTTGGTCACGGGACTGCCGAGCGTTCCGAGGTAGCTCGGGACGAGCGGTGCGTAGTACCCGATGCGATACGGAAGCAGGCTCAGCGAGCCGTCGAAGAGCGCCGTCTCGTCGATGGCGATCCCGGTGAAGTCGTTGCGCGAGAAGTCCAGGTGCGGCGTGCCTCGATCGTCCAGCAGTCCACGCAGCTGGTACAGGTAGTTCATCACGCTCAGGTAGAGCGGCTTGCAGTTCGGCTCCAGGGCGTCGCCCCCGTGCCGGCGCTCGAAGCCGTGGCCGAGCTCGTGCATCATCGTCGAGGCCTGCATGAACGGCGTGCCGACCGGCAGTCCGTCGGCATCGTCGAACGCGCCGAGCGAGACGATGAAGTCGCCGCCCGGGAAGTCGCCGACGCCCGTGTTGGTGCGGGGGACGTTGAAGTCGGGATGGCCCGCGACGTCAGACTTCGGCAGGCCGATCGCGTGCGTGAAGAGCGCGTAGCGGAACATGTCCTTGCGCTGGGGATCGAAGCGGCGAACGCACGCGGCGCCGGGAGCGTCGCAGGGGTCGTCGCCGTTGGGCAGGAGCGGCGGGCCGCTCAGCACTGCATCACGGAGGAACTGGAAGCCGGTCTTCCACCCGACCGTCCCGGGGAAGCCCGAGAACTGACACACGTCCGGAGGATCCCCGGCGCCGGGTGTGCAGACCGTGCTCAGCTCGTTGATCGCCTCGCCTCCGCGCGCGAGCCCGGCGCCTCGAATGATGTACTGGTCGGCTTCTCCCGGCGGATAGCTGTCTCCGAGGTCGAAGTGCACGTTGATGCGACCCGTGGGCGCGTTGGCAAACGCGTCGCCAACGCGCGCGAGCGCCGCGTGAGACGGCAGGTGAGAGTGCGCGGGCTTCTGGACGCCGCCGTACGCCTGGGCACCGTCCGTGAACATGTAGTTGATTTCGACGAAGAGGTCCTTCTGCCCCGGATCCGAGCCCATCGCCCGGAGATTCGGCAGCGGCCGGCCGAGCGGATCCAGAATCGGGGCCGTGGACGATTCCCAGATGTCGAGCAGGCCGTCTCCGTCCGAGTCCTGCACTTCGGTGCTGAACACCAGGGCGCTGACGGAGACGCAGTCCGAGAGGAGGCCGTTCGCCGTGATTTGCACGACGGCCGAGGAGGAGCCCGGGGCGACGGGAACGTTCTCGAAGGTGGCATTGTCCCACTTGGGACCGGCCGATCCGACGAACGGGTTGGTGGCGATCAACTGGTTGTTGACGCGCACGCGCTCCGAGAGGAACGGACGGCCATCGCCCACGAGCGCGGTGAGCCGGGCGGCCGGCTGTGACGACGCCTGGTAGAAGCCGGCGATCGGAAGCGTCACCGACCCGAACGCGTTCTTCGTGACGGCGCCGTCGCGGATGACGATGCCCCTGAGCGGCTCGGTCGAATCGCTGTAGACGACGACGAGGCTCGCGCCGACCGCGCGTGGGCCCGCATGACCGCCCTTCTCGATGTCGCCCTCGTCCGAATCGGGAAACGCGACGCCGACGTCTGGCACTTCGACCTGATGCACGCCGTTGGCGTTCGTCTTGCCGTCTTCACCAATCGGCAGGAAGCGCAGCACGTCGGCACGATAGGTGACCAGCCGGCGGCCGCCGCCCCAGTTGACGCTCCAGCACGGCCGCGTGGCGGCATCCCAGGTGAGCGCCTTGGCCACCGACGTCGCGCCCGGACCAAGGTCGGCGCCGCCAAAGGTCGCGCGATCGATGCCTGACCACTGCACGAGCTCCGCCGTTTGCACGTAGAGGTACGCCGCCACGATGTCGGCACCAGGCGGCACGCCGCTGATCTCGATCAGCTCCCGTGCCTTGCCCCCGACGCCCTTCCGCCACAGGCTCGTGCCGCCCACGACGTAATCGCCCGTGACGAAGTAGTTCTTGAAGTGGTCGAGGGGCGGGGCGTCCGCACCGACAGGCGCCGCCCCGGGTTGGAGCAGCATGGCTCCGATGACCGCTGTCAGCAGTGCTCTCTTCATCGAGCGCCTCGATATGTTCCGGATTGCAGAGCGTGACTTGGGGCCCGCAGTCGGCCCCGCCCCGGTGAACTATGGATCACGAACCGTGTTCGCGGGTAGAGGCAAATTGCAGGCGAGCGCGGATTGCCGGCGATCTCGTACGGAAAGTCTGCCCTCTGGTGGACTTGTCGGGAGCGCGCCCGGGACAGCCCCGAGGCCTATCGGCCCGTGCGCCGCGCCAGGTCGCCCCAGAGGTCGCCGACCTGCTCCAGTCGCTCACGCATGTTGCGGAGGGTGAAGGATTGAGGCTGCACCGTGCCCGCTGCGATCTCCTCCCACGTGCACGGTGCCGACACCGGCGCACCGCGCCTGGCTCGGACCGTGTAGACGGCAGCAAAGGTGGCGCCCGCGCGGTTGCGCCCGGTGTCGACGTAGATCCGTCCACCGCGGTCGGCCTTGCTGAAGGCCTGCGTCGCTTCGTCCGGTCGTTGCGCCACCAGAAGGCCGGCGGCCCGATCGGCGAGCACCGCCGAATCCTCGAACGTCGCGCCGGACGAGAGCGGCACGACGACGTGAAAGCCCTTCGAGCCAGACGTCTTGACCCAACTCCGATGGCCAAGCTCGTCGAGCACCCTCCGGAGCGACAGCATCGTGTGCCGGAGCGACTCGGGGTCGTCGCGCGACGGATCGAGGTCCAGCACGCAGATGTCCGGTCGATCGAGACGCGGCGTGCGCGATGGCCACACGTGGAGCGTGACGGTGTTCTGGTTGGCAAACCACTGCAGCGATCGTCGATCGTTGGCCAGGGCGTAGTGGACGGTCCCGCCCTTCTTCGGCGCCTCCACGCGCTTCAACCACTCAGGGAACCCCTTGACCACGTCCTTCTGGATGAAGCCCTGGAGTCCAATGCCGCCCGGGAAGCGCTCCATGGTCACGGGCCGCCGCCGCACGTGCGGCAGCATTGCCGGCGCCACCAGGCCGTAGTACGCCGCGAGATCGGCCTTCGTAATCCCGTCATCGGGGAAGAGAACCTTCTCGGGATGCGTCAGCACGGCCGTGCGGGCCGGTTGCCGGGATGCCATGCCGATACTTACCACAGCGTCGCCGGGCCTCGGCTCACCGCAGTCCGCCCCGGGCCCCCGTGCCGTTCACGACGTACTGTAATCGTCATGCCGTGACGCTACACTGCCTGAGACGGGAAGCTCATGAGCCGTCGTCTCACGGAGGATGGATATGCCGGGATCCGGTAACGCGCCTCGCCGTTCGTCCGGTGTGCTCGACCGTCTCACCGCCATCGCGCTCGACATTCACTGGGCGTGGAACCACGCCGGCGACGTCGTCTGGAGGCGCCTGGACGACGAGCTGTGGGAGCGGACGAAGAGCCCGTGGCTCCTGCTGCAGCACGTGGGGTACGACCGCCTCGAGCAGCTGGCGGAGGATCCCGGCTTCGTGCAGGAGCTGCAGGCGCTCGAGGAGACGCGCCAGCGCTATCGCGCAATCCCGCCGTGGCGTCCGGCCGGCATGACAGCGCTGCCGACGGTGGCGTACTTCAGCATGGAGTTCGGCCTGACCGAAGCGTTGCCGCTCTATGCGGGCGGCCTCGGCGTGCTGGCCGGTGACTACCTGAAGACGGCAAGCGACCTGGATGTGCCGGTCGTCGGCGTCGGCATCATGTGGCAGCAGGGCTATTTCCGCCAGGTGCTCGACGGGAGCGGCCGGCAGACGGAGCTCTATCCGTTCAACGAGCCGGCCAGCCTGCCCGTGCAGCCGGTCGTCACGGCGAGCGGCGAACGCCTGCAGATTCCGTTGATGGTGCAGGGACGCACCGTGCTGCTGCGCGCGTGGCAGCTGACCGTCGGCCGGACGACACTCTATCTGCTCGACAGCAACGATGCCTACAACACGCCCGCCGATCGCGGCTTGACCGGCACGCTCTACGGGGGAACCTCGGAGGTCCGCCTTCTCCAGGAGATCATCCTCGGCATCGGTGGCTGGCGGCTCCTCGTCGCGCTCGGCCACGACATCGAGATCTGCCACCTGAACGAGGGGCATGCCGGGTTCGTCGTGATCGAGCGTGCCCGCCACGCGATGCAGCGGCTCGGCATCAGCTTCCGCGACGCGTTGTGGGCCACCCGCGCCGGCAACGTCTTCACCACACATACGGCCGTGCCGGCGGGATTCGATACGTATTCGGCGGAAGAGATCGAGATCTACCGCGCGTGGTTCGAGGAATACGTCCGGGGCCTCGGTCTCGAGTGGAAGGAGCTGCTGGCGCTCGGGCGCCGCGATCCCGACGATGCGCGCGAGCCGTTCAGCATGGCGTGGCTCGCGATGCGTGGATGCTCGCATGTCAACGGCGTCAGCCGCCTGCATGGGGAAGTGAGCCGGCGCCTCTTTGCCGGGCTCTTCCCACGCTGGCCCGAGCAGGACGTCCCTGTCGCCCACATCACCAATGGCGTGCACGTGCCGTCGTGGGATTCACCCTGGACCGACGAGGTGTGGACGCGCGTGTCCGGACGCGAGCGGTGGTGCGGCGACGTGTCGGCGCTGGCGGGCGACATCCTGCGGCTCGACGACGAAGAGCTCTGGCAGCTGCTCACGCACGAGCGCGCCGACCTGGTGCGGTATGCGCGGGCGCGGTTGCTCCGCAAGCTGGGGCGGCACGTGAGCCACGCCGACGCCGCGCGCACGGCGCAGAACGTGCTCGACCCCGAGATCCTCACGCTCGGCTTCGCGCGCCGGTTTGCCACCTACAAGCGACCCAATCTTCTGCTCACCGACCCGTCGCGCCTGCTGGCCCTGCTGACCGACCCGCACCGTCCCGTCCAGCTCATCGTCGCCGGCAAGGCGCACCCTCGTGACGCGGAGGGCAAGGCGCTCATCGAGCACTGGGATCAGTTCGCGTCGCGTCCCGAGGCACGCAACCACGTCGTGTTCCTCGACGACTACGACATCCGGCTGGCGACCGAGCTCGTGCAGGGTGTGGACGTCTGGATCAACACGCCGCGCCGTCCCTGGGAGGCGAGCGGCACGAGCGGCATGAAGGTCCTCGTCAATGGAGGCCTCAACCTCTCGACGCTCGACGGCTGGTGGGCCGAAGCCTTCTCGCCCGACTGGGGATGGGCCGTTGGCGAGGCCACCGAGGGGCCAGCTGACGATGCCCGGGACGCCGGGCAACTCTACGCGACGCTTGAAGGCGACGTGATCCCCCGATTCTACGAGCGTGACGCCGACGGGTTGCCGCGCCGGTGGCTGGCCCTCGTGCGTGCCAGCATGGCGTCGCTGTCGCCCCGCTTCAGCAGCGTGCGCATGCTGCAGGAATACGTCGAGCAGTGCTACGCGCCGGCGGCCGCGTCCTACCGCGAACGGATGGCGGAGAATGGCGCCGTCGCGCTCAGCCTGGCGGGCTGGTCGAGCCATCTCGAAGTGCACTGGGCCGGCATTCGGATCGGCGAGGCGGCCTGGAGCGGTCCCGCCGGGCGGCGCGTGGTGTCGGTGCCTGTGTTTCTCGGCGCCATCGATCCCGGATCCGTGCGGGTGGAGCTCTACGCCGATCAGGTTGGAGGCAGCGACCGCGTGGCGCAGGCGATGACGATGGCGGGCGTCGTCGAGGGGCAGCCGCAGACCTATGTCTACGAGGCGACGATCGAGTCGTCACGGCCGCGCGAACACTACACGCCGCGCGTCGTCGCGTACCATCCCTCGGCGCGCACGCCGATCGAGGTGCCCCTCATCGCCTGGCCGCCCTGAGTCGGCCGCTATCGCCTGGGCCGCGGCGTCGACGACCTGGCACGACGGCGAGGTTCAGATGTCGCGATCCCGCGGGCAATCATCACTTCCGTCGACTTGACGATGGCCATTGCATCGTCGCCGCGCCGCAGCTTCAGGGCGCGCACGGCATCGGCGGTGATGACGGCCGTCAGCGCCTGATCGCCCACGCGAAGCCGCACCTGTGCCAGGAGGCCGTCGACGCGGACCTCCTCGATGAACCCGTGCAGCCGGTTGCGTGCGCTCAGACCGCCAATGGCCTCGTCCGGATCGGCGGGCGGGCCGGCCAGCCGTGCCTCCGGCTGTGCCCGTGCCAGCAGCCGATCGATCTCGGCCTCGGACACCCGATGATGTCCGCCCTCGGTACGCATCGTCCGGACCCGCCCCGTGTGCACCCATCGTTTGAGCGTCGAATAGCCGACGCCCAGGCGTTCGGCCGCTGCCCGCACCGTCAGTAGCGCCAAATCGACTCCCTTCGCGGCACTCGAATCCGCACCGAATCGTATCACCGCCGCCCCCCGTGCGCCGGCCGTGGCGGCCCGCCACGTCACTTCGAGTAATCGGATTGAATGGATCTATTAACTGCTTCAAGTTGATCTAATTCGTCGTGTTAAGGTAGAACTTGATGTTCCCGTCCGCCGCGATCTCCCGCGTGTGGACCGGCTTCGAGAGGAAGGGTTGATGCGTTTTCGGATTGGGATGGTCCTGGCGTGCCTGACCGCGGTCTTCGTGTTTCTTCCTGGCGGCGCCCGTGCAGGCCAGGACCAGGCGCCGGCGCCTGCGGACGGGAGCGCTGCGGCGCCCGGCTCGTCGCAGACGACCGGCGGTCAGCCCTCGCCGGCGCCGAATCGCGATCTCGTCTTCGACCTCGGCGAGATCGTCGTGGTTGGAACCGAAGACGGGAGGCCGGGCGTCGGTGGTTCGGTGCTGAGCCACGAGCAGATGTGGGCGTTCGATCGCAACTCGCTCGATCACGCCGTCAACATGGTGCCCGGCGTCGTAAGCACGTTCGACTCCAACGGCCGCAGGAACGAGAGCGACATCTTCGTGCGCGGGTTCGGCCGCTGGCAGGTGCCGCTCATGCTCGACGGCGTGCGCATCTACCTGCCCGCGGACAATCGGCTCGACTTCGCCCGGTTCCTGACGGCCGACATCGCGGCCATCCAGGTGCAGAAGGGGTACGCATCGGTCCTCGACGGTCCGGGCGCGATGGGTGGCGCGATCAACCTCGTGACGCGCAAGCCCACGCAGCCGTTCGAGTTCGAGACGAGCGCCAGGCTCGGGGGGCGCGACAGCAACGAGGGCTGGAACGCGTACGCCATGGCCGGCACCCGCCAGGAACGGTTCTACCTGCAGGGCAGCTTCAACTACGCCGATCGGGAATCGTGGACGCTGTCCGGGGACTACGACCCGACCGGCAACTCGCTGCAGCCTTCCGGGAAGCGGCTGAGCTCCGATACCGAGGACTCGCGGCTGAACATCAAGGCCGGCTTCACGCCCAGGGCGACCGACGAGTACACGTTCAATTTCATCCGGCAGACCGGCGAGAAAGGCGCGCCCCTCAACGTCTACAACAACCCTCCCGTGCCGCCCAACAGCTACTGGCGGTGGCCGTACTGGGACGTGCAGAACACGTCGTTCCTGTCGAGGACCGCGCTCGGCGGCGCGTCCTATCTGAAGACGAAGCTGTACTACAACACCTTCGAAAACGGCCTCGATGCGTACGACGACGCCACGTACACCACGCAGTCGGCCAACGGCCGGTTCCGTAGCCCGTACGACGACCACGCCTACGGGACAACCGTCGAGCTCGGCACCGCGCTGCGATCGCACTCGCTCAAGGGCGCCGTTCACTACCGCACAGACGTGCACACCGAACAGCAGTTCAGCCGGCCGACCCATCCGACGCTGAGCTCGTCCGAACCGGTGCAGGAACAGTCCCAGTACACGTGGTCGCTGGCGCTCGAAGACACCATTGCCGTGACCCCGACGGTGAACCTCGTCGGAGGCCTGAGCTACGATCGCTACGCGATCACGAAGGCCGAGGAGTACAACGCGTCGCAGGGAATCTTCGAGTATCCAAAGGGCGGGTCGGACGCGTTCAACTGGCAGGGCGCGGCCATCTGGCACTACACCCCGACCGAGCAGGTGTATGCGAGCGTCTCGGATCGCGCGCGCTTTCCCGTCATCTTCGAGCTCTACAGCACCCGCTTCGGCACGGCCACGCCCAACCCCGACCTCGGGCCCGAACGCGCCACGAACCTCGAGGTGGGGTGGAAGTCGACCCGCGTGGGCGGACTCAGCGTCGAGGGCGCGGTGTTCTACAGCGATGTGCGGGATCTCATCCAGACCATCGTTCTCCCCGACACGACGACGCAGACGCAGAACGTCGGCAACGGCGAGTTCTACGGCGCCGAGGTGGCCATTGACGCCGAGGCGGGGCAGCCGTTGCGGGTCGGCGGCAACTACACCTACATCAGCCGGACCATCCGCGACAGCCTGCAGCCCGACCTCCGCCCGACCGGCGTGCCGTCGCACAAGGCCTTTCTCTACGCGGCGTGGCAGCCGGCGTCGCGCTTCACCATCACCCCGAGCCTCGACCTGGCCAGCGATCGGTGGAGCGACGTGAACCCGGCGCCGGCCTTCCCCTATGTCAGGACCGGCGGCTACGCACTGCTCGACCTCTCGGCCGCGTTCGACGTCGTGAGCGATGTCGAACTCGTCCTCGGCTTCAGGAACCTCGCCGATCAACACTACGAGCTGGCGTGGGGCTTCCCGCAACCGGGACGGACCTTCTTCGTCAAGACACGGATCGGACTGTGACGTCAGGCAGAGAGATGATGCATCGACGAACACTCACGGTGGGGATCATTGGGGCAGCCATCCTGGCACTCGGTCTGGCCGGTCCGGCGGCTGCGGGGCAGGCGGTCGCATCTCCTCCGGCGAAGGCCCCGCCCGTCACGGCGCTGGTCGTGGCCGGAGACGTGGCCACGCCGCTCGACATCACCCCCGCCGACCTCGCGGCCATGCCCCGGACCAGCGTCGAGGTGAGGCAGGAGGATGGTCAGACCACGACCTACGAAGGCGTGCTCGTGACCGAGATCCTGAAGCGCGCCGGCACGCCGCTCGGCGCCGATCTCCGTGGCGCCGCCGTCGCGAGCTACGTTCTCGCCACCGCCTCGGACGGCTACCAGGTCGTCTTCTCACTCGCGGAGCTCGATGCCGGGTTCACGTCGAACGACATCATCGTGGCCGACACCATCGACGGCAAGCCGCTCTTCGCCTACCAGGGTCCGTTCCGCATTGTCGCGCCGAAGGACAAGCGTGGCGCCCGGTCGATCCGCATGCTGCAGCGGCTCGAGGTCGTGCGCCTGAAGAAGTAGTGTCGATGCCCTGGCGCACGTGGGTGGTGCTGACGGGCCTCTGGCTCGCCGTCGTGGCCGGCGCGCGTGTGCCGGCGCAGGAGACGTACGACTGGACGCTGCCGGCCCGATTTCCCCCGCCCATGGTTCCGGCGGACAACCCCATGTCGGCGGCGAGGGTCGAGCTCGGACGCTATCTGTTCTACGACACGCGCCTGTCGGGAAACGGCACCCAGTCGTGCGCGACCTGCCACGAGCAGGCGCGGGCCTTCACTGACGGCCGGGCTCAGAGCATTGGATCCACCGGGCAGGTCCATCCGCGCGGCAGCATGAGCCTGGTCAACGTGGCGTACGCCAGCATCCTGACCTGGGCGAACCCGACCCTCACCTCTCTCGAAGAACAGGCGCTCGTACCCATGTACGGCGAGCACCCCGTCGAGCTCGGACTGGACGCCTCCGACCGCTGGCTCGGCGCGATCGCCCGCGACGGGATCTACACCCCGCTCTTCCGCGCGGCGTTCCCGTCCGACGACGAGCCGGTGACGAGGGTGAACGTGACCAGAGCCATCGCGAACTTCGAGCGCTCGATCGTCTCGGCCCGTTCACCGTACGACCGCTACCACTTCGACCGCGATGACAGCGCCATCCCGGAGTCGGCCCGGCGCGGCGAGGTGCTCTTTCACTCCAACCCGTTGTCGTGCTTCACCTGTCACGGCGGGATTCACTTCTCGGGGTCGATGGGCAGCCGCCCCCGCCGGACGCCTGTCGAGCTCCACAACACCGGCCTCTACAATCTTCAGGGCCTGCTCTCGTATCCACCGGAGAACACGGGGGCGTTCGAGGTGACGCGCGACCCGGCAGACGTCGGCAGGTTCAAGGCGCCCAGCCTTCGAAACGTTGCCGTCACCGCGCCGTACATGCACGACGGCAGCATTGCCACGCTCGAGGAAGCGATCGACCACTACGCGGCCGGCGGCCGCACGATTGCCGAAGGCCCGCGCCGCGGCGTGGGACGCGACAACCCCAACAAGAGCCCGACGATTCGCGGATTCACGCTGACCCGCGACCAGCGCGCGGACCTCGTGGCCTTCCTGGAGTCGCTCACTGACGAGGCCCTGCTGCACGATCCACGGTTCGCAAACCCGTGGACGGCCGGTCGCGCCGATCGCCGACTCCGGTGACGCCGGCCCGGTCCGCGACGAGCGGGTGCCGGAGGCGGCAGGTGGAAGTGCTAATGCCTGCTGCGCTGGTAGTGCTGCCGGAGCAGGTCCTTCCCGTAGTCGTTTCCGTTGGGCGTGCGCACGATCGTATGGATGTGCTCGACGTCCGGTAACGAGGGATCCTCCGTCAGGTGCCGCAGGTTGGCGGGCCGGTTGTGATCGAACTCGATCAGGATGACGGGGCTGTGGATCCGGTAGTAGAAGACGCTTCCGGGCTCGGTCCCGCCGATCCACGCGAACCACGTTCGATCCAGGTGCGCGCGCACTTCGTCCATTCGCACCCGCGCGTGGCCCTCGGCCATGTTGTTCACATAGAGAGCGGTCAACTCCATCAGCGCGTGCCGCTGCGTCTCGTCGAGATCGGTCGCGCGAATGCCGGCGTAGTCGAGGACGACGTTGTCCTTCCACGCCTCGGTGAGGATGTTGTTGCCGGTCTTGGAGAACTCGAGGATGGCCTTCGTCCGCTGCGCGTCGGCGAGGCTGTTGACGAACGCGAGCGCGCGCTCCTGTTCGGCCCTCAGGATCGTCGTGCCCTTGAACTTCCCGGCGTGCGCCGTCGTCGGCTCCGAACCGGCGAAATGGGGCGTCATCACCACCTGATCCCCGAGAATGAAGTAGTTGATGATGGCGTGATGCCCGTCGAATTGCCAGCCCCATGGCTCGGTGGCCGAGGGCGTGCCCATGACGGTCATGTGGTAACGCCACTCGCCGTATTCCTCGAAGTTGTTGTCGTTGAGTTCGCCCAGCGTGTGGTTGAGTCGCATGATGTCACGCGTGAGCGTGAGTCCTTTGGCACTGAGCCCGGCCTCCAGCAGGGCGAAGGCCTTCTCGCGCTGGATGTCGGTCATCTCCAGGAAGCTGATGCCCTGCCGCACGTAGAAGTGCTGGTTCATCCACTTGCGCCACTCATCGTCGTCCACCGCGAATGTCGTTCGGCGCCGTTCGTCGGCGGTGAGGCTGGCCAGGAACGTCTCCGCCGCCAGCCGGACCGGTTCGGTCGAGACGCCCGTCGAGCGGATTTCGAAGAGACCCGGCTCGATCTCGCCGGTCGGGGTGACGCCCTTGAAGGGCTCGGCAAGGCCTCGGGCGTCGGCGGCAACCGACTGCTTCTGCCGTTCGGCGAGCGATCTCGGCGGCGGCGCGGATCCGCGCGCCTGCGACGACAGCAGCGGCTGAACACCGATGAGGGCGAGCATCACCGCGGTCACGCTCCCCAGGACGGCAAGTCTCCTGCTCATGGCGTGGAGTGTAGTCCCAAACCGCGGCCAGGAGTAGTCCTGCCGTTCACTCGCGAACCGCGCGCCGGAATCCCAGCCCGGGCGTCGCGAGGCGCGGGCCGGACGCGCGCGCACCTGTCGTGCGATGCTCGGCGCGCCAGCACGATGGTAGGCTTGCGCACGACGTGAACGGGCGCGACCTCGTGGCGGCGTGTGCCGCCGTGGTTGCGCCGCGAGCTTCGGCCTCAGCACGCCGGAGGAGTTGGCAGCGATGTCGGGACTGATTGGCACGAAGACAGCGGTGGCCGGCGGCGTCGGCGCCGTATTCCTGTGCGCGACGCTGGTCGGCGCGCAGGAGCCCGCCGCATGGGGCACGGGCCCCGAAGCCACCTTCCACACCTTCTCCATCGTTGCGGTCGATCCCAGGACAGGGGAGACCGGCGTGGTGGTGACGACGCGCAACCCGTGCGTGGGGAATGCCGTGCCGTGGGTCCGCGCAGGTGTCGGCGCTGTCGCAACGCAAGGCGGCACGCGCGTCGAGTACGGAACGGATCTGCTGGATCGGATTGAGAAGGGCATGTCACCGCAGGCCGCACTGGACGAAGTCGTGGCCGCCGACGACGGGCGCGAACGCCGGCAGGTGGGGGTCATCGACAGCAAGGGCCGATCGGCCCAGTGGACGGGGAAGGGCCAGTACGGCGCGGAGAAGCAGGGCGACTGGGTGCACATGCGGCGGGGCGACACGTTCGCCGTTCAGGGGAACTCGCTCGTGAGCCCGGCGGTGGTGGACCGAGTGGCCGAGACCTTCCAGGCGAGCGAAGGGTCCGTGCGCACGCTGGCCGATCGTCTCATCGGAGCGCTGCAGGCCGGTCACGCCATCGGCGGCGATGGGCGGCACGGCGAGACGCAGTCGGCGGCGGTCCTCGTCGCCGACCCGCGCCCGGGCATGTCGCGCCGGCCTGATGGTGTCACGGTGAACATCAATGTCTGCGAGCATCCCGAGCCGGTGGCCGAGCTCAGGCGCATCTACGACACGGCGAGCGAGACGCTGGGATTCCGGAGGCTCGAGCAGTTTGCCGGCCGGGACGTGCTGCAGTTGAAGATGATGCTGCACGCGCTCGGCTATTACCGGCCTGACGAGAAGGAGATTCCCGTCTCCGGCCAGGACGCGCTGCTCTACACGCCCGACGCGGTTGCCGCGCTCGACAGGTTCCGGGCGGACCAGGACTGGGGGACGACCGTGCCCGGCTACGTGGACGCACGCGTCGTCGAGCGCCTCTGGACGCGCCTCGAGGAGAAGCGACTGGCCGACGGCGTACGGCGGAAGCTGATCGACCTGCAGCGCATCCGTTGACGCGCCGATTCGGCCCTCCCACTCTGCGCCGCCTCGCCGATCGCCAGCAGCCGCTGCCACTGGCGATCGGCCCACGTAATAGAGGTCGGACGCTCTGACGCGTGGCGGGCGCATCACGATCGTGTGACGCGGCAGGCGGCGAGGCCGGGAGTGACTTCTCGCAGGTCTCGGGCTGCCTGAGGGAGCTACGCGACCGTCGCTGCGGCCTTCTTCGGAAAGATCTCCTTGAAGGCCTGGAGAAAACGATCCATCTCCTCGGGGCGGCCGACCGACACGCGCAGGTGCTGGAGCATCGGGGGGAACGGCCGGCCGACGAGAACTCCCCGCGTGCGGAACTCGTCGATGACCGGCTGAACGGTACGGCCGTCGAGGCTGACCATGAAGAAATTGGTCTGCGACGGGATGACCGGATAGCCGTACGCCTCCAGTTCGCGCGTGGTCTTGTCGCGAAGCGCGACGATCTTCGCCTTCACGTCGGCCTGGCCTGCCGTGTCCTTGATCGACGCGACGCCGCCCCACTTGACCAGTGCGTTGATGCTGTTCATCGAATACGGTCGCATCCGCTGGACGATGTCTGGCGTCGCGACGGCGTAGCCGAGCCGCATGGCGGCGAGCGCCGCGATCTTCGAGAAGGTCCGCGCGATGATCACCGGCCGGCCCTCGAGCACGTAGGGGAGCGACGTGCCGTAAGCAGGGTCGTCCACGAAGTGGTGGTACGCCTCGTCGACGAGCACCGGCATGCTCGTCGGGATACCGTCGAGGAGCTGCTTCACCTCGGCAGCCGTGACGATGACGCCCGTGGGGTTGTTCGGGTTGCACAGATACACGAAGCCGATGTCCGCTGCGTTCCGATTGGCGGCCTCGATCATCTGGCCGATGTCCTGGCGGTAGTCCTTGGTCAGCGGCAGCTTGATGGCCTCGGCCTTGATATTGGACGCGTGCTGATAGACGGACCCATAGGACGGATCGACGCCCAACACCTTCTTGCCGCCTGAGAGGAACGTCGTCCCGACCACCTGCAGCACCTCGCTGGATCCGGCGGTGAGCAGGATGTTCTCGGGCTTGACGCCGTGATGATCCGCGATGGCCTGCACGATGTTGCCGTCCGGATAGCCGTAGCGGTTGGCGTACTTCCACGCGTTGGTCATCGCGTTCATGACCGACTCGGGCGGGCCCCAGTTGTTCTCGTTGCTCGCGAGCTTGGCGAAGCCGTCGTACTCCGCCTCGGTGCCCCGGAACTGCGCGGTGCCTCCCTGCGCGACGAGCCCAATCGGCCCGCGCAGCCCGAAGAGGCCCATGGTGGCGGCAACCCCTCCGAAGAATCGACGACGAGTAAGTGGATGCGTGACGCCCATGAATTCACCTCTCCGGCTGAGAAACCGCCATGTCAGAGAGATTACCCGATTCCGGCGGTGCCGCGCCTGACGAAGGCCGCGAGCTCTCAGTACGTCGGACGCGCACCGGTGATGGTGCCGCGAAGTTCGCGGAGCACGCGGTAGCCGGCTTCCCGCGCACCAGCCGTGTCATAGCATTCGCGAGACGGGCCGCAGGTTCGTTCGCCGATCGCCATGTAGAGGCGGCGCAGCGACTCGGCATCGACCACGCGGTGGTCACGGGATACCTCGAGCGCGTGGTAGAGCTCGTGGGCGAGCAGGGCGACGAGCGTGTCGCGTCCCAGCGAGTCGTCGACGGCAATGCGGACGAATCGGCGGCCGCCCGTAGCGGCGACGAAGTGCATGACGCCCGGTGAGCCGCCACTGGTCCATGTCGGGGAAAACGTCGAGGCGGTGACGACGTGCACGATGAGATCGGAGCGTTCGAGTTCGTCGAGGATGGCCACGAGCGTGATCGAGATACGCGAAGGGGCATCCAGAACGTCGTGCAGGGCCGGATCGAGAACACGCACCGCCTGGGAGGGGGAGAGCCGCCGGGCGCTCTCGTCCTCCGCCAGTGAGAGGCCAGCGCAGAGTGTCAACGCGATGAAGAAGGGCATGAACGCGACGATAGACGGCGCGCGAGACGTGGCCGAGACGAGGCCGCGACGCCTGCGTAATCAGCGGGCATCGACCTCGTGAAGCCGCCACCTCGGCGGTGCCGTGCTCGGGGTTTCCATGGCACGGCGCGGCATGCACAATAGGATCACCAGCACTGACGCTGGCTGATCCGTTGTGCCTATGACAGCCACTGCCATCGTGTCATCGCGGGACGCCCTCATCGAACGCTACGATCGCGGCCGCGCGCGGTCTCGCGCGATCTTCGATCTCATCGACGAGGACGCGTACTACAGCCGGCCCATCGCCCTTCGTCATCCGATCGTGTTCTACGAAGGGCACCTGCCCGCCTTCAGCTTCAACACGCTCATCAAGCGCGGCCTGGGACGGCCGGGTATCGACGCGCGGCTCGAGCAGCTGTTCGCCCGCGGGATCGATCCGCACGAGTCAGCGGCCGATTCCTCGACCGGTGTCGCCGCCGGCTGGCCGACACGGCAGGAAGTGCGGCAGTTCGCGGACGAAGCCGATCGCCGGATTCGCGACGCCCTCGCGCGCGCGGAGATCGAGCAGCCCGGACATCCGCTCCTCGATCGCGGCGAGGCGGTCTTCGCGATCCTCGAGCACGAAGCCATGCACCAGGAAACGCTGCTCTACATGTGGCACCGCCTGCCGCTCGCGCAGAAGCAGGGGCCGCACGGCTATCGGCCACACGTCGACGGCGCGGCGCCGGCCCCACGGTGGATCGAGGTGCCGGCCGGGCGCGCCACGCTCGGACGCGACCGCGGCACCCTCGAGTTCGGCTGGGACAACGAGTGCCCATCGGCGGTGGCCGACGCCGGGGCGTTCGCGGTCGAGTCCTGTGACGTCAGCAACGCCGCGTATCTCGAGTTCGTCGAGGCGGGCGGCTACGACGACCCGGAGTGGTGGCGGCCGGAGGACTGGGAGTGGGCCCGAAGCCAGCGAGTCGGCCATCCCCTCTTCTGGGAGCGGCACGGCGGAGGGTGGTTCTGGCGTGGGATGTTCGACCTGCTGCCGCTGCCGCTCGCCTGGCCGGTTTATGTGAGCCAGGCCGAAGCGGCGGCCTACACGGCGTGGCGCGGGTGCCGCCTGATGACCGAGGCGGAGTTCCAGCGCGCGGCATATGGCACTCCCGCCGGTACGGAGCGGCAGTATCCGTGGGGCGATACGCCTCCCGAGCCGCGGCACGGTGCGATGGACTTCTCCTCGTGGGACCCGGTTCCCGCCGGCAGCCATCCGGCCGGTCGGAGCGCGTGGGGCATCGACGACCTCGTCGGCAACGGATGGGAGTGGACGAGCACGACCTTCGCGCCGTTCGACGGGTTCGTGGCAATGCCGTCGTATCCCGAGTACTCCGCGGACTTCTTCGACCAGCAGCACGTCGTGATGAAAGGCGCATCGCCGGTGACGGCGGCCGAACTGGTACGTCCGACGTTCCGCAACTGGTTCCGGCCGCGGTATCCCTACGTCTACGCGACGTTCCGCTGCGCGCGCGACCTCTCGCGGAGCGCCACATGAGCACGGCTCGCCGCGCGCACTCGGTCCGATCCGCCGACGCGGAGACATCGAGGCGCCGCTTCGCAGACGACGTGCGGTACTACCTGTCGCTCGAGCCGCGGCAGTTGCCCTCGCGCTATCTCTACGACGCGCTGGGGTCGGCGCTCTTCGACGCGATTTGCGAGCTCCCCTGGTACGAGCCCACGCGGAGCGAGACGCGGCTCCTGCGCATGCACGCCGCCGAAGTCCTCGACCTCATGCGCCCGGTCGATCGCATTGTCGAACTCGGCGCCGGGAACGGACGCAAGCTCGAAGCGCTCCTCGCCTCCCTCGCCCCTGGCGACGTGCCAGCGGACGTCCACCTCATCGACGTCTCGGCCCAGGCGCTGCGCGCCGCGGCCGACGCCGTGCGCGCCGTGGCGCCCGTGCGCGTTCACCTGCACGAGGCGCCCTACGAAGCCGGTCTGCGACACCTGGCCTCCGGGCCCGAGACCGGCCGCTCGCTGATGCTGTTTCTCGGGTCGAACATCGGCAACTTCGATCCGCCGGCCGCCGACGCGCTGCTTCGCCGTATTCGTGCGGCGCTCAGACCGGGCGACGGCCTGCTCATCGGCGTCGACCTCGTCAAGCCCGAGCGCCAGCTGCTACTGGCCTACGACGACCCCCTGCAGGTGACGGCGGCGTTCAACCGCAACCTGCTGGTTCGGATCAACCGCGAGCTCGATGCGAACTTCGATCTGCACGGCTTCGCGCATCTCGCCGTGTGGAACGGCGCCGAGTCCCGCGTGGAGATGCACCTGGTGAGCGAGCGGCTCCAGCGCGTGCGCATCCGCGCCGCCGACCTGGAACTGACGTTCGAGAAGGGCGACACGATCTGGACGGAGAGCTCCTACAAGTACGAGCCCGATGCGCTCGTGCGCCGGTTCGAGGCCGCCGGCTTCGTACGGCAGGAGCAGTGGGTGGACGACTCTGCGCGGTTCGCGCTGACGCTCGTCGCCGCCTGACAGACCCATTCCTCGGGCACGAGATGCTCATGCAGGTCGAGCTCTGATTCTCGCTCGGCTCGGGCGAGCCCTGAGCCCCTCGGCCCGGCTCGGGGCTCCATGAGCGTACATCGAAGGGAGCGAAGGCCTGGTCCGGGTCAGAACTTCGCCGTGATCGCCGTGATCAGGGCGACGTCGTTCTGCCTGGTCTCCGGCGTTGGCGGTCGATTCTGGAAGGTGTTGAGCACGTCGACCGACAGCTGCAGATTCTCCGAGACCTTCGCTGCGAGGCCGAGCGAGAACGTGTACAAACCGTCGGCGAGATCGTCGGCCTTCCACAACCCGGTGACCGCCTGCTTGATGGTGGCGGTCTCGGTGACCGCATGCTCGAACTTCTCCGCGGCCGTGAGGGCCATGTCCGTGCGGACCTCGACGTCGGGGTTCTTCTCCCAGACGATACCGAGACCGCCATCGACCGAGAACTTCGTTCGGTCGCTGTCGACCACGTTGTATCCGGCGCCGACCGTCGACGCGAAGAGGTAGTCGATCAACTTGAAGGTGTCGCGCAGATAGTCGAGCTGCCCGAAGACGAAGCTGCGTTCGGTGAGCGCAAACTGATCGCGGAAGCCGAGCGACAGGCGATCGGCGACGAGCTCCTCCTGCTGCGTGCCGCGGAGGTACAGACCGGTCCACTTCAGCATGTTGCGCTCGTTCGGGCCGCGCGTGACGTCGAACGCGACATTCACGTTGAGCGTGTCGCTGTTGCCGCTCGTCAGCGCCAATCCGGCGCCGGCCGTCCCCTCCCACATCCCCGGATCGGGCGGTTCCTGGGGCGGGGCGGGATCCTGGGCGAACACGTCCGTGGCGAAACCAATCACGAAAGCGGCCGTCAACGCCGCAACAACCGGTGACAGCAAACGCGTGACACGACGCATCGTCATTCCTCGATGAATGCCTGGAAGTGGAGACATTGAATGGGAGGTTGCCGTTCCCCTGCCGAGGGCCATCGACAGCGGGCCAGGCGGATGGCGGTGGACCGAGCCGGACGGCCCGATCCACCACGCTCAGGCGCTACTTGCTGATGATGCCGCAGACGATGCGGTCGCCGGCGTTGCCCGCGGGATCGCTCTTCATGTCGTCCGGCGACGCGTGCACGACCAGGGCCGTGCCGCCATTGGCGAACACCGAGTTCGCCTCGTTGCCGAGCGTGACGCCTCTGGCCATCACCGTCGCCCTGGCCGTGCCATCCGCTGCGACGGTGAAGTTCTCCATGTCGCCGGCGTGAGGACCCTCCGGGTTCTGCAGCCCGTGCTTCTTGCCGGCCGGGTTGAGGTGGCTGCCCGCCGAGGTGAACGCCGGCCCCTCGCACTTGGGAACGGCATGCACGTGAATGGCATGCACGCCGGGCTTCAGGTTCTGGAGGTCCAGCTGGATCTGAACGCCACCCATGGCCGACGACAGGGTCGCAGTGCCGACCGGCTTTCCCTGCGCGTCCTTCATCTCCACTTTCACTGGCGCCTGCGCGCCGATCGGGGCGGCTGCCACGACCAGCGCCAGCCCGACCGCACCAAGCCCGCGACTCAACAGTCTGCTCATCTCGTTACTCCTTTGGTGTCGCCCACACCGTCAATCATCTTATCCCTTCGGCGCGTTTCAATCCCGTGTCCGGCAGGCTCGCCATCCCGATCGGGCGCCTGCCTGATCACCTGACACAACGGAACCGCGGCCGGGCCCGTCTAAGCCCGGCATGGGGACCTTCCTCCGCGACGTGGGCTACGCACTCCGCAAGTTCGGCGCGGCGCGCACCTTCACGGCGACCGCCGTCCTGACGCTGGCCCTGGGCATTGGCGGAACCACTGCCATCTTCACGCTCATTCACGCGGTGATGCTGAAGTCGCTGCCGGTCGCCGACCCCTCGCGGCTCTACCGGGTCGGCGACGGCGACAACTGCTGCGTGCAGGGAGGCCCGCAGGGTCGATGGGGCATGTTCTCGTTCCCGCTCTTCGAGCGCATCGGCGCCGACGCGCCGGAGTTCGAGGCGCTCACCGCCTTCCAGGCCGGGATGGGACGGATGAGCGTGCGACGGCAGGGGGTACCCGACGCCCCGCGGCCGCTCCGCTCCACCTACGTCACCGGCAACTACTTCACGACGCTCGGTGTGCGCGCGGCGGCCGGACGCGTCTTCACCGCCGCAGACGATGTGCCGTCGGCGCCGCCGGTCGTCGTGCTCGCGTATCACGCCTGGCAGGGTGTCTACGGGGGCGACCCCTCGATCATCGGCGCCACGCTCGTCGTGGAGGGTCAGGCCTTCACCATGGCCGGCGTCACCCCTCCCGGGTTCTTCGGCGAGACGCTCAAGGCCGGGCCGCCCGATTTCTGGGTACCGCTCCAGCACGAGCCGCTGATCGCCGGTGCCGAGACTTCGCTCCTCCGTCAGCCGGTCTCGGCGTGGCTGCGCGTCATCGGCCGGCTCCGGCCGGGCGCGTCCACCGGCGGCATGGAGGGACGGCTGACCGGCCTGCTGCGGCAGTGGATGCTCCACGAGGCGGGATACCCGCAGAACTGGATGGCCGAGATCGAACGGACGCTTCCGGAGCAGTCGATTGCCGTGGTGCCAGCGGGCGCCGGCGTTGGCCTCATGAAGGAGCAGTACGGGCGCAGCCTCAGGATCCTGCTGGCGGTCTGCGCGCTGGTGCTGCTCATCGCCTGCGCCAATGTCGCCAACCTGCTGCTCGCCCGCGCGGTGGCTCGCCGTGGCCAGACTGCGATCCGGCTGGCAATGGGCGCTTCGCGCCGCCAGATCGTCACCGAGGCGCTGGTGGAGAGCGTCCTGCTCGCCATCGGCGGGGCGATTGCCGGGCTGATCGTGTCGATAGGCGCGTCGAAGCTGCTCTTGTCGCTGGCCTTCTCCGGCGCGACCGTCCTGCCGATCGAGACCATGCCCTCGCCGCTCGTCCTGGCCTTTGCTGCCGGCCTCGCGCTCGTCACCGGTCTCGTCTTTGGGGCGGCGCCGGCGTGGTTCGAGACCAGGACCGATCCCATCGAGGCGCTGCGCGGTGCGGGCCGCACCGCCGGCGACCGGTCGTCCTTCGCGCGAAAGGCACTGCTTGTCGTCCAGGCCACGCTCTCCGTGGTGCTCGTCGCCGGCTCGACGATGCTCGGGCGCAGCCTGGGCAACCTCGAGGGGCAGGACTTCGGCTTCACTCGCGAGGACCGCGTGCTCGTATCGGTCGGCCGGCCTTCGGCGTCGATCACCGGCCAGCGGCTCACCGCGCTCTATCGCGACCTCGAGGAGCGGCTCGGACGCATACCTGGCGTCGAGAGCGCCGGGCTCGCGCTGTACAACCCCCTGACCAGCAACTGGGGCGAAGGCATTCTCATTGCCGGGAAGCCCCTGCCGGCACCGGGCGAGCAGACCGGCGCGTCGTGGGATCGGGTGAGCGCGGACTACCTGCAGCAGCTTGGCGTGAAGCTGGTGCGCGGCCGCCACTTCACGGCCGCCGACAACGAAACGGCCGAGAACGTCGCCGTCGTGAACGAAGCGTTCGTGCGCCGCTTCTTCAAGCCCGACGAGGATCCGCTCGATCAGCACTTCGGCCTCAACCTGCCCGAGAACGTGAACTCCTTCCGGATTGTCGGCGTCGTCGGCGATGCGCGGTTCGCGTCGTTTCAGCTCGATCGGCCGATGCGGCCGATGTTCTTCGTTCCGCTCGCGCAGACGGTCGACTACGCGAACGAGATGATGCGCCGCGTCGAGACCGCGTCCCACTACGTCGGCGGGGTCCTGCTCGTCACGAGCACACCGCCAGGCGCGCTCGAGCCGCCGGTGGCGCGCGCCCTTGCCGAGGCCGATCCCAATCTCGCCCTCATCGACATCAGGACGCTGCAGCAGCAGGTCGATCGCAGCTTCGACCAGCAGCGCGCGGTGGCGACCCTGGCGGGCTTGTTCGGCATCGTCGCGCTGCTGCTTGCCGCCATCGGGCTCTACGGCGTGACGGCGTACTCCGTCGCACGCCGGACCGGCGAGATCGGCATCCGGATGGCGCTTGGCGCCGATCGTCGTCGCATCATCGGACTGGTCCTCGGCGGCGCATTCCGGCGCGTGGGAGTCGGTCTGCTGCTCGGTCTGCCGCTGGCGGTCGGCACCGGGTACCTCCTGTCAGCGCAACTCTACGGCGTGTCGTTCTGGGATCCGGTGGCGCTTGGTGTCGCGGCGATCGCACTTGCCATGGCGGGCTTCATCGCGTCGCTCGTGCCGGCGACGCGCGCGGCGGCGCTCGCGCCGATGCGCGCGCTCAGGACGGATTGAGGAGAGGGGACGGGCGACCCGTCCCCTTGTCCCTCACGCGACGGGCGCTTCGAGTGCCGCGCGCAGGGCCGCTTCGTCATCCTTGTTGAGCGAGGTCTGGAACACCTTGCCCTTGCCGACGAAGTCCTTCAACCCCTCGAGCACCTTGTCGTTGGTCGCCTTCCGAACGAGGACGAAGAGCGCCGAGCTGCCGGGCTTGAACGACTGCGCGAGGTCCTTCATCATCTTGTCGTCGAGGCCGATGTCGGACATTCGTCCGGACAACGCGCCGGCACCTGCTCCGAGCGCCCAGCCAAGCAGCGGGTTGAGGAAGATCATCCCGATGAGCAGACCCCAGAAGCCGCCGCCGACGGCGCCTGTTGCGGTCAGGTTGACCGCCTGATCCAGCTTGGTCTTGCCGTTCTGATCCCTCGTCACGACGACCGAGTCTTCGAGCTCGATGAGATGTTGCTTCTGCATCTTGAGGAGCGCCGTTCGCATCTCGAAGGCGGTGGTCTCGTCTTCGAAGATCACGGCGACGAGATTGCTCATAGTGTGTGCTCCTTTGCTGGTGGTTCGGAGAAGCCCTGCCGGCCGGCGTCGCTTGCTCTCGCGCCGGCGGCGTGTCCGGAGGAGTGTACCTCCACTCGGTTTCGTTGCAACTCGACCATACGGCATCGGTTCGCAATCAGGCCGACACTCGTCACACGGTCGTGACGTCGACGCGGGTCGGCTCGTCTCGAGGCTCACTCGCCCGCGCGAGTGGACGAGCGCGCCGCTGCGTCCGACCAGACGACCTTGCACAGCTCCGCGCCGTAGAACAGCAGCTGGCTGACGCCGTTCGTCCAGAGCATCGCCAGCAGCAGGCCACTCATCGCGCCGTAGGCGGACGGCCGGTCGCGAAACACGGCGCCGAAGAGTACCAGCAGTTCGGCCCCGATCACCCAGACTGTCGTGCACAGGACGGATGCCAGCCACACATCGCGCCAGCCGAGCCGGACTGGCGGGAGGTACTTCAACAGGAGCGCGAAGATGAGCCAGACGATGGCCACCGAACCAGGGAGGGCGACGAGCCAGGCCGGCGCGCGGCCGAGCAATGGGAGGGCAATCAGCAGCCCGCTCAGCCACTGGGTCACCGCGGCCATCGCGAGAGCCACGACCAGCAGGACGCCCCCGACGAGCACCATGAGGTACGCGATGGCGTATTCGAGCAGCGTCGCCTGCACCACGACGCGGGGCGATCCGGAAACGAGCGGCGGGACGGCCTTCCAGAGTGCACGGAAGCTCAGCCTCAAGTGCCGGAACAGCACCGAGGCCGTCAGCACCAGTCCCAGCAGGCCGACTGCAGTGGCAACGCCGGAGCGCTGCTGCACATCCGCCAGCGTCGCCTCGAGTGTTTCTCGAATCTCCGGACCCAGGAGCGTCTCGATCGAAACCAGCATCTGCTGTTCGGCCGCTGCCGCAGCCTCCGAGAAGCGCAGCACCAATCCGAGCCCTGCAAGCAGGACCAGGAGCAGCGGCACCAGGGAGACGAGCGCGTAGTACACCATCGCGGACGCGAAATAGCGCGCATGGTCGCGCTCGTACTCCTGCCAGGCGACCCGCAGCAACCGGATGAGTGCGTGCCATCGCTCCGAGATCGTCACGGTGCTCCTTTCGCGGGGAATGACGTCCACACCTCGAAGGAGGCTGTGGTCCGGCAGGGGATTTCGGGTATTGTCGCACCGACGACGAGGAGGTCCCATGTTCACGCCGCGAATCCTGATCCCCGCCCTTGGCGCCTGCGCCGCCTTCGTGTTGACGGCGTGCAATGCCGGCGCCCCGGCCGGGTCCGCCCAGGGCACGATGCCTGGCGCCACGGCGACCGAGGCAGGCAACCCCATCACCGGCGAAGGGCTGCCGAACCCGGCGCCGACCGTGACCCGCAACTGGGGCCAGTTGCCGGAGGGCAGGAAGTGGGGATCGTCGGCGGGAGTCGACATCGATCCCATCGACGGCCATGTCTGGGCCTACGAGCGCTGCGGCGCGGGGACTTTCGGCGCCGGCGCCCCGATCACCTGCGACTCCAACCCCGTCGATCCCGTCTTCAAGTTCGACCGCCACACCGGAGCGGTGCTCGCGAACTTCGGCCGGGGCATCATGCAGACGCCGCACGGCATCCACGTGGACGCGCAAGGCCACGTGTGGATTGCCGACTTCGCGGGCAACGAAGCCGGCACGAAGGGGCACCAGGTCCACAAGTTCAGCCCGACGGGCGAGAAGCTGCTCAGCCTCGGCGTCGCCGGCAAGCCGGGCAACGCCGACGGGCAGTTCAACCAGCCGAACGACGTGGTCGTCGGGCCCGACGGCAGCATCTACGTGTCCGACGGGCACGATGGCCAGGGCATGACCACGAACGCCGCCATGGCCGAAGGCCTCGCGCGCGGCGCCACGGCCCGCATCAGCAAGTTCTCGCCCGACGGCACGTTCATCAAGTCGTGGGGTAGACTCGGCGTCCGCCACGGTGAGTTCCGCACGCCTCACGCGCTGGCGTTCGACTCGAAGGGCCGACTCTGGGTGGCCGATCGCGGCAACCACCGGATCGAGATCTTCGACCAGGAGGGCAACTACCTCGAGTCGCGTTACCTGTACGGGCGCATCAGCGGGCTCTTCATCAAGGACGACATGGTCTATGCCATCGACTCGGAGTCGGGTCCGTTGAACCACGCGAACTGGCGCAACGGCGTGCGTATCGGTCCCCTCGACGAGGATCGCATCACCGCGTTCGTCCCGCCGTTCGAACGCGAAGACCGCGTCTATCAGGGCACGGCGGGCGAGGGCGTTGCCGTCGACGCCGACGGCAACGTCTACGCCGCGGAGGGGCCGAACTCACTCAACCAGGCGGGCGGCGCGTTCACGAAGTACTCCGTCAAGTAATCGCGCTCGTGACCGATGGGCCGATTCCGACAGTGTAGAATCGACCTTACTCCCGGGAGGCTCCAGCATGCGCGTGGCGAGACGGGCGGTCGTGGCAGCGGCGGCGATGGCGATGCTCGGGACGGTGGCCTACGGGCACGACATCGCGGTGTTCCCGACGGCCGGTCCCGACGGCGTGCGGTTGCGGGTCCGCTACGGCCATCCGGGCGACTATCAGGACACCGTTGCCGGCAAGCTCGTGACCCTTGACGCGCACAGTCCATCCGGCGAGCGCCGGTCCTATGCGGGCCGGCTCCGACCCGACGGCATCACGCTCGTCACCGCTCCGCTGGCCGAGGTCACGGCGCCGGGAACGTGGGTGTTCTCGACGTTCTACGACAACGGCTTCTTCCTGCGCACCGATGACGGACGCTCGGTGAACACGACGCGAGCCGAATACCCCTCGGCGACGACCGCCAGCCACAACATCAAGTACGGCAAGGCGCTGCTCGCCGTCGGCCAGTCCGGCCCTGGTTTCGACCGGGTGATCGGCCATCGCCTCGAGCTCGTCCCGAAGCAGGATCCGTTTACCGTCGATCGAGGAGGCACGCTCGACGTGGTCGTGTTCTTCGAGGGCGAGCCGCTGCCGGGCGCGCCGGTCGTGGTCTACCCGGAGGCCGAGGCGGACAAGCCCCTCAGCGTGAAGACGGATGCCGAAGGCGTGGTGAAGGTCCCTATCGACCGGACCGGCACGTTCATCGTGGGGGCGGAGCACGGCGTGCCCTCGCGGCACCCGGACTTCGCGACCCGCGACGCGTATGCCGCCAGCCTGGTCTTCACGCGTTCGTAGCGCGCACCCGCCAGACAGACGGAAGGAGGACGTCGTGCGTTCACGATTCTCGGCTCTGATGGTGGTGCTCATCGCGCTTGCCGCGGTCGCGGTCCCGACCGCCTGGGCACATCCCGGGCACGATCACAAGGTGATGGGCGTCATCCTCGCCATCGACGACCGCCACGTCACGTTGACCACCACCGACGGCAAGGAGCTGACCTTCGAGGTCACGCCGGCGACGAAGTTCGTGCGCGCGAAGAAGACCGGCGACTTCGCGGACCTGAAGGCGGGCATGCGTATCGTGGCCAACGTCGGCGACGGCGAGGAGCCGCTCCAGGCGAAGGAAATCGAGTACGCCGCGCCCGCGACCAGCAGCTCCCGCTAGCCCGCATGCGGCACGGCTGGTCCATCGCCGTCAGGGATCTGCGCGAGTTCCGGCGGGACGGGCGGCTCCTGGTGCTCGCCGCGTGCATCGTGCTCGCCCTGGTCGTCGCCGTGGCAGGAGGCGCAGTCCGCGCCGCGCGGGACGCGGCCGAGCGCGCGGATGCCGGGCTGGCCGAACGCGACCGCTGGCTGGATCAGGGCGACGTGAACCCGCACGCGGCCGCGCACTACGGCACGTTCGTCTTCGCGCCGGCCGAACCGCTCGCCCTGGTCGATCCCGGCGTCTCGCCCTATGTCGGCGGCGCAGTCTTCCTCGAGGCACACCAGCAGCAGCTTGCGCGCCATCGCCCCGTGAACGATGCCGCGTCCTTCCGCCGCCTTGGCGAGCTGTCGGTCGCCAGCGCCCTGCAGGTGTTCGTGCCGCTCTTCACCGTGCTCCTGGCGGCGGTGTCGGTCACACGCGAGCGCGACCGCGGCACGTGGCGGCTCCTGATCGCGTCGGGAGCGCGGCCGGTCGCGGTGGTGGGCGGCAAGGCGCTCGGCGTCGCGCTGATCATCCTTGTCGTGGCTGGTCCCGCCGCAGGCGCGGCCTCTGTCGCGCTGCTGTCGGGGCCGGGCCTGTCGCTCGATTCGGACTCGGCCCTTCGCGCGCTTCTCCTCCTCACGGCATACGTCGTCCACTTCGTGACGTGGCTGCTGCTGGCGCTCGCGATCTCGATGTGGGCCCGTTCGACGCGCCAGGCGCTTGCGGCAGGCCTCACCCTGTGGCTTGCGGCTGCCGTCATCGCCCCACCTGCGCTCATGGCCATGGCGTCGGCGCGTACGCCGACGCCGACGGCCGCGGCGTTCTCCGCCGCCATCGACGACGAGCGCGCCGAGCGGCCCAGCTGGGACGACCGGGTGGCCGCTGCCACCGAGCGGTTCCTGAACGGCGAAGACCTGCCCGCGGCGTCGAACCCCGAAGTCGTCGCCCTGATCGACACCGAGGCCGCGGATACCGAACTGTACGGCAGGCACCTCGAGGCCCTCGCGCAGACGTTCGAGTCGCAGGCCGGGGCGTACCGCTGGCTGTCGGTGGCCTCGCCGACAGTGGCCGTGCAGGCGATTTCCATGTCGATGGCCGCCACCGACTACGACCACTACCGGCGCTTCCTCGAGGCGGCATCGGCATACCGCAGCGAGTTGCTCGCGGCCCTCAACAGCGAGTTGGCCGCGTTCGACAGCTGGAAGACGTTCACTTCCACGGGCAGCCGGGAGCTCTGGGCGCGCGTGCCTGAGTTCACCTACGACACGCCGCCCGTCTCCTGGGCTGCTGGTCGGGTCGCTGGCGCGGTCGTCGGGATGTCGACGTGGCTGCTCGTCGCCCTCGCACTGGCGTGGCGCGCCATCGTCGTACACGGAGCGCGGCCGTGAGGCAGGCGCTGGTGATTGCCAGACACGACCTCCGGCGCCAGTGGCGCGAGGGCGGGCTCGTCATCGTCGTGCTGCTCTTCACGGCGCTCCTCCTGGCGGCGGCGCTTCATGGTGCGGGCCGCGCGCGCGATGCGCGCGAAACCGCCGCTCAGCTCGCGAACCGTACCGGGCAGTCCGCTGCCGAAGTCGCGCAGCTCGTCGTCACTGGCGCCCCGGACGACGCGATAGGGCTGCCCTGGGATGCGCGAAACCCGGACTTCCTCGCCAACGATCGCGGCACGCTGGCGATTGCCACGCCGGCTCCGCTCCTCTCGCTCTCCGTGGGGCAGACGAGCCTGTATCCCACCCAGGTCAAGGTCACTGCCTCGGGACGCAATGCGGCGACGACGGCAGCGGAGATCGCGAACCCGCTCGCGTTGGCGACGGGCACGTTCGACGTGGAGTTCGTGATCGTGTTCCTGTGGCCGCTCGCCCTTCTGGCAGCCACCTTCGACCTGGCCGCCAGCGACCGCGAACGCGGCACCTTGCGGATGCTGCTGGCACAGCCGGTCGCCGCCGAATCGTTCCTTGGCGGGACTCTCGTTGCGCGAGTTGGGCCGATCCTGGCTCCTGCTCTGGCCGTGCCATGGCTGCTCATGCAGTCCGCCGACGCGTCTTCCCTTTGGTACCTCGCCCTCTGGTCGGCCGTTGTCATCGCATACGGCGTGTTCTGGCTCGGCCTTGCAGCCTGGGTCGCATCGAGAGGAGGGTCGGCGGTCGCCGGCGCCGTCCGGCTTGGCGGCGCCTGGCTGATCGTGACGATGGTGATTCCCGGCGCGGTGGGCCTCGTGATGACGACATGGGGCCGCGTGCCGTCCGGTGTCGTCTTCGCCGACGCGACCCGATCGGCGACGCGCGACGCGCTCTTGGATGGCAGCCGCGTGCTGGGTCACTTCCTGGAGGATCACCCGACGCCGTCGGCCGTCGGTCGCGACGGGCTCCGCCAGTACGCGCTGCTGCAGGCCGCCCGCGACCGCGAAGTCGAACGGCGCCTCGCCCCGGTCGTCGAGTCCTATGAAGCAGCCCTCGAGAAGCAGCGGCAGATTGCAGCGGTGGCGCAATTGCTGTCGCCGGCCATGGTGGTGTCGAATGCCCTGCAACAGGCTGCCGGGACATCGCGCGACCGGGCGCTCGACTTCGCCGGGCAGGTCGACGTGTTTCGAGAGCAGTGGCGCGCCTACTTCCAGCCGCGGATTCTCGAGGGCGCTCCGCTCACGCGGCTGGACGCCGCGGCACTGCCGCGGTTCGAGTACCGCGAACCATCGTGGACGGCAGCGGCAGCCCGGCTTCTGCCCGGCGTGGCGGTGGTGCTGGCGATCGGCGTGGCCTTGCTGATGTCCGGCCTGCGGCGGTGGGCTCGTTCGCCCCTCGAGAGGGCGCTGCGATGATCGAGGCTCGTGGACTCTGCAAGCGGTTCGGCCAGACCGACGCGCTCGTGGACGTCTCGTTCACGGTTCGCCCTGGGGAAATGCTGTGTCTGCTCGGAGCGAACGGCGCTGGGAAGACGACCCTCATCAACGTCTTCCTGGGTTTCGTCGCGGCCGACGGCGGTACGGCGGCCATCGACGGCCTCGATGTCGCACGCGATCCGTCGATCACACGGTTGAAGACCGGATACGTTCCGGAGCAGGTGCTGCTCTACGACGCGCTGACGGGCACCGAGCACGTCCGCTTCTTCTCCGAGCTGTCGGGCCGGCCGGTGACCGATGGCGAGGCCATCGACGCCCTGGCGGAGGCAGGCCTCGAGCGTGTCCACGCGGCCCAGCGGCTTGCGACCTACTCGAAAGGTATGCGGCAGAAGGTGGCGCTGGCCGTCGCGCTCTCCAAACGCGCTCCGGCGCTGCTGCTCGACGAGCCGCTGTCGGGACTCGATCCGAAGTCGGCCAGAGATCTCTCCGAGCGACTGCGCTCGCTCTGCGCCGAGGGCAGGGCGGTCGTCCTCACCTCGCACGACCTGTTCCGCGCCCGCGAGACGGCGACTCGCCTGGGCATCATGCGGTCGGGGCGATTGCTGCACCTGGTCGACGCCGCCACCGTGAATCACGCCGGGCTCGAACAGCTGTATCTCGAATCGATGGGATGAACGCGTCGCCTTCGCGTCTCTCGTCGAGGCGTTCGGCGAGAGCGTCGCAACGACTCGACGCAGGCACGCCTCACGGAAGCTCGATCCCGTAGGACGTGATGCGGAACGTGCCGTTCTCTCTGCGCCAGAGCAGGCGCAGCACAGGCGCCTCGCCGCCGCGGGTGTTGAATCGCACCATCTGGCCGAAGGCCTTTCCGTATTCGAGCGGCAGCGGGTCCGGCATCGAGCTGCCGTTCGCGCGTGCGGCGCATTCCGCCGCATCGCCGAGCGCGTCGGGAACGCTCGTCAGCGTGAACGTGCTCGATGCCCGATGATCCATGATCCGGATGGCGGGGTGGAACGGCTCTGCCGCGGTCAGGATGGCGTCCAGTCGGCGCGACGTGCCGAACGCCTTGCCGGACGACTCCAGGCTGGCTCGCAGCTTGCGGCCCGCGTCTTCGGGTGACGACGCCGGCGCGTCGGTGCTGCCACGCTCGAGGTCGTAGCACTCGTAGGCTGCCGGCGAGATGTGCGCGAACGCGCCATCGTAGTCGTGCCGGACGAGCCAGCTCTCGAGAAATGTCCGTGCCGCCCGTTCGAACGCCGGATCGGCAGGGATGCGCACGACCGTGGGATCCGGCACTGGTTCGATCGGGTCTGGTGCGGCATCGTCCATGCCGGCTCTCCAGGACACGATCTTCCAGTAGCCCTGGTCCCGGGCCCACAGCAGGGAGACCGGCGTGTCGGTGTGGCCGTCGACGTAGAACGTGGCGCCGAAGTAGTTGCCGTAGGCTCGCCGCACGCTCGCAGGGTCGCCAGGGGTCAGCTGGCTCTCGCAATCGAACGACACCGCCACGTCGTCGGGTACGGAGTAGAGGACGAACTGCGCATGATGCGGCTGACGCACGAGGCGGAGAGCAGGCGAGACGAGCCGCGTGCCGACGACCAGCCCGTCCAGCGAGTCGTGCGGCCCCAGCGAGTCGTAGGCCGTCTTGAGGTCGATCATGAGCTGGAACGGTGCGACGCCGCGGTCGAACAGAGACGGATCATCACTGTCGCGCGCCAGGCAGGCGTACGACCGGTCCGACACGTAGCCCATGGCGGCAACGATGTCGCCTTCGATCAGCCAGGCGGTGAGGAAATCGTGGACCGTCCTGTCGATGTGGACCCGGCCGGCCCGTGGCGTCTGCGGTAGCGCCAGCGGGCTCGCGGGCGGAACGTCCGTCGGCTGCTGCTGGCGCACGCCGAAGAAGCCGCGCCACCAGTTCTGGAAGCCAGTCCAGCGATTCAGGTGGCGATCGTAGTTGTTGCCTGCCCGTACGTCGGAGTTCGAGGACGTCAGATGTCCGTTCAGCAGTACGACGGGGAAGCTCGAGGAGCGGTAGTCGACGTCGATGTCAGCGCGGCTCCTGTCGAGCGCCACGGAGATCTGAATGGAGGGCACGCCGCCCTGTCCGCGATAATTGATGGGATAGCCCTTGTGATACACGGAATTGTCGATGCCGCGCTTGAACTGCGTCGACCGCTCCAGCGTCCCCATGGCATCCGGCGTGAGCCGGACATACATCCGGAACTGGCGATCCCCACGCGCCCCGGACACTTCGCCCCGGACCGTGTCGACCTCGGCGACGAGCGTAAGCGCATCGCCGATGGCGGCGCCCGAACCGTCCGTGAGCCGGGTCGTCATCAGTGCATGGGTGACGGCGTCGAACGTCGTCTTCGCCGACTGACTGAGGACGTCGTCATAGAAGGCGTCGGGCTCGATGGATTGCCCGGTCGTCTTCACGAATCGCGCGACCCAGTTGTCGACCAGCTGCTGGCGGCGCGTGTCGAGACCGGCATAGGCGCCGCCAAATTGCTCTTGCTCCTGGCCGGCGAGCGAACCGGGCAGGACGAGGGACATGAGCAAGAGGAAGGGCAGGGCAGTTCTCATCTGAATGGGTCACTCCCGATGTCGGTCTGCTGCGGTTCGGTCCACGCGCGAGACCCTGGCCTGGCACATGGTAACCCCGCAGGTCGCCATGGCGATCGGATCAGTTGTGCCCCGCTACTGTGACACATGACGAGGATGGGTTGACGTCGGACCGTGTGCCGACGGCGGTCGACGAAGGACGCACCAAGACGAAGACCTGCCCTGCGACGGCCAGAGACGGCGGAACTGAAGTTCCGCCCTACGGCGAGGTGGCGCTTCCACGGTTCCGCCCTCCGACAGTGCTCTGAGGGCGCGGACCGGATCCACGCGGCTGGCGCGGACAGCGGGGATCATCGTCGCAAAGAGCGCGATCGCCGCGACGAGGCCGCGCGCCGATCAATTCACGGCGGGGTACACCACGGTCCCGTCAGGCTGAACGACGGCACCCGCCGTGAGTCGAGCAGGCTCCGCTGCGCCACGCCCCATGATGTGGACCACGGCATCCCCGTGCGCGATCAGGTAGTCGGCGACAATGCGGCGATGGCATCGCCACCACACCGCTTCGGAGCACATCATCGCGCAGCGCCGCGCCTCCGCCGCGTCGCGCAGGTGATCGAGGCCGGCGCGGAACGCCGGCGAGAGCGCGTAGTCGGCGTAGTGGTGAAAGCTGTCGTTCGTCCAGAACGCGTTGACGTCCGGGGACACGTCTCGGCTCCTCCCGCGAAGGCCGCCGAGCGCGGCCACATGCTCGTAGGAGACGCCGAACGCCGCCAGCGCCTCGGGCAGCGTCTCCCGGTTGAACTGCGGGTTCGCTCTCGATCGCGGGACGGTCCGGATGTCCGCGACGAGGTCGACCTGATGCGCGCGAAGGATCTCGACGAAGTCGTCGAGGCTCCGGTTGGAATGGCCGATGGTGAATGCCGTCATGCCGCGTGGCCGCCGCCGGCCAGCCGGGCCGCCCACAGGGCCGCGGGCGGGCCCGGGTTGCGCGCTACGCCCCGGCCCCCTCGGGAACCAGCACCGCGCGGCCGCTGATCTCACCGGCCTTCAGCCGGCGATAGACGTCCACGGCCTGCCCGAGCGGGAAGCCGGTGACCTCGGCGTGAATCCGTCCCTCGCGCGCCATCGCGATCACTTCGATCAACTCGACGCGCGATCCCCAGTAGGGGATGCTCATCGACACGCCGTAAGGAATGCTGCCGTGATGGAAGTCGTGATGGCCGCCGCCCAGGCCGACGACCGTCCAGGCGCTGTTGCGCCCGAGGAGCTTCGCGCCAAGGTCCAGCGTCGGTTGCACGCCGACACAATCGAGCACCAGGCCTGCGCCGCGCGGGCCCGTGATCGCCAGGATGCGATCGGCGGCTTCTTCGGTGTTGCGGTTGTTGACGGTGTCGTCCGCGCCGAGCGCCTTTGCCTGCTGCAGCCTGGAGTCGTCGACGTCGGCGGCGATGACGCGCACCGGCGCGAGCACGCGAAGGAGCTGGATGGCCATGTGCCCGAGTCCGCCGACGCCAACGACGACCACGGTGCTGTCGGCGTTCAGGTGCGGCAGCGCCCGTCTGATGGCGTGATACGGCGTCAGCGCGGCATCGCTCAGGGGCGCCGCGCTGGCGGGACTCAGGTTGCCGAGGTCGACCAGCAGCCGGGCGGAGGGAACCAGCATGTACTCGGCCATCCCGCCATCGAAACCCAGTCCTCCGCCGAAGCCGCCCATCTGCGCCCAGTTCTCGCAGTAGTTCTCCATGGAGAGCTGGCACGCGTGGCAGCGGCCGCATCCCCACGGACCGTACACCGCCACGGCATCACCTTCCGTGACAGCCGTGACACCCTGTCCACGCTCGGCCACCCAGCCGGCGTTCTCATGTCCCAGCGTGAACGGAGGGATGAATCCGAGGTCCTCCTCCATGACGTGCAGGTCCGAATGGCACACGCCGGCGCCGCCGATCTTGATCAGGACTTGTCCGGGGCCGGGCGATGGCCTGGGAACGTCCTCGATCGAAGCTGGCCGGCCTGCGCCGGTGAATCTGACCGCTTGCATGTCGACCTCCTCGACTCATCAGTGGCATCTCTTCCTGGCACTCTCGCGACGCTACCACAGTGCTCTCCCTCAGGGAGCGGTGTGACGCACGGTGTCGAGCCCGCGAAGCCGTGCAGGGACTCGATGCCGGTACGATACTCGTTCCTCGCGGCCCGGCGTCGGGCGCCCTCGGGGATAATCAGTCGACGGATGGAGGGTGTCGTGCGCATCGACTCGACCGAACGAAACGACGTCATTCCCAGTCCGGCACATCAAGTCCTGGGCACGGTTGCGGTTGCCACGAACGCCAGGGCCGCGTTCACGGCGCTCTTCGAGGGAGCCTGCTGAATGGAAATTGGCCAGATTCTCCAGGGCGTGTCATGGACGGCGGTGCTGGCGGTGCTGGTCGGCATGTATGCGTTGGTCGTGGCCGTGTTCCTGATCCTCGAGAACAGGACCCCGCAATCGACATTCGCGTGGCTCTTTCTCCTCATCGTGTTCCCGATCGGAGGCCTGGTCGTCTACGTGATGTTCGGCCGGAACCGGCACGCCTTCAGCCGGGAACGAAGCCTGGCCAAGCTGCTCGAGAGCACGGCTCTCGCGGAACGGGCGAACGCGGTGCTTGCTGAACAGCCCGCCAGGCTGACCGCGCTCGCCGATCAACGGCGTCAGTTCTCCCGTCTCGCCAGCATGTTGTGGACGGCGGGGCAGTCGCCGATTACCCACGGCAACCATCTCGAGATCCTCCAGGACGCGAAGGAGAAGTACCCGCGGCTCGTCGACGACCTCCGCCGCGCCACCGAGTCGATACACCTGCTCTACTACGAGTGGTCCTCGGACGCGTTCACCGAGGAGGTCGGTCGGATCCTGTCGGAGAAGGTGGCGCAGGGGGTGCAGGTTCGCATTCTGTACGACCCCGTCGGCAGCTTCTTCATGCTGAGCAGGGCGTACGTGCAGAGGTTGCGGGCGAGCGGTATCAGGATGTTCCCGTTCGCCCCGCTGCATCGGCTGCACACGCTGAGCTACAGGAACCACCGGAAAGTCGCGGTGATCGATGGGCGCATCGGGCACTCGGGCGGCCTGAACATGACCGAGAAGCACCTCACCGGGCCGGAGGGCTTCACCGGCTGGCGAGACACGCATGCACGCGTGACGGGCGAAGCCGTGCCCATGCTGCAGGCCGTGTTCGCGACGATGTGGCGGAACACGACCGGCGAGGACCTCTTCCAGTCAGTGCATTTCCCGGAACCGACGACGCATGCCGACGGTGTGGCGATCCAGGTCGTGAGTGCCGGTCCCGATTCCCGCTGGGAGACCATCCGCCAGTCGTACCTGGCGATGATCGCCTTCGCGCACGATCACATCTACATTCAGTCTCCCTTTCTCATCCTGGACACGAGCGTGAGCGAGGCGCTGACGACCGCCGCGCTGTCCGGGATAGACGTGCGCGTGATGATCGCGCCGGGAGGTGCGGAGTGGTCGCCCGCCTACCGTGCCGGGCTGACCTACGCTGCCGACATGGTCCATGCCGGCGTCCGGGTGTTGATGTACCGGGGAATGTACTTTCACGCCAAGACGGTCTGCGTGGATTCGATGCTGTGCTCGATCGGATCCGCGAACATGGACATTCGCAGCTTCTCGATCAACTACGAGACCAACATGGTCGTCTACGACGAACGGATCACGCGGGAACTGGAGGCCGATTTCGCCGCCGATCTCGCCCACTGCGATGAGTTCTCTGCGGCGGAGTACGAGTCCCGCCCCCGCAGTTCGCGGTTCCTCGATTCCACACTCCGGCTTGGTTCACCGCTCCTCTAGGATCCTTGGCTCGCGCTCGGAGAGGCGATGCGTCGTGCGCGTTACCGGCCGGCCCGGGTCGCAGGGAACCCCAACCGCGCTCCCATGTAAACGAGCCAGCCCGTCGGACCGAACATCAGCGTCAGGAACAGGCAGGGAACCAGCACCCATCGCGGGACTCCGCGCTCGACGCTGTCACGAGCCTCCCACGTGCCGATCAAGAGGTCGAACGCGAGGTAGTGCAGCCAGCCGGCGAGCAGCAGCCATGGGTCGGCAAAGAGTCCCGAGACGCCGGCGAGCGTCGAGAAACTCCCCTCGGCGCCGGGAAACACCACCACGACGATCGCGATGTAGGCGGCGGCAAAGAGCGCCGGCACGGCTTTCCCGGTGAGGGTGTCGGTCACCGCCCGCCGGTTCGGAAACGCGGCCAGCACAATCCAGCACGCCACGGACACGAGGTTGGCAATCGAGAAGAGCTGTTCGGCGGTCATGACAGGGGCCTCAGACAGTGGAAGTCCGCCGCAGGGAGTGGGAGCCAGAGCCGTGGAGCCACACGATGCCAGTGGCCACGGTCGTGACGATCGTCCATCCGGCCAGCTGCATGAACGTCTCGTCGTCCGGCGCGATCAGGGGAACACCGCGGAGCGCCTGCCGCAACAGGATCACGTAGAGCGCCGTGTAGCCCGCCGCGGCGACGAGGACGAGCCGGGCGCGCACCGGCCCGTCGAGCCGCGTGCGGCCGAGAAGCAGCGCCACGAGGGGCAGCGCCTGGATCGCATGGAGGCCGATGAAGTGCGGCACGCGGAGGTCGCCGTGCTCCCTGCTCCATCCCGTCCCGATCATGCCCGGACCGCCATCCGGCGCGCCAACCGTGTGCGCACCGGCGAGGGTCATGCGCTCACCGGCACGCGCGGCCTCGAGTTGCGCCGCGGTCGGCCGCGTCATCAACCCGCCCGTCAACGCGCCGGCAATGGTCATCGCCATGCCGAATCGCACGGCCCACCCGAGCGCCATGTCGTCGAACCGATGCCGCCACAGGGCGACCGCGACGGCAACGGTTGAGAGCGTCTGGACGACGATGGCCAGCCCCATGATCGTGAAGAGCGTGCCGTCGAGAATCGTCGCCACGTTGAAGTGGCTCGTCGTCCCGCGCCAGGCCTGCGTGCCGATGATGGAGATCTCCAGGACCATCGTGACGGCGGTCAGCCAGCCGATCAGGCGGCGCGTGCGAACCCACTCCGGGATCAGCGTGAAGATCCAGGCCAGCGTCAGCGTGTAGATGGCGATGGAGGCGGCGAACTTGGCCGGCTTCAGCCAGGCTGGCGCCCCGGCGATGATGGTCGGGTCCGTCGCCAGACCGACAGCGGAGGCGCCCAGCACGACCAGCATCAGGCCGGCGGTCGCGACGAGTTCGGGGCTGCCCTGCCACAATCGACCGATCATGGTCTCCTCCTCTTGCACGACGTCCCGCTTTCCACCCGGATGTAATCATTGTCCACATTCACGGACGGTGCAATGTTGACGATGATTACATATGCGGATACGATCCGCGGCCATGGCGGGTTCCCCGGCGAGGCGGCCGCGGAAGAAGCGTGCGGGTCAGTACCATCACGGCAACCTGCGCCGCGCCCTCATCGACGAGGCGCTGCGGACGATCGGCAGGCACGGCGTGGAGGGCATGACGCTCCGCACGGTCGGGGAGGCCCTCGGCGTCTCGCGGACCGCGCTGTACCGCCACTTCTCCAGCAAACAGGCGCTGGTTGCCGCGGTGGCGTGCGAAGGTTTCCGCACGCTCCGGCTGGCGCTGGTCGAGGCGTGGGAGGGCCACGGACGAGGCTGGGCGGGCTTCGACGCGATGGGCGTGGCGTACCTGGCCTTTGCCGCCGCTCATCCCTCGCACTACCGCGTGATGTTCGGGCGCTACGTCGAAGCAGGCGCGCAGGATCCGGAGCTCGTCGACGAAGCCACTGCGGCGTTCGTCGCGCTCGTGGACGCGCTCATCGAGCAGCAGCGTGCCGGCCTCGTCCGCGACGACGACCCCCTCATGCTGGCGCGGTTCGTCTGGTCGGTGACGCACGGCATCGCGACGCTGGTGATCGACGGCCGGTTGCACGGCAGCGATGCCTCGGGCGCGGTGCTCAATCAGTACGCCGCCGGACGGATCCGCGCGGCGATTGCCGCAACACCTCATTCAGTCTGACCCGGAAAGGCGGGCGCGGCGACTTGAACCCCGGGGCTCGCTCCCTTCGACGCCGGCGACGCCTCGAGCTCCGGTTGCCGAGGCGCCGGGCCCTTGCGCGAACACGCTCACCGTACCGGCGAGCGCGCATGCGTCAGTGTCGAGGTGATGCGGAGCCGGCTCGGCAGCGACAGGCGTTCAGCGCGCCCACGCGTAGTTGTAGCCGGCCGCGATCGCGGTGAAGTCGGCGCCGATGGTCGTGTAAGCGCCCCGGCTCACGGACAACCGGATCGCGGAATTGCGATTGAGCCCTGCCGAGAACGTGGCGCCGACGCGCGAGTTGCGCTGGAGGTCGAGATTCTGCCTCCCGCCGATCGTCGTCTGGCCACCGGTGTAGTAGTTGGCATTCCCGGCCAGCCACATGTTGGGCTTGAACTTGAACGTCACATGGACCTGCACCGCGACAATCGGATCCTGCTCCCGGATGCGTCCTCCCACGAACTCGTTGTTGTCGGTGAAGAGCCAGACCCCGGCCATCCCTTCCGCGACCCAGCGGCCCCAGGCACGCGAGACACCCAACTCCGGCTTGATCGACCAGCGATTGTTGCCGAGATTGATGAGTTTGTCCGGGTCGTACTGCCCGAGCGGCGGAGCCACCGTGACGCTGACGCCCAGGATGAGCCGCTGGCGATATGCCGCGAACTCCTTTGGCGTCATCGCTGGCGCCCCGTAGAGATTCATCGCCAGGCGCAGTCTCGGATCGCCCAGCCCGAATCGATCGACCGCGGCCGGTTCGCCCAGGTATCGGCCTTCCAGATGACCACCGATCACGGGCAACGCCACACCAGCGTTGGCCGATCGTCCTGCCAGGCTGAACGCCCGCGTGAACGCAAACGCCGTCATGTTGATCCTGGCGCTCGCCTCATCGATGGGTGCCGATGGTTCGAACGCCACATCGCCCCAGTTGAAGGTGTTGGCGACGGTGACGATGTTCAGTCCCTCCGGGATGGCCCAATAGGCACCGGGCTCGAGCTCCTGCGCCGTTGCGCCCACAGGCAACGACAGGAGGGCGGCGGTCGCGACGGCACAGCGCAGTGTGGCTCGTTGCACCGATACGGTTCTCGGGTCCGGCGTGGCCGCCTCGAGCGTCGGACCGAACGCCAGCGTGGATCCGAGGACGGCGAACACCAGCAGGGCCACCAACCCGATGAATGCCACTGTGAACCCTGGCACAGCGGCGCCCGCATGGAGGATCTGGCTGGCGATCATGGCGGCTAGTATGGCAGGCGAACCCGCCGGCGGGCGCCGACGGTCGAGCTCCAGAGCTGTCCGGCCGGCGCACGACCGGTTCGGGAACCGCAACGACGCCCCCGGCTGGCAGGACGTGAGGAACGGGGCGCATCCCAGTGTGCGGGACGCGAGCGGAACGGCGTGCCCGCCACGTGGCGTGTGGGACGCGTCCGGCGAATCAGGAACCCATCCGCCATCGATCGACCTGGTCGCACAACCCGCCGGGCGCCGCGTAGATCGACCACCACCGGGCCATCTGGTCGCGATCGGACCCCATCTGTTCCCATTGGAAGCCGTAGTCCTCGTTCAGGAGTTTCCTGAACGTCGACTCCGACGTGCGGCCGGCATCGTCCCGGGGACACGCGGCCAGTGTCGATCGGTCGACAGAACCCAGCTGGTCGGCGGCGAACCCCTGGGCATTGAACCAGTCCATCTCGTCGACGTTCGCACCGGTCATCGTGGCGGCGCCGAAATCAGAATTGCGAACCCAGGTTGCCGAGAGATTGGCGCCGGTCAGATCGGCCGCCGAGAAATCCGTGCGGATCAGGAAGCCGCGCTCGAGGCTGACGCCTTTGAGCGAGGTACGACCGAGATCCGCATCCACCAGATCGACGGCGCGGAGCGCCTCGCCGTCGAAGTCGCGACTCAGATCGTTCCGCCGGAGGACCTTGATCGCTTCGATCGCACGCCGGCGAATCTCGCGCCCCTTGTCGGTCGTGTCGTTCGAGACGACGACCAGCCGCTTCAGACGCTCGACCGCCAGATCCGTCACGGCGGGTGCGCCCGCACGCGCGGCCGTCGCCTGGATCTGGCTCATGGCCGTCGTGACGACGTCGAGGGGCAACTCGTACAGAAGGTCCTGCGCGAAGCGCTCGATGCGGCGGCGGTCGTCCGGTCGGATCCATTCGACGATCCAGGATGCCGCCCCACCCAGGGCGGCGAGTACCACCAGCGCCGCGGCCACGAGCACCAGGCGCCGATCCCGTGACCGGAGGAGGGCCGGCAGACGCATGGCGTGAGGGTTCGAACGCACGCCGGCCGCGCCTTCAACCTGTGACGCGATCGCCTCGACGTCCTCCTTCCAGCTGCTGGTGCTCAGCGCGATGGCGTGGCGTACGGCGAGATCGCGGATGTCGGCGGGCAGGTCGTGTGCGACCGGCATCGACGCCCCCTGCACCAGGATCGGCAGAACCAGCACGCCCGCTTTCAGCGCCGCGACGATCTCCGTCCGCACGAAGTCCCCGGGGTCGTCCAGGCGCCTCGCGCCAGCAGCCGTCTTCGCGTTCAGCCACCCCGGTCCGATGACCACGAGCATCGTGTCGGCGGCGGCCATCGACGCGGCACGTGCCGTCCGCCGCCGTTCGCTGCCCACCAGTACCTGGACCGCCGCCGCGGGGAGCCAACCTGTTCGCCGTCGACCTCTCTGGAACCGTCTTGCGAGGCGTCAGCTTCGAGGACGCCTCACTGGAAGGCGTTCGCTTCACAGGGTCGGATCTGTCGGGCAGTTCGTTCTCGGGTGCGTACGTGCGCAATGCCCAGTTCCAGGATGCCATCCTTCTTGGCGCCGACCTGACGGAACTGGACTGGTACAACGCGCATGGGTTCTCGGAGGCGCAGTTGCAGAGCGTTGTCCGGCTCGGTGTCCGGAAGTGCCCGGCGGACGCGGCGGGGGCGCACTCGATCGCGGCGTTTCGCGAGCAGGCGTCGCGTGAGTACGGGATGGAATGGTCGCGGTTCGCCGCCGTCGATCGCGAGCAGCTCGATCGGCTCTGGCGGGAGTACTCCCTTTCGGACGGCCTGTGCGCGCGCGTCGACCGGTGGTGACTCGCGCTTCCGAAATGATGGCGTCCTGTCGAATGCGATCCGCGAGGAAGGCTCTTCACCCAAAGGGCCCAACCTTGAAGACCATGCTCACGATCGCAAACAAACCGACGACGAGCAGAACCACTGCCGTGATCAACGTGACGGAGGGCGGGAAACGGCTCTGGCCGTAGATGAGGCCGGCGGCTCGCATCGCGTTCCGCTCGTGGCGAAGTCCAAGCATGAACTGCAGGTGGTAGAGGATGCCTATCGTCAGCATCACGATCCCGAGGATCACCAGAGTGACGCCGAAGTTCAGGGGCGCCTGCGACTGAGTGATCGTCCCCGCATTCCTTAGCTTCTCGAACACCTGATAGATGGTGAACCCGAATCCGATGAGCGAGAGCGATGTGCGGATCACCGACATGAGCGTCCGCTCCGCGCTCATGCGGGTCCGCTGGAACGACATGCCGGTGCGCCGCATCGACATCTCGGTACGATCGGTCGAGAGATCCGTCCGGTGCATCGACAGGTCGGTGCGGTACTCGGACAGGGAGGTTCGATGCTCCGACAAGCCGGTTCGGTGGTTGGACAGACCGGTCCGGTAGGCCGAGTACTGTGTCGACGCCAGCTCCGAGCTCTGATCGACCTCGGGGATCGGTGGAACCGGAGTTTCGGGCAGCCGTTCGGGCCGCACAAGTGTGCTCTTCCTTGCGCCTGCCTTGTCGTCCGTATGGCCCATCACGCATCCCTTTCACTCGTGAGACGCCTAGCGTCCAACCACCAGGCCAACCCGACCATCGGCATTCATCGCCGAGCCGGATTTTATACGACAGCCCTCGCCTCGCCTCATGACCGCACGGTGGTCCCCCTCGAGCGCCGCGGCGATCGTCGCGAGTCGAAGGACCAGGGCCAACGGGTGGCCAGCAGTCGGAGGGCTCCGACGCTCGAGGACTCGCGCGTTGCCCCAGGGCACGCTCGACGCGCCGTAGAGCGCGACCCCGGCGAGCAGCAAGGCGGCGGCGAAGGCCGCGAGGGCGAGCGTGACGAAGCGCCGCGTCGCGGTGAGATGCGCGACGACGTCGTCCCTGACGCGCACTGGAGGGCGTCGAATCAGTATTGACAACTAATATTGTCAAGACTACCATGTCCTTCGTGCTCGACATCCAAGTCATCGAAGATCCGGCAGCCGCGACAGTGGCTCTCGTGCCCATCCGGAGTCGCCTCCTCTCGGAACTGGCCGCCGCGCCCGCCTCGGCAGCGACGCTGGCCGCGCGTGTCGGTCTGGCCCGGCAGAAGGTCAACTACCACTTGAACGCGCTCGAGGCGCACGGGTTGGTGCGGCAGGCCCAGGAACGCAAGTGGGGCGGGCTGACAGAACGGCTGCTCGTTGCGACGGCCGCTTCCTACGTCGTCTCGCCGGGCGCTCTGGGTCCGGTCGCCGCGGACCCGAGTCGGGAAATCGACAGGCTGTCGGCGAGCTACCTCATTGCCCTGGGCGCACGGGTCGTCCGCGAGGTGGGCGGTCTCGTTCGCCGCGCGACAGAGACGGGCAAACGCCTGGCGACCCTGGCGGTGGATACGGAGGTTCGCTTCCGCTCGGCGTCGGACCGGGCGGCGTTCAGCAGCGAGCTCACCGAGGCCATCACCAGACTGGTCGCGAAGTACCACGACGAGTCCGCACCTGGGGGTCGCGCGCATCGCCTCGTGATAGTGGCGCACCCCCTGCCGCGGAGGTCCGATTCCAAGGAGCCATCATGAGCGTGAAGAAAGAAGCGTCCGGACGCCGTTCAATCCAGGTCGAAGTCGAGGTCCCCGGCACGCCGGAGGAGGTGTGGCAGGCCATTGCCACCGGGCCCGGTATCTCGTCCTGGTTCGTACCGACTGAGTTCGAGGAGCGTGACGGCAAGCCCGTCGCGATGACGTTGAACTTCGGCGCGGGCATCGAGTCCCGCTCTGTGGTGACGGCCTGGGATCCGCCGCGGATGTTCGCCAGACAGGCAGACGGCTGGTTCCCTGGCTCGCCGCCGATCGCGACCGAGTGGAGCGTCGAAGCGCGCGCCGGCGGCGTCTGCGTCGTCCGCGTGGTGGAAAGCCTCTTCGCCAGTACGGACGACTGGGACGACCAATTAATCGGCACCGAGTCGGGCTGGCCCGGCGCCTTCCGTATCCTGCGAATCTATCTCACGCACTTCAGCGGCCAGCGCTCGGCGTTCATGCAGTTCAAGGCTCCCGTCGCGGGAACGCCAGCCGACGCCTGGGCGACGCTGACCGCGGCGCTGGGGATGAACGGCGTGGCCGCCGGGCAGGCGTGGACCGTTCCGGCAGGCGTCCCTGCGCTGCGCGGCGTGGTGGAGAACGTCGGCGGGAATCCGCCCGGCGCCCTGCTGCGGCTCGACCAGCCGGGGCCCGGCGCCGCCGCGCTCTTCACCATGGATTTGGGCGGGCCGGTGATGGCGGCGTTCAGCTTCTACCTCTACGGCGATCAGGCGGCGGCAGTCGTCGCCCGCGAGACGCCGCTGTGGCAGGCGTGGATTCACGAACGCTTCCCGATGCCGTCGGAGACGAGCCAGAGCGAATAATGGGCGCGGGCCTCGAGGCCATGCAGTTGTCACGAGGTCGAGTGGGCGGAAGCCTCGCCTTCGCAAGCGATGGGCCCGTTTCAATCAGTTCGGGATACGTGAATGGACGAGTGTGTCTTACCGGACTGCTGTCTTAGTTAGAACATGACGACACTCGGTCTTGGCATCCGGTTACCGAAGGGCTCGCGGCCATGGACGAGCGAGGTGCTGACTGCTGCGCCCGCCCGGTCACGAGCGCGATGCTCGATCCATGATTGCCAGGCAGGGACTGGCTATAATCCGGGTCGGTTTGATCGCCGTGGCCCGAGGTCAACATGAGGACAACTCTTCGCTTTCTGCTCCCGGCGGCCATCGTCGTCCTCTTTGCGGTCACGCTCGGACACCGTCTCGGCGCCGCGCCGGGTGAGGGACCGGGATGGGATCCGAGAGCTGCTGCCACCTACCTCGATGGCCGGGCCGAGTTCTGGACGACCTGGCCGAACGCCGCGCGCGACCGAGGCACCTACTGCATGTCGTGCCATACGACCCTGCCCTATGCACTGGCGCGTCCCGAGCTGCGCGGCCTGCTGAACGAGTCGGGGCCATCGGCGGCCGAAAGCAAGATTCTGGGCAACCTCCTGACGCGCGCCCGCAGCTGGCGCGATGTCGAACCGTGGTACCCGGACCAGACACGCGGTCTGCCCAAGACCAGCGAGTCTCGCGCGATCGAGTCAGTGATGAACGCGCTGGTGCTGAGCCGTCGCGATGCGCGGACCGGCACGCTGAGCGACGAGACTCGCACGGCACTGGGCGTGATGTGGGCGTTGCAGATGAAGACCGGCCCTGAGAGCGGCGGTTGGACCTGGCTGAACTTCAGGATGGAGCCGTGGGAATCGCCGAACTCGCCGTACTTCGGGGCGTCTCTGGCAGCGCTGGCCGTTGGGACCGCGCCGGAGGGGTATGCCTCATCGGCCGGGAACGCCGAGCGATTGGAGGCGCTTCGAGGCTACTTTCAGCGGAAGCACGCCAACGTCTCACTGCTGAACCAGCTCATGGGCTGTGGGCGTCGAGCCGTGTGCCCGGCTTGCTGACTGCTGAACAGCGCCAGGCGACCATTGATGCGGCCTTCGCGCTGCAGCAGCCGGACGGCGCGTGGAGCACAGTCGCGATCGGGACGTACACGCGCTCGGACAACAGCGAGAGCGACACTCGAACCGATGGCTTCGCCACGGCGCTGGCGACGCTCGCGCTGCAATCCGCTGGTGTGCCTGCGGCTGATCAGCGCGTCAACAAGGGGCTGGAGTGGCTGCGGCACAACCAGGACCGTGCAACAGGGCGCTGGACGGCCGTGTCCCCGAACAAGCAACGCGATCCCGATTCCGAGCCCTCCAGGTTCATGAGTGACGCTGCGACCGCGTACGCGGTGCTGTCGCTCACCTACAAGGCTGACACCCAAGCGACTCTGAGGTAGCCGAGCACCTCTCCTTTCACTATGCCCCGGGCGGAGGTGGCGCTGGCGTGAGGCCATGGCGGCGCATGATCTCCGCCATCTTCGCGCGGTCCGGCGGCCCACCGGCCGCCGCGTCGAGCAACTCGGCCGCCTCACGAAAGAATGACGGACCGATTGCGGCTGGCGTGATCAGGCAGAGGGACTTCACGTCCTGGCCGCCGTTGTTGTCGAACCGGTGAACGGCGCCGCGCGGAATGCAGAGCGCCTGTCCAGGCGCGACATCGATGGGTGTCCCGTCGACGGTCCAGGTCAGCACGCCCGAGATACCGTACGCCGTCTCTTCGTAGTGGTCGTGGCTGTGTGCGGGCGCCGCCAGGCGCTCGCCGGCCGGGACCAGGATCTCGAACGCGGCGACGCTGCCGGCCGAGTCGTCTCCCGTGAGCAGGAAGCGCACGGTGAGCGGTCCGAGGCGGAAGGTCTCATCGGATGGATTGACGTGGAGGGTGCGTGTCTGGCGGGGCATGGACAGGCTCCTTGCAGTAAACTGAATTGACTGCCAGAAGAGTAAACTCGATTTACCTCAATGTCAATGCCCAAGCCGCCCCTCCGCTCACCGATCGACACGAAGGACATGCTCATCGGCGCGTTGCTGCGTGTGCCGGCCCAGGCCATTCAGCGCCGGATCATCAGGGAGCTCAACGCCTCCGGGTTCGAGGACCTGCGCGTGCCGCACATGGCGGTCTTGCAGTTTCCGGGCCCGGATGGCGTTCGCCCCGGCCACCTGGCCGAGCGCGCCGGGATGAGCAAGCAGGCCATGAATCAGCTGCTCCGGAGCCTCGAAGGCCTCGGCTATCTCGTCCGGTCCGACGCGCCCGATGAGGGCCGCGCGCGCATGGTCCGCTTCACCAGGCGCGGACGCGCGGCATACGCGAAGATCCACGACATCCTCCGCGACATCGAACGCGAATGGAGCACGGTGCTCGGACCCGGGCGTTTTGCCGCGCTCAAGGCGTTGCTGCTCCGCGTCTGGGACAGCCCGTTGGCCCGCGGGCCGGTCGAACGCGCCCGTGCCCGCGCCGGAACTTCCGAACGTGGCGCATAGATGCGCCAGGGCAGGTGTGCCGGGATCATGCGCGAGCGACAGCGTGCGGCTCCGGGATTGGGTTCACTTCATCACCAGGCTGTCGGTCACGCCGCCCTCGGATACGCTCCTGCGTGCTGCCTCACAATCGGCAGATCCGCACGAAAGCGTAAGCTCCCTCACTCGCAGCGCAGGACCTCCGCTGGATCGGTTCTGCAAAGTAGCTTCGCAGGAGCAATACGCTCGTCACGACCACGATGACGGAGAAGGCGAGTTGTGCGCAGATGAACCACCGCTGTCCTCGCTCCGAGGTGGTCGAGTGAAAGCTGCTGGACCTGAGGGTGTCGGCGGGGCTGATGCGGGAGGCCCGAAATGCGGCGGCCAGCCCGCCGAGGACGCCGGTCATCATTCCGGCGGCAGCGGCGGCTGACCACGCACGCCAGTTGGTCATTACGGGTACCGCATCGTCCAGGCGCGCGTCGTTCCACTGCGCCAGTGCCCACGGACCGGCCCAGGCGGTCAGGAGCAGTCCCGCCGCGGCGCCGGGCACCGAGAGCACAAGGCTATCGGCCAGCAACTGCCGCGCCGCCTCCCAGCGGGATCCACCGAGAGCGTTGCGTACGCTGAGCTCGTGATGGCGTGCTGCGCCGTGGGCCAGCAACACTGTGGCGACGTTTCCGCAGCAGGCCAGCAGCACGAGCACTGCGAGGAGAAGGAGAATCCTTGCCGCATCCCCATAGTAGGAGATGAGACCGGCTCCGCCGTCAGCACCGGGCACGATCAGGAAGGGGCTGCGGAGGTATGCATCGCGATCCTGCGAGCGTCGAATCGTCGGGAGCGTCGCGGCGCGAATGGCCGGCTGATCCTCCTGCAGAGCAGTGGATACGGTCTCGACCGTACGGCCTGGCGCCAGGCGCATGACGATAGCCAGGAAGGCAATGCGTCCGTTGTCGATGAAACTGAACTCGCGTACGTGAGGCTCGGTGGCCAGCGGCAGCGCGATGTCAAACGTCGTCCCGACCCGTAGCCCGCGCAGCGAGCGGGGAGCGACGCCGACAATGGTGAACGGCACACCCTCCACGACGATGGACCGGCCAACGATCTCCGGCGCGCTGTCGAAGCGCCGCTGCCAATAGGCATGGCTGATGACGGCCACCAGGCCTTCGGGGCCACCCTGCCTGTGATCATCTCGCTCGTCGAACAGTCGTCCAATCGAGGGCGAGACACGGAGCGTCCTGAAGACGCCCCCCGAGGCCAGCACGGCCTGCGCAATCTCCACTTCGCCCCGAGGTGCTACGTTGACTCCCCAGGCCGACCACGCGAAGGCGCCGTCGAACAGATGACTCCGCTCCCGAATCTGCTCCCAGACCTGGAAGGAAAAACGGCTGGCCGGCTCCGCTTCCGTTCGGACGATGGCCAGTTCGTGCGGATCGGGAACCGGCAGGCTTCGAAGCAGCAGGTGATCGACCAGCGAGTAGAAGGTGGTCGTCGCGCCGATGCCAAGAGCGAGGGTCAGCGCAGCGATGACCGCCACGGATGGGGAGCGCTTCCAGGCCCGGATCGAATCGCGGATGATCGAGAACACGGTGGTCGCCTGATAGAGCGCACCGCGAGACACTACCACGCCCGCCTGCCGAGGGCCGAGAGTCAGCCGGACCGGCGCACGCACTACAATCGCACCACGATGGCACTTCGCCTCGCCGTGCGTCGCCTCGCATCTACGCCGGCATTCACGGTGGGGGCGATTGCCGTCCTGGCCCTGGGGACGGGCGCCACGTTCGCGGTCTACACCGTGCTGAACGCGCTCGCCTTGAAGACGCTGCCCGTTCCCGATCCTGCCCGGCTGGTCGCCATCGAGATCCACAACGCCCGCGGCAAGCCGGCCGCGCTTCCCCGCACGCTGTTCGACATCCTGTCCGAGCGGCAGCATTCGCTTCAACAGGTGACCGGCATCCTGGGAGGTTCCGTCGTGAGCGCCGAGGCCGGCGGGTCAGCGCACCAGGCCGTCGTGGACGGCGTTACCGCGGACTACTTCGCGCTGCTGGCTGTACCGGTCGCCGCCGGCCGCCCTCTCGAGCCGGCGGACTATCGCTCCCAGGCAGCGGACGCCGAGCCGGTGGCGGTCGTCAGCGAAGGCTACGCAAGCCGGCTGTTCGGCGCGCCGGCCAGCGCGCTGGGCCGCGCGATCACGCTGGGAGAGACGACGGTCATCGTCGTGGGTGTCACCTCGGACAGCTTCCCGGGCATCCAGGTCGGCGTCAAGACCGACATCGTCGTTCCCGCTCCGCTCGTTGAGCGCATCATTGGTCTGACGTCCAACTCGGTCCCGCTACGGTATGTCTTTGGCCGTCTCGCCGCTGACCGTTCGATCGACGACGTGCGAGCCGAGTGGTCCGCGATTTGGCGGGCCGAAACCGTGTCCTCTGCTGCAGGATTGCCGGCGGCGGATGTCGGTGAGCGCCGGCTGATCGTGATGCCCGGCGCGAGGGGCGTCTCCTGGTGGCGCTCACGCTACGTGAGTCCGTTGAGGTTCACGCTCTTCGCGAGCCTCTGGCTCATCGTGATTGCGTGTGCCAATCTCGCAGGTCTCCAGCTTGCGCGCATGCTCAGGCGCGAGCAGGAGACCGCGATATCACGTGCCCTGGGTGCGTCGGATTGGCAGGTCATCGCGCCGACCGTGCTGGAGTCGTTCCTGGTCAGCGCCGCCGGCCTCGCGATTGGCGCGCCGCTCGCCGGATGGGGCGCGATCCTCGCGACAGGCCTCTTGTCTACGGGTTCGGTGCCTCTGACGCTCGACCTCACGCCGGGCTGGTCCGCGTGGGCGATGTTTGCTGCGCTGGCCGTCGCGGTGACGATGGGAACCGGGATCGTCCCTGCGTGGCTCTCTGCGAGGCGGACGCGCGGACCTCGGACCTCTTCGAGGATCGTGGTGGGTCAGGGTCGCGTGGGTTCTGCGCTGGTCGCCGGCCAGGTGGCCCTTGCAGTGGTGCTGCTGTCTGGCGCCGCGCTCGCAGTGGACGCATTGCTCCGGGCGGCATGGCGCGGGCATGGTTTCGAAACCGATCGCGTCCTTGCCGCCCAGCTGATGAATCGCCCGGGCGGCTATACCACGCTGGACGATGCGGTGTACTACCGGACACTGCTCGAGCAGGTCGCTTCTTTGCCTGGCGTGTCGGCAGCAGCAATCGCCAAGCCGGTCCCGGGCGCCTCGACTGCAGCTCCCATTCAGCAGCCCATCGCCATATCGGGACGCGCCACCGGCATCGACGCGGGAGTTGTGATGGCGTCACCGGGATACTTCGACGTTCTCGGCCTTCGTGTGCGTGCCGGTCGCTCGTTCGACTGGCGCGATACAATTGGAGCGGCCCCCGTCGCGGTCGTCTCCCGCGCGCTTTCCGGCGACCTGATGCCAGAGGGCTTCCGCCCGGGGCTGCGTATCGACATCGGCCGGCAGCTCCATCATCGTGGCCTGGAAGTGGTGGGCATTGCCGAGGATGCGAGCGTGCTGAACGCACGGGACAAGGCCCCTCGCGTTGTCTACGTGAGTACCCTCCAGCAGCCGCCACCCTTTGCGCGGTGGCCAGGGCTGATCGTGCGGACCACGTCCGATGCGCGAGCCGTAGCGCCAATGCTGGTTCAATCGGTCGACGAGCTCGGCCATGAGTTCGTGGCCCGGGCGGAGACGCTCTCCGCCCACATCACGCGTTCGCTCGCACGCGAACGCCTGCTGGCCGGCATGGCCATCGTATATGGCACGCTCGCGATTGCCATGGTGGTCATCGGCCTGTGGACGCTCCTGGCTCACGACGTCACGAGGCGGCTGCGCGAGTTCGGTGTCCGGCTGAGCCTCGGGGCGTCACCGGCCGTCATCTACCGAGGCGTCACTGTACGGGCGGTGCGGCTCGCCGTCATGGGCCTCGTGCCGGGTGCGGCGCTGACATGGGTGAGCGCGCGCGTGCTGATCGCCAATGTGGGCCTGGATGATGCGGCCTTTCCGCGGGTGCTGGCAGGTGTCGCGAGCCTTCTGCTGATCCTCGGGTGTTGTGCGGCCATCGGGCCTGCGCGGCGTGCAGCACGA
>CAZJBN010000004.1:0-14041 GCA_964543955.1 uncultured Bifidobacteriaceae bacterium
TTCAAAGCACGGGGGTTCAAAGCACGGGGGTTCAAAGCACGGGGGTTCAAAGCACGGAGGTTCAAAGCACGGAGGTTCAAGCCACGAAGGTTCGAAGCACGGAGGTTCTACGACCACCCTGTGGAGGCGACCCTTCAGGGTCGCCTGCTGGCGCGGCTTCAGAATCCTCTGATGAGAACCGCGTCGTAGAGGAATGCGATGCGCACCGCGGCCAGCCGTCCGTCCCGCCGTGACACGTCGAACTCGTGGATGAAGTCGCGATCGAAGGCGGTGATCTGCTCGTGCGATCCACCATCGATCGGCGCCCGCCAGATGTTCGACACGCCGCTGCGCGTGTCGACATAGGCGAGCGACTGTCCATCCGGCATCCAGCGGACTGCCGGTTCGAGTCGCAACGACAGCGTGCTCATCGGCAGCTCGATCTCGCGCAGGACCGGCTCCCCGCCGACGGGGGTGATCGAGATCCGTGGCCGCTCGGCCCCGTCCGGCGGCCAGATCGTGGCCACGAAGCGGCCGTCCGGGGAGAGGCGCGAGTAGACTCCGCCGGCCTGCACTCGCGCGGGTGGATCGCCAGGGTCGATCGACACCCTTCGCAGTGCCCCGTCGTGAGAGAAGAAGACCGATGAGCCGTCGGGAGCAACCTCCGGCCACATACCTGGCGTGCGCGCCAGGCGGCGAGGACTCGAGCCATCGGCGGCGTTCATGCGCCAGAGGCTGAACGTCTCACCACCGCCGCGCTGGGAGGCAAAGACGATGTACCGCCCGTCCGGCGTGGCGACGGGCATGACGTCGTCGCCGTGACCCGACGTGAGTTGACGGGCGTTTCGCCCATCGGCATCCATCAGCCACAGATCGCTGTCGCCGTTCACTTCCACCTGGTAGATGATCCGGCTGTCCGGCGTCCATGCGATGCTGCGCAGCCGGTCGCGCCGCCGTCCGTCCGGCGTGACGGGAGTCATGACGCCGTCCGATCCGCCGACCCAGATGCTGTACCGCATCTCACGCTGCATGGTCAGGAGGGCGTGCGCATCCGACGCGAGCGTGACGCCCACATACGAGTTGATGTCGTTGGTGACGCGCTGGACCTGGCCCCGCGGCAGCGTGACGAGCAGGATCTGATCGAGACGCGTGGCCCGATTGCGGACGATCAGGAAGAGCGAACGCCCGGAAGGGTGCCAGGCCATGCCTCGCGGGGAAAGCCACTCGTCGGTGAGCGGCACTGTCCGCCACTCGCCCTTGGTGAGGTTGAACACGCGAAGCTGGAACTCCATGCTGCGGTCGTCGCTGAGCGCCGTGTAGGCGATCAGTTCGCCGTTCGGTGACCAGGCGATGTGCGACAGCTGTTCGGGGGCCGGGACGCGGAGCAACTCGCGTTCGTCGCCGTCGCCAGACGCCGAGGTGAGCATGAGACGCCTGGCATTGCCGGCCCGGACGAAGGCAATCGAGGTCCCGTCTGGAGATAAGGCGGGCGGAGCCGCGATTCGGGCCGGCGCCGTGTAGACGCCCGAGGCGATGGCATCCGGTGTGCCTCCAGCAACTGGGATGCGGCGCAGCGTGCCGGTACCGCCGCCGTGCGGGGCGTCGACATAGTAGAGATAGCGGGCATCGTCCGAGAAACGCAGGCCGCGGAACTCGGCGTCGACCGACTCGACGAGGGTGACGGTGCTGTCTGTCGATCGGAGCCGGATCCGCTGATTGCCGTCGGCCATCTCGACGTAGGCGATATGTCTCACGTCACGCGACATGGTGGCTTCCATGGTGTTGCCCGTCGATGTGATGCGGGTGAACTCCATGGACTCGAAGGCGGCGCTGCCCGGTCGTCCGGCGGTGACCAGGGGGATCAGTGCGGTTGCGACGGCCGTCGTGGTGAGCGCGGTCATGATCCAGGAGCGGCGCGACACCGGGTGCCCGGCCCTGGGTTCGGCCGTGGTGATTACTGGGGCAGGGTGCTGCTCGTGCGGGACCGACGCGGGCGCCGGCGCCTCCGACGTCGGACGAGCGACGCTCGCGCGAGCATCCGACTCCACTCTCCTGACCGGCGCGATGAATCGGTAGCCGCATCGTGGCACCGTTTCGAGATACGCCCGTCCGAACTCGTCCGAGCCGAGGGCCTTGCGCAGGACGTACACGTTCTGGGTCAGGTTCGACTCGTCCACGACGGTGTCGGGCCAGAGCATGCTCATCAGCTCGTCCTTGGGAACGAGATGGCCTTGTCGCTCGACGAGCGCTTGCAGGAGAGCGAACGCCTTCGGTTGAAGCGGGACGGTCGTCCCGGACCGAAGGAGACGACGCTCGGCGAGGTCGAGCCGGAAGAGCCCGAACTCATAGACAACCGACGTCTGCTGCATGACGTGTACTGAGAATTTCCTGACGGAAATCTGAGCCCCGTTTGATGGAGCCTCAGGACACGTCATGTTATCACTGATTTCCGCGACCTCGACTCGATCGACGGGGTCCGTTGGCTGCCGCATGGGGCCGCTGATTCCGGACGGAAGCCGGATGACACGTGTCGTGCCCGCGCCTCGACCTTCCTGAACTGCGCGTGTGGCGCGCGCCGTCGTGACGCTTCGGCTCGTTTCCGCGATTGCTTCTGGAGGTGAGAGATGAACTCCCTTGTGCGTCGGTTCTCTCGGGCGGTCTTCGTTGTTCTTCTCCTGTCCCTGTTCGCGGTCCCGACCGCGGCGTTGGCACAGTCGTCGTCCGAAGGTGCGGTGCGCGGCTATGTCAGGGACGAGCAGGGCGCTGCGGTTCCCGGCGTGACGGTCGTGGCGGTCTCACCGACCGTCGCCGGGTCGCGCGAGGCAGTGAGCGATGCCGAGGGGTTCTATCGGCTCACCAACCTGCCGCCGGGCGAATACCGGCTCACGGCCGAGCTGGTGGGTTTCTCGCGGTTCGAGCGGCCGGGCGTCGTCGTGCGTGCGGGCATCAACCTGGTGGTCGACGTCACGCTCCATGTGGGCTCCCTGGAAGAAACCGTGCAGGTGACGGCCGAGACGCCGATGCTGGACGTCGACAAGCCAGTTCAGGCGGTCAACATCCAGGGCGAGCTGCAGCGGTCCCTGCCGCTCTCGTCGCGGCGCGACTACACGGACTTCCTGGAGGTGACGCCGGGGCTCAACACGTATGTCAATCCTCAGAGCGGTGGCGGTATCTACAGCCTGCGCGGCAGCACCATCGAGAGCCACGTCGTCCAGGTGGACGGAGCGGACATGAGTTCGTTCCGCCAGTCGCGACCGGACTACATCGCTGTCAGCTCGGACGCGCTCGACGACGTGCAGGTCAAGGTCGCGGCGAGCGACGCCTCGGCGCCGCTCGGTAACGGCGTGGTCATCAACGTCGCGATGCCGAGCGGCACGAACCAGTTCCGCGGGTCCGTGTCCACCGCCTATGCCGCGGAGGACTGGAACAGCGACAACAACCCGGACGGCGACGCGAACTTCGCCTCGATCAGGCAGGGCGACTTCTCGCTCGGCGGCCCGGTGCTGCGCGATCGCCTCTGGTTCTTCTCCTCCTACCGCAAGGCGAAGCGCGAGCTGGGCATCAACCGCAGCGTCGAGCAGCTCGCCTGGCATGAGGCGCTCAACTCCGGATGGCAGCCGTTCAACAACACCTTCCAGGGCGACACCGCGCTCATCAAGCTGAACGGGCGACTCAACCCTCGCCATCTGGTCGAAGGCTTCTACCAGTGGGACCACTATCCGACGACGAGCAACGAAGCGATCGACAGCGCCAACGTCCAGGTGCAGGCGTACGGCGGTGTGGGAGTGAGCGGACGGGTCTCATCGACGTGGACCGATACGTTCACGACGCGGATGAGCGCGTCCTACAACGACAAGGGCCTGAACAACGACATGGGCGCCTACGACGGCTATCTCGGCGTCGGTCCGTCCCGGCCCGTGCACCAGAGCATCTTCCTGCAGCAGGGACGCGCGACCGGAACCGGCACGCTCGTCCGCCTGGACAACATCGAGACGCTGTTCCTGTCACCCGGCCAGAAGTGGACGCTGGCGGCAGACGCGACATGGTACAAGTCCGGCTGGGGCGGCTCCCACGAACTGCAATTCGGCATGCTGCTCCAGCCGAGCATGCTCGGCAGTTCGACGACCATCTACCCGAACGACGGCTTCTCGCTCGAGGAGGTGGTGCTTCGCGACCCGAACAACGCAGCGGCCGGCACCATCCCGTTCCATCGGCGCTTCTACGAGGTCGGGGAGCTCGTCACGAGCGACGTTGACGCGAGCGACAACGCCCTCTACGTGCAGGACTCCTGGCGTCCGACGCCGCGCATGACCATCAACGCCGGCCTTCGCCTGGACTGGGTGCAGGGCCGCGACCGGCAGGCGGAGGTGCAGACCCAGGACAGCCTCGAGGTCGGTCCGCGCTTCGGCGCGACCTACTCGCTCACGGCGGATCGCATGAACGTCCTCAGGGCCAGCTGGGGGCGCGTGCACGAGCTGGTGCAGTCGATCCGCGTGCCGACGCTGACCTCGGCCAATGCCGGCCGGGTGGACATGTTCGACAACGACCTCGACGGCGTATTCGAGACGACCCAGATCACGCCGGGCGCGACGACCACGCGTCGCGACCGGGTCCTCGATCCGAACGTGCACCAGCCGTATGTCGATGAATGGACGGTCGGGTATCGCCGCCAGTTCCCGGGGCAGCTGGCCATCGATGCGGGCTTCGTGCAGCGCGCCTACAAGGATCGTCCGGCGCAGGTCGAGGTCAACGGCATCTACGACGGAAACGTGTTCCGCGGATACCAGGACGAGAGCCTGAACGAGATCCTCCGCATCACCAACAGCGAGTGGAATTGGTACGACTACAAGAGCTTCGAATTCATGATCACCAAGCGGACGGCGGCCGTCCAGATGATCGGGTCGTACGTGCGCGCATGGCGGAAGATCGACGGCACCTGGCAGCCGAACGACCCCGCCTCGTTCATCCAGCCGGAGACGTTCGCCAACGACAAGTGCATCGGCATTCCGCGGACCGCGCCCAACAACAGCCTGAGCGGTACCGCCGATACGTTCGGCTGTACCGGATGGCAGGATCACACGGGGCGCCTCGCGGTGACGTGGAACGCGCCGTGGCAGATCATCGTCGCGAGTAGCTACACCGTGCAGTCCGGTCCTTACACGGGTCCGGTCGTGACGCGTATCCCCGCGGCAGACCCGCAGTTCGGTCCCGCCACGGTGACGCTGTCGAACGGCCGGGTCGTCCCCAATCCGCTCGCGACGACGATTCGTTTCGCAGGCACGGATCGCGGCGACCAGCAGGTGAAGGCTGCCGCGCGCAACGAGGTGAACCTTCGTGTCGGGCGCAAGTTCACGTTCGGACCGCGCAGGGTCGAGGCGTCCATGGACGTGTTCAACCTGCTGAATGGCGGAGCCTTCGAGCGCTATCGCACCGACTCGAACCAGCTCTTCAACCCGAACTACCTCGTGGCGCAGAACCTCCAGCCGCCGCGTGTCGTCCAGGTAGCGCTGCGCTTCGTGTTCTAGCCCCACAGTTCACTTCAGTTGAGCATCCATCAGTTCGCCAGTCCGCAGGGAACGGGCACGAAGTGGCGGGAGTCCGAGCGGATGGATCCTCAACACGAGTGGATGAGGGGATTGAACAAGCCCTTGTGAGGGTCGAGCCGTTTCAAGAGGCCTGGTCGCCGGCTCGACCCTCTTCCCGCAGCTCATCGAAGGAGCCGACCGTGACGCCATGTTGGAGACGACGACGGGTCGCGCTTGCGCTGCTGGCGGCGTGTGCCGCCGGGGGCGGCGCGTCACGCGTCGAGTCCCGTCAACCCGCGGCCGAATGGGACGTGACGGCCGCACGCGGGACCACGCGCGAGATCGATTTCGTGGCCCGCGAGGGTACATGGATGACGGTCGACATCTCGGCCGACGGTCGCACGCTCGTGTTCGATCTGCTGGGGCACGTGTACACACTGCCGGTTGGTGGCGGCCAGGCGCAGGTCCTGACGGGCGATAGCGGAGTCGCCGTCAACTTCCAACCCGCATTTTCGCCGGACGGCCGCCGCATCGTGTTCGTGTCCGACCGCGGCGGGCAGAACAACCTGTGGGTGATGGATGCCGACGGCAGCAGTCCACGAATCATCGAGCACAACCTGGAAGTGAGGCATTCGGTTCCGCGCTTCACGCCGGACGGGCGCTTCATCGTCGCGCGGCGATCCACGCTCGGCACCACGCCGAGGCGCTCGGAAATCTGGCTCTATTCGGTGGAGGGCGGCAAGGGCGTCCCGCTCACCCGCAGCGCCGACCACAACAACGCGTCGGAGCCTGCCTCGAGCGCCGACGGCCGCTATGTGTACTTCTCGATCGAGGTGGCGGGAGTGGACGACCCCGCAAAGGGGCGGACACAGCTGCGGCGGCTGGATCTGCAGACCGGCGACGTGTTGCGGATCACGGAAGGCACCGAACGCGGCCCTGGTGGCGACTCCCGTGCGTCGAGCGGAGGAGGCATGGCCCCACGCCCGTCGCCTGACGGCCGCTGGCTGGCCTTCGGGCGCCGTCAGGCATCGGGGACGATCTCCTTCAAGGGGAAACAGCTCGGTCCACGGACTGCGCTCTGGCTGCGCGATCTGGAGACCGGCGCCGAACGGCTGCTGGTGGACCCGGTCGAACGCGACCTCCAACAGGATGGCAGTGACTGGACGGGCTGGCTGCCCGGGTATGCCTGGACTGCAGACGGGCGTTCGATTGTCATCGGCCAGGGCGGCCAGTTGAAGCGCGTGGACGCCCAGAGCGGCACGGCGACCGTGATTCCGTTCGAAGCGCACGTGCGGCGTTCGATCTCGCAGATGGCCTATGCGCCTCTGGATCTGGACGACCACCGCCCGCTCGATGTCCGGTTCCTGCGATGGCCGCACGTGTCGTCCGACGGCAAACGCGCCGTCTTCCAGGCGGTCGGCGCCCTGTGGACGATGGATCTGCCGGAAGGCACACCGCGCCGGCTGCTGCCGGACAGCTTCGGTCGCCACCAGTACGCACCCGCGTGGTCTCCCGACGGTCGCTCGATCGCCTTCACCAGCTGGACCGACGACGAGCGCGGACACGTGTGGCGCGTGGATGCCGACGGTGGAACCCCTGCCCGCCTGACCACCGAGGCCGGCGAGTACCTCAACCCGGCATGGTCTCCTGACGGCGCCACCATCGTCTACGCGGCGGGATCCGGTGCGACCGTGCGCGGACAGATGCTTGCGGAGAACCTGTTCTACGAGCTGCGCGCCGTGTCTGCAGACGGCGGAGCATCCCGCCCGGTCGTGACCGTCAACCCCCCGTCAGGACGTCTCAGCCATCGCCGTCACATCGTGCAGCCGTCGTTCGGACCTGATGGCCGCATCGTCTATCCCGAGATGCGGCAGGAGAATGGCGAGTGGCGAACAGAGGTGCGGTCGGTTCGCCTCGACGGGAGCGACCGCCGGACGCACGTCACGATTCCTGCGTCTGACGAAGCCGTGATCTCCCCGGACGGACGGTGGCTGGCCTTCGAGGAAGGGGACAACGTCTTCCTCGTCGCGCTGCCCAGCCATGGCCTCGGCGCCACGCCGCTCGAACTGAAGCGAGAGGAGCGGCCGATGTGGCCGATCCGCGCCCTGTCGACCGACGGAGGAAACTTCCCGCGTTGGGCCGGCGAGGGCCGGCTCGTCTTCGGCAGCGCCAACCGGATCGTCGTCCACGATGTGGTGCAGGGGACCAGCGAGGTGCACCGTGCTGTGGTGACGGTGCCGCGCGCGGGCGTCCGTGGGACCGTGGCGCTCCGCAACGCGCGGATTGTCACGATGAACGGCACCGAGGTCATCGAACGCGGCGATCTCGTCGTCACCGACGGGACGATTGCCGGCGTCGGCCGGCGCGGGAGTGTGCCGATCCCACCGGGCGCAAGCGTGATCGACGTGAGCGGCAAGACGATCATCCCCGGCCTCGTGGACATGCACACGCACAACCATCGCAGCCCGGCCGGCATCCTGCCGCAGCGGGACTACGAGATGGCGGTCGTGCTGGCCTACGGTGTCACGACGACACTGGACAACTCGATGTGGTCCCAGAACGTCTTCCCGCAGGCGGAGCTCGTCGAAGCCGGTGAGATGGTCGGCCCGCGCGTGTTCAGCACCGGTGACCCGCTGTATGCGGGCGACCAGTCGCGCCACAACGCCATCAGGAGTCTCGAAGACGCGCGCCGCGAAGCCAGACGCCTCCAGTCGTACGGCGCCGTCTCCCTCAAGCAGTACCAGCAGCCGGAGCGCCGCCAGCGGCAGTGGGTGTCCGAGGCCGCGCGCGAGCTCGGGCTCATGGTGACGGCCGAAGGCGGCGACATGCTCTACATCCTGACGATGGTGATGGACGGACAGACCGGCTGGGAGCATCCCATTCCTCAAGTTCCGGTGTACGACGACCTGGCGCAGTTCCTGGGCCGGGCACAGATCTACTATTCGCCCACCTTCGTCGTCGCAGGCCCTGGTCCGTGGAACGACCAGTACTTCACGCAGGAGTCGGACCTCTGGACGGACCCCAAATTGCGGCGCTACGCACCGTGGCGCAAGCTGGAGGCCCATACGCGGCATCGCGACCTCCGCCCCCAGACCGACTACACCTACCCGCTGCTCGCGCAGGGACTCGCCGACATCATCGCGGCAGGGGGGCACGGCGCGATCGGGGCACACGGGCAACAGCACGGCATCGGCTGCCACTGGGAGATCTGGATGCTCGCCTCGGCCATGTCTCCGCACGAGGCGCTCCGAGTCGCGACACTCGACGGCGCCCGGATGCTCGGCGCCGACCGCTTCATCGGGTCGCTCGAAGCCGGCAAACTCGCCGACCTCGTCGTCATCGATGGCAATCCCCTCGTCGATATCCGCCAGACGACGCGGATCAGCCATGTGATGCGGTCCGGCCGCCTCAGGGACGGGGAGACGCTCGACGAGGTGTGGCCGGAGCAGAAGCCGTTCGGCACCTTCTTCTGGCAGATGGACGATGCCCGTCCGACGGATATCAAGGTCGTCAAACCCTAGAACGCTCATCCTGGAGAACGCCATGCGACGACACCTCACACTGCTGCTTGCGGCCTCGACTCTCGTGGTGGCGGCGCCGGCACGCCCGGGCGCGCAGGCAATGGACGTCACCTATCTCTCGCCTCCGGCGGATATCGTGAAGGCGATCGACGCCTCCGAGATGCCGCAGGGGGTCGTCAGCCCCGACCGGCGGCTCGTTGCCCTGATCACGCTCGACACCGTGCCGTCGATCGAGGATCTCGCGCAGCCCATGCTGCGGCTGGCCGGCATGCGGATCGCGCCGGAGACCAACAGCCAGCACTTCAACTACCGCGCGCCGGCGATCAACCGCATGGCGCTCCTCACGGTGGCCGACGGCTCATCACGTCCGGTCGACCTTCCACGGGAGGGACGCACGTACTGGGCCCGGTTCTCGCCGGATGGCACGCGCATCGCCCTGACGCATGCCGGTGCCGGCGGCCTCTCGCTGCTCGTCCTCGACGTGGCGACCGGAGCCATCGTCGCGCGCACGCCAGCGGTCCTCAACGGGACGTGGGGTGATGCCTGCCAGTGGCTGGAAGACGGGCGTGCGCTGCTCTGTCAGACCGTCCCTTCGGGTCGCGGTCCGGTGCCGCAACCCGCGCGCGTGCCTGCCGGCCCACGCGTCCAGGAGAACGACGGAGACGCGGCGCCACTCTGGACGAGCCAGGATCTCCTGAAGAGCGCGCACGACGAGGCGCTGTTCGAGTACTACTTCACCAGTCAGCTGGCCATCGTGGACGCAGCGTCGGGGCAGATGACGTCGTTTGGTTCACCCGCGCTCTTCGCCACCGCGTCGGCGTCGCCCAACGGCGAGTACGTGCTCGTGTCGCGAATCACGCGACCCTACTCGCGACTCGCTGGTGCGAGCGCATTTGCCCGGGAGGTCGAAGTGCTCGACCGGACGGGCGGGCGCGTCACGCTGGTCGGGTCGCTGGATCTGGCCGAGACCGTGCCGATCAACGGGGTCCGGCCCGGCGCGCGCGTCGCGCTCTGGAATCCCGCCAGACCCGCGTCCCTCGTCTGGGTCGACGCGCTCGACGGCGGTGACCCGTCCGCGAACGTACCCGCGCGGGATCGTGTGCAGCAGCTCGACGCGCCGTTCAGTGGGTCGCCGCGCGAGCTCGCACGCACGGAGTACCGCTATCAGCTGATTCAGTTCAGCGAGCAGGGCATTGCCTTCCTGACCGAGAACGACCGCGCGAAGCGGTGGACGCGGACCTGGATGATCGAGGACGGCAAGGCGCCACGGAAACTGTTCGATCGCAGCACTGAGGAACGCTACGCCGACCCCGGTGCGTTCGTCGTGACGCACAAGCCGAACCCGGTCGGCGATCTCACGCTCGGCGACTTCTCCTCGGGCGCCGACCTGACCATTGCCCAGCACGGCCGGAGCGTCTACCTGGCGGGCGAGGGCGCGTCGCCGGAGGGCGACAGGCCGTTCGTCGATCGACTGGACCTCGACTCACTGAAGACCGAGCGGCTGTTCCGCAGCGAGGGCGAGCGCTACGAGACGCTGGCGGCTCTGGCGTCGCCGGATGCTGCCTCGATCGTGACACGCCGCGAGACGCGCACGTCGCCACCCAACCTCGTCCTGCGCGACCTCCGGGCCGGGACGGAGCGCGCGCTCACGACGATTCCGAGCGACGTGCCGGGCCTCTCCGGCGCCGAGAGGCGTCTCGTGACCTATCAGCGTCAGGATGGCGTGAGCCTGTCGGCGACGATCTACGTACCCGCCAGCCGCAGGGCGGAGGAACGCCTGCCCCTCATCGTCTGGGCCTACCCGCGGGAGTTCACGGACCCGAAGACGGCCAGCCAGGTGATCGGGTCGCCATACCGGTACAACCCCGTCAGCTTTGGCAGCATCCACCTGATCATGGTGCTGCACGGCTACGCGGTGATGATTCCGACGATGCCCATCGTCGGGCCGGGGGAGACGGCCAACGACAACTACGTGGAGCAGCTCGTCTCGAGCGCGCAGGCCTCGGTGGACAAGGCGGTGGAGCTCGGCATCGCCGACCGCGAGCGCGTCGGCGTCGCGGGACACAGCTACGGCGCGTTCATGACGGCCAACCTCCTCGCGCACTCGGACATCTTTCGCACGGGAATCGCACTGTCGGGAGCCTACAATCGGTCGCTGACGCCGTTCGGATTCCAGAACGAGCGGCGCACATTCTGGCAAGTCCCGACTCTCTACGCGCGCATGTCCCCGTTCTGGTATGCCAACAAGGTCAACGAGCCCATCCTGCTGTTGCACGGTGAGGTGGACAACAACCAGGGGACGTTCCCGGTTCAAAGCGAGCGATTCTACCTGGCGCTCAAGGGGCACGGCGCCCGGGTCCGCTACATCACGCTGCCGTACGAATCGCACCGCTACGCCGCGCGCGAGACGCTGCTCCATGTGGCGTCCGAGTTCGTCACGTGGTTCGATCGCTACGTGAAAGACGCCGGCCCGCGGACGGGAACGGCGTCGGGCGTCAGGTAGGCCTTCGAAGCAGAGGCAGGCGACCCTGAAGGGTCGCCTCCACAAGTTGTTCGGAGAGCCTCAACGGGTCCCTGAACCTCGTGTGGAGGCGGGATCCCTGAACCTCGTGTGGAGGCAACCCTTCAGGGTTGCCTGCTCCACTCAGCTATGACTTCGGGTGGCTGACCGGCGGGACGACGCCATTGACACGGTACGCCGTCACCAGCTTGCCGTAGTGTTCGCCCTGGTGCTCGAGCCAGCCAATCAGCTGCGGGCGCGGCTTCGACTTGACGAGCGGGTACGACGCGGCAATTGCCGCTTCCATGGCGCTCGACGTCCCCATCGGCACCGTGATGTCCCGACTGAGCCGCGGGCGTGGACTCCTGCGCCTGGAGCTGGCGCGGCATGCACCTGGATCGTCAACCGGCGCAGGAAGCGGAATGGACATGTCTCCACACCGGAGGGCGGGGTCGTGACCCTGGACTGCCGGCACCGTGCTGCCTGGAGACACGCTCGACAGTGAGAAGCCAAACGAATCGCAGCAGGCTCCAAGCCTCTCACTTCTGACGTCTCACTTCTCCCTTCTCACTTGCAGGAATCTGATATACAACCGCATGGACGTCCGCACCTGGACGACATTGAACCACCTGCTCGACGAGGCGCTCGACCTTGCCGCGAATGACCGTGACCTGTGGCTGGCCGGGCGCGCGGGGGAGTAGCAGCATGCGGTTGGTCACGAAGGTTCTGCTGTCGGTCTTCGCCGTCGCCATGGCATGGCACGTGGTTCTCGCGCAGGTGCCGGCGCAGGATCGTCAGCCGATCGGCTCGGCGCTCCGCCCTTCCGTGGCCGGTCCTTCCGGCGGCGTCTCCACGGGGCATCCGCTGACGACGGCGGCCGCGTTTGCCACGCTCCTCAGGGGCGGGAACGCCTTCGACGCCGGTGTCACATCGCTCCTCGTCGGCGGCGTGCTCGAACAGGATCTCTACGGCCTTGGCGGCGAAGCGCTGGTCCTCGTCTACCCGCGACAGGAGGACAAGGTCACTTCGATCGTCGGGCAGGGCTGGGCGCCGGCGGCCGTGGACGTGAACTGGTACCTGTCGCGCACGAAGGACCTGAACGGTGCCGGCCTGGATCCGGCCGTTGTCCCGGGCGCCGTCCACGCCGCCCTCACTGTGCTGGAGAAGTGGGGCACGCTCACCTTCGAGGATGTGGCCGCACAGGCCATCGAGTATGCCGAGAACGGATTTCCTCTCAGGTCCAGCACCGCGCGCGCCATCCAGAACCAGCAGGAGCTCTTCAGGTCGTGGCCCGACAACCAGAAGTACTGGCACAGGGCGGACGGGTCGCTCCACAAGGCCGGCGAGACGATCAAGCTGCCGGCGCTCGCGCGGACGCTGAAGCGGATGGTCGCGGCCGAGCGTGCGGCAAAGATCAAGGGCCGCGCGGCGGGCATTGTCGCGGCGCGGGACCTGTTCTACAAGGGCGAGCTCGCCCGCGAGATGGTGGCGTTCCTTCAGAAGCATGGAGCGCCGTTCGAGCTGGCGGACTTCGCGGAGTACTACGCACGGATCGAGGAGCCCGCCGCCACGACCTACCGCGGCTACACCGTCTACAAGCACGGCTTCGGCAGCCAGGGGCCGGTGCTTCTGCAGGCACTGAACATCCTCGAGCCGTTCGACTTGAAGGGCATGGGCTACGGGAGTGCCGACTACCTGCACACCATCACCGAGGCCATGAAGCTGGCTTATGCGGATCGCGACACCTATTATGCCGACCCGGCGTTCGTGCGCGTGCCGGCAGAAGGCCTGCTCTCCAAGGTGTACGCAAAGGAGAGGGCGGCGCTCATCGACCCCGCGCACGCCTCGAAGGCGTTTATCGCTGGCGATCCGCTGAAGTACGACCAGGTCGTCAAGGAGTGGCCGTACTGGAAGGCGAACCTCGAGGACGCGACGCTGCCGACGAGCCAGCCTGCAGCGTCTCTCGATGACCGCCGCGCCTCGCTCGGGCAGGATTCGGCCGGCGTGACGAAGGACACGACGCACATGGCGATCGTCGACAAGGACGGCAACGTCTTCGACGTCACGCCGAGCGGCGGGTGGATCAACGGCGCGGTCATCCTGGGCGATACCGGCATCGGCATGAGCGTGCGCGGCGAGCAGTTCTGGCTCGACGCTGCGCGCGCCAACCAGATCCGCCCGCGCGCGCGCCCGCGCTACACGCTGACGCCAAGCCTTGTCTTCAAGGACGGCGTCCCGCTGATGGCTCTCGGCACACCTGGCGGCGACAACCAGGACCAGACCATCCTCCAGGCGTTTCTCAGCATTGTCGAGTTCCGGGACGACTGGTATCCCAATCTGCACGCCGCGCTCGAGCGCCCGCGCGTGCAGACTGGCCACTTCTACGGATCCTTCTGGCCGCACGCGCCCGGCTTCAACGAGCTGGCGGTCGAGATGTCGATTGACGACGCCGTTTACCTGGAACTGCAGAAGCGCGGGCACAAGGTCACGCGTCTCCGACCGTTCGGCATGTCCGG
>CAZJBN010000004.1:14141-51291 GCA_964543955.1 uncultured Bifidobacteriaceae bacterium
AACTGCAGAAGCGCGGGCACAAGGTCACGCGTCTCCGACCGTTCGGCATGTCCGGATGTGCCACGGCCGTGCTGATCGATCCGACGAGCGGGAACCGCCTGGCGGCCGCGGACCCGCGACGCGACTGTTACGCGCTGGCGTATTAGCGGGCTGCGGGAGGACGGAGCCTGAGAAGTCCCTGGAGGATCCCGTGAACGTCCTGCTGCTCTCCATGCCAGACTCGTTCGAGCACATGCCGACGGTCGCGATCCGCATGCCCAATGGCGCCCTGGCCTCCCTGGCGGGCAATCTGGATGCGCATCATCGCGTCGCCATTGCAGACCTCGTCCTGGTCCAGGGGCAGGTGGGCCGGACGCTCGAGCAGCTGTTGCGCGACCACGAGCCGGATCTCGTCGGGTTGTCGGTGATGACGTTCCAGCGGCACACCGCGCTGGGTTTGGCCAGAGTCATCCGGCAGCGGCGGCCCGATGCCCACATCGTCGCCGGAGGATACGACCCCAGCCTGGCGCCGGCGGCCTACGACGATTCGGCCGTGGACTTCATCGTCCGCGGCGAGGGCGAGTCGACATTCCGCGAGCTGGTGAGGATGCTGGAGTCCGGCGGCCATCCGGGAGCGATCGCCGGCCTGTCGTGGCGGCAGCAGCAGCGCCTGGTGCACAACGGCGACCGGCCTGTCGCGCGGCTGGCGTCGGACCCGCTGCGCCTGCCCAACCGCTCGGCCCGCGTGCTCGACGGCTACACGCTGCTGGGCCGCCGGGTAGACGTGGTGGAGACCTCGCGCGGGTGCACGTTCGACTGCAGCTTCTGCTCGATCATCGAGATGCGCGGCCGTAACTTCCACTCGTATCCGATCGAGCGGGTCATGGCCGACATTGCCGATGCGCGCCGGCACGGCGCCAGGGCCATCTTCCTCGTCGACGACAACATCACGCTCGATGCGGCCCGATTCGAGGAGATCTGCCGCGCGATCATCCGGAGCGGATTTCAGGATACCGAGTATCACGTGCAGGCCATGACGGCGCCGTTGGCCGAACACGGCGCCACGCTGGCCCCGCTCATGCGTCAGGCCGGCTTCAGGTACGTGTTCCTGGGGATCGAGAACATCCTGGACGAGGACCTGGCGTTTCTCAAGGCGCGTGCGAAGAACGCCCGCCGCGAGCACGGCCGTACCATCGGAAACGCCACGGTCACCGCCATCGGCCACCTGCATCGTCACGGTCTCTACGTCGTGGGCGGCCTCATCGTGGGCAATCCCGATGACACGCCGGAATCGATCGAGGCCAACCTGTCGTTCGCCAGGCGGCACGTCGACTGGCCGTACATCCAGCATCCGACCCCATATCCCCGGACGCCGATGACCATCGAGTTCGCGCGGCGCCGCCTCATCGTGGACGAGGACGTGTCGCACTACGACGGGACGACAGCCGTGGTCCGGAGCGAGGCCGTGCCGGCCCGCGACATCGAGTTCCTGCGCTGGAAGGCGGAGCGCTGGATGAAGATGCGCCACTTCCCGGCCGTGCTCTGGCACAACCCGGGCTTCGTGCTGCGGAACGGCCGCCGCATGATCGCGCACACCTTCACGGGAACGACGGTCAGGTCGCTCCTCGGCCTCGAGAGCGAGCGCGTCGCGTTCGAACGCTTCAGGGAGCAACGCCGTCGAGAACGCGAGGGCATGTTCGGCCAGGGCTGTGTGCCGGAACAGGCGGCCGTGCCTGCAGCCCTCGGCGACCGCCGGCGCGCGGGTTGAAACTGTGAAGGAAGAGGGGGAAGAACTGGTCGGGGCGACTGGATTCGAACCAGCGACATCCCGCTCCCAAAGCGGGCGCTCTACCAGGCTGAGCCACGCCCCGACGTCACTATCTTACCCCTGGAACCGCGGGATCAGCCTCTCGCCACGAGCTGATCGTCGATGCGGCTCAGGATCTGTTCCACCTGTTCGAGGCGCCGGTTGACCTCCACGATCTCCACGTGGGCCTTCACGTTCACCTGGTAGTCGAGATCGGTGCGGATGCGGTCGCGCTCCGACTGGCGGTTCTGGCTCACCAGCACGAAGATGGCCAGGAAGATCGACTCGAGGCTGACGATGAGCGTGAGCAGGCCGAACGGAAACGGATCGAACGCCATCCGTTGCGGCAGCAGGCCGGCGGCGCCGAGGACGTTGACGAGAATCCAGGCACCGAACCAGCCGAGGTGGAACAGCGTGAACGCCTGACTGGCGGCGACCTCCGCGATGATGTCGCTGGCACGCTGCCACCGTGTCGCCGATTCGGCGATCACACGATTGGGGTTGGGCAGCCGCCGGAGGGCGCTCGTGCTGGCGCGCTGCCGAGCCGCCATGACGTGCAGGATGTCGATGGCGGCGTCGGGACGCTGCCGCAGGAACTGCTGGAAAGCCTGCCGCGTCAGTGTGAACAGCCGGCAATCGCTCGTGGCCCGGACCGTGGCGCTGCGCGGCCCGGCGTCGAGCAGGCTCAGTTCGCCGAAGACGCCGCCGGGCCCGAGCGTGTCGAGCAGGACGTGCGTGCCCTCGCTGTCGGGCGCCGACACCTCCACCTGTCCGCGGTCCACGATGTACATCCTGTCGCCTTGTTCGCCGAACCAGACGATGGGCCGGCCGGCCCCGACATGTTCGGTGGTGAGCAGCGGCGCCAGTGCGGCTTCGCCTTCGGCGTCGAGCCTGGCGAACATGGGAATGTGAGTCAGAGACGGTCGCGATTCCATGGTGGCAGAGCGTCCGACTGTACGGAAGTTCGCGGCCCGGCGTCAATCGCCGGTGCACCGCGCGGGTCCTGACCCTCGACGCCCTCGCCTCTTGCTGGCCCGGCGGCGCGACGCACGGTGTATCCTGATATCTCGATGGCGCGGTACTTCGTCACTGGAGCAACAGGATTCCTTGGTGGCGAGATCGTCAAGCAGCTCATTAGCGCCGGCCACCGGGTCGTGGCGCTCGTCCGTACCGTTCCTCGAGCCTCCTTCCTCCGGACGCTCGGCGTGGAGCTTCACGAAGGCGACATCACGGACCGCGAGAGCCTGCGCGCGCCGATGTCTGGCGCGGACGGCGTCTTCCACGTGGCGGCCTGGTACAAGGTCGGCGTGACCGAACCGCTCGCCGAGCGCATCAACGTCGAGGGCACGCGCAACGTGCTCGCCACCATGCGCGAGCTTGGCATTGCCAGGGGCGTCTATACGAGCACGGTCGCCGTGTTCTCGGACACGAAGGGGGCAGTGCCCGACGAGTCGTACCGGTACGACGGCCCGCACCTGAGCGAGTACGACCGGACGAAGTGGCTGGCGCACTACCGCGTCGCGCTGCCGCTCATGGCCGAAGGGCTGCCGCTCGTCATCGTGCAGCCGGGCGCCATCTACGGTCCGGGCGATACGGGCGCGCTCCGCACGGCCCTCGTGGATCTGCTGAAGCGCCGCCTGCCCGTCACGCCGCGCCGGACCGCGTTCTGCTGGGGGTACATCGAGGACACGGCGCGCGGCCACCTGCAGGCGATGGAGCGCGGACGCACGGGCGAGAGTTACCTCCTGACCGGGCCTCGCCACACGTTCGAGGAGGCCATGGACCTGGCGGCGGCGATTGCCGGCGTCCGCCGCCCGTTCCTGCATCCGGGACCGCGGACGCTGCGGGTCATGGCCCGTGTCATGGATGTGATGGGCGCCTTCTGGGACCCGCCGCCGGCCCTCTCACCCGAATCGCTCCGCGTGCTGGCCGGCACCACCTACTTCGGCGCCAACACGAAGGCCACAACCGAACTGGGCTTCGCGGGCCGCCCGCTCGAGGAAGGGCTCGAGCAGACGATCGAACACGAGCTGAGGCTGCTGCAGAGAGCCGCGACCTGACATCGACGATCCCGCCGTCGCCCGATCGTCAGTTCCGCAGGATGCCGCCCGTGAGGATCTTCGCGATGACGCCGATGGCCTCTTCGCTGTTCATGCCGTAGTGATTCGGCACGCCGAAGATCGTTTCGACCACGAAGTAGTAGTAGAAGATCCTCGTGGTCATGACCATGGCCACGGCGGGCGGGACGTCCGGACGCAGGCGGTCGGCGATGCCGAGGTCGGGCCGCCGGGCGAGGAACTGCTCGTATCGCTGGGCCATCTCCGAGTAGAAGCGGTGGATGTGCCGCCCCTCGAACTCCACGACGTCCACGTAGATGAGCGCGATATAGGGCCGCCACTGGGTCATCACCTCGCGCGCCGCGGCGCCGATGGCGGGGAGGTGGTCGGGGAACGCGCCCTCTTCGAAGACCCGCATCAGCGGGAAATCCGGCTCGGAGGACGCCGCCCAGAAGTGATCGAGCAGCGTCTGGAAGATGGCTTCCTTGTCCCGGAAGTGGTGGTAGACGCTGCCGGTCGAGGTTCCCGCACGCTCGGCGATATCGCGGACGCTCGTGGCCCGGTAGCCCTGCCTGGAGAAGAGCTTCAGGGCCGCGTCGAGCAGCGCCGACCGGCTCCGCTCCGATCGCTCGACTTGCTGCATGACTCGAACGACAAGTATAGCCGGGCACCTGGCAGTTCACAGTTCAAAGTTCAAGAGTTCAAAAGTTCAAAAAAGGGCCCTCACGTTGATTCGGGCCTTCAGGCCTTCTTGTAACTTTGAACTGTTGAACTGTGAACTTCGAAGAGCGTTCGCCGGAGGTCCCGGAAGGCTCGTCCCCTGTGCGAGACCGCCATCTTTTCCCCCATCGTCATCTCGGCCGTGGTCTTGCCGAACGGCGGGTAGCGGAAGATCGGGTCGTAGCCGAAGCCGTCGGCGCCGGCCGGCGTGTCGGCAATGACCCCTTCGATGATGGTCTCGGTCTCGAAGAGGATCGTCTCGCCCTCGGCCATCGCCAGCGCCGTCACGAAGCGCGCATCGCGTGCGGTGCCTCGGATCGCGTCGAGGCGCCTGTGGATCTCGGCGAATCGCTCAGGGTAGCTGGCCGTCTCGCCAAGGAATCGGGCAGAGCGCACGCCCGGCTCGCCGCCAAGGGCGTCGATGGCGAGGCCGGAGTCCTCTGCCACGGTCATGAGGCCGGACGCCCTGGCATAGGCGAGCGCCTTCTGTCGCGCGTTCTCTCTGAAGGTACGGCCCGTCTCGACAGGCTCCGGCATGAACGGCAGGTCCGCCAGCGTGACGATGTCGGCCGGCGTGCCCTCGAGCACCAGCCGGATTTCGCGGAGCTTGTCCCGGTTGGTGGTGGCGACAAGCAGCCTCATCGCCCGAGGATCGGGCCGACGATCGCCCGCTGCCTGGCAATGAGCTCGGTGATGCCCTGGTCGGCGAGCTCCAGGAGCCCCGTGAGGGTCTCGCGGCCGAACGGCTCGGCTTCGGCCGTTCCCTGGATCTCGATGAACCGCCCGTCGCCGGTCTTGACGATGTTCATGTCCACGTCGGCCTGCGAATCCTCTTCGTAGGCGAGGTCGAGCAGCGGCATGCCGCCGACAATGCCGACGCTCGTCGCGGCGACGTAGTCGGAGACGGGGATGGTCCTGATCGTCTCGGCCTTCTTCAGCCGCCCGAGCGCGAGCACCAGGGCAACGAACCCGCCCGTGATGGCGGCCGTCCTCGTGCCCCCGTCCGCCTGGATGACGTCGCAGTCGAGCCAGATCGTGCGTTCGCCGAGCTCGTTCAAGCGCACGACCGTGCGCATCGAACGGCCGATGAGCCGCTGGATCTCCATCGTGCGTCCGCCGACCTTGCCGGTCGACGCTTCACGCGTGTTGCGCGTACTCGTCGCGCGCGGCAGCATGCCGTACTCGGCCGTGACCCAGCCCTTGCCCGTCCCGCGCAGGAACGGCGGCACCCGCTCTTCGACGCTCGCCGTGCAGATGACGCGCGTACGCCCGACCTCGATGAGGACGGACCCTTCGGCGTGGACGACGAAGTCGGGCGTGATGATCGTGGGCCGGAGATCGCCGGGGGCGCGGTCGTACTGTCGGGTCATGAGGGCGGCGTTCCTGGAGAGGTGAAGGGTGTGACGATGAGCGACTCATTCTTCCGCAAGGGCCGTCGCAAGTCCACATGCCCGGCCAGCGTGTCGGCTTCGCGCCCGTCGATGAGGATCTGCACTTCGGTCACCGTCGGGAGGTTGACGAGGATCGTGTTCACCAGCCCGTAGACCGTGAGCAGCTCCTGCATCGATCCCCCCGGATGCGTCGTGCGGACGGTGCCGTCGAGATCCACGAACATCTCGTTGCGGCTGGACACATAGATGCCGCGCAACTCGGTGCCGGCAGGAACGGGGGGCGAGAGCGGCGCGGGCGGCTGCGACCTGAGCAGCGCGTCCACGATGGCGCGCGCCTGCGCGACCGCGCCTTCGGCGAGGGCGACCTCGCTCTCGACGCCGACGAGCCGCTGGCCGTCTTCGCCCACGTAGTAGAGCGTGGCCTTGATCCGTGGACCGGCGGGCGCCTCCGCCGGCTCGGGCGTCGTCACCGCCGGTACCGGATCGACCGCGGCGGCGGCGCCGGTCGGCGTCCGCAGGAACGTGCCGAGGGCGGACATCAGCAGCCAGCCGAGGAGGCCGGCGGTCAGGAGGCCGGCGACCACGACCGCGATAATCCGATTCATGGGGCGCTCTGTTCCACGAGGGCGCGGAACTTGACGAGCGCGTCGAAGAGCGATTCGGCGACCGCATCCTGGTAGGCGGCGGTCGTCAGCTGCTGCTCCTGCTCGGGGTTCGACAGATAGCCAATCTCGACCAGGGCGGCCGGCATGTTGGCGCCGACGAGCACCCGGAACGGCGCCTGCTGCACGGCGCGCGGGCTCATCGCGACGCGACTGCCGAGGCCCTGTTCGATGAGTGCGGCGAGCGCCGAGGACTGCTCGAGGTACCGCGCCTGCGCCGTCTCCCACAGGATGAGATCGATCGTGCGCGTGCCCCCGCCGAGCGCCGGCAGGGATGCGGCGGCATCGTCGGCGCGGCGGCGCGCCTCCTCGTCGGCGCGCTCGACGCTGAGGTAGTAGACTTCCGCGCCTTTCATCGCCGGCCGCACGGCCGCGTTCGCGTGGATGCTCAGGAAGACGTCGGCCTGCTGGCTGTTGGCGAACGCGGATCGATCGTCGAGCGAAATCGTGCGGTCGTCGTCGCGCGTCAGGAAGACGCGAAGGCCCAGCCGGCTCTCGATGAGCGTGCGCAGCCGCTTCGCCACGGCGAGCGTGATCTCCTTCTCGAGTGTCCCGCGCCTGCCTTGCGTGCCCAGTTCATCGCCGCCGTGCCCGGGATCGATGACGATCGTCCGCATCCCGATCGACGGAACGGCAGGCATCACGCTCGGCCGCGTATCCGGCGCAGGCGGGGCGGGGGCCGCGGCCGCCAGGTCGCTCGTGGCGGCCATCAGGTCGACCACCAGGCGCGCGGAGCTGGCGTCGGGCTGCGACGACGAGGATCGATAGGCCGCAAACTGCGGCCCGGGCTGCAGCACCACGGTATTGGGAGACGGACCGGGGCCGAGCGCTGTGAGAAAGCCCTGTGGGGGCAGTGGTGAAGCCGTCAGGTCGAGCGCGTCGGCGTCGAACTGGACGACCAGGTGCCCGCCTTCGTTGCTGACGCTGACCGGCGTGACCGGGGTGACCTCGAAGGTGACGCTCGTGCCCGCCGCGCCGGTCTCGACGCGGGCCACCACGCGAGGCACGCGCAGGTCGCCGCTGATGAGCAGGCGCGACGGCCGTCGGAGGTCCAGCGGCTGATCGAGAGCCAGCGCGAGCGCGCGAGGCAGGAAGTCGACGGGGACGTACCAGCGGTCGTCGCGCCTGAGCGCCGGTGCGGGCAGCGAGACGAGCCGGCCGCCAACCGACACCAGGTCTTGATTGGCGGTCACGACAATCGTGCGGCCGCGAACGGTAATGGTCAGCCCGCCGGCGACTTCCCGCGCCGAGGTGCCGAAGACGGCAGCCAGGTCGTCCACCGCCACGTAGTCCTGGTTGTTGACGACGGCGAGCGGCAGCGTGCGCCGGCCTTCGCTCGAGAGCACGGTCAGCGCGGGCGGTGCCTGCTGGGTCCACACCCCGACAGCAGGAGCAAGGACGGCCAGCACCAGCGCAAGCATGTGGAGACGGCCCGGCATCGGTTCTCTCCAATTCTATCGGCAGTCCCACGCGGGAGTCGCGGGACCGTGTCGGGACCGGGCCAGCGTCAGGGGGTTGACGGCCGGCCAGCCCGCGGCTTCACAAGGTTCTGGCCATGAAGCGCGTCCCGGCAATGGGCGTGTCGTAGTACGGCTCGATATCCCGGAAGCCCAGGGATTCGTACAGGCCCTGCGCGGCGCCCATGACCGGGAGCGTGTCGAGATACATCTCCCGGTATCCGAGCCGGCGTGCTTCGTCCATCAGCGCCGCGGCCAGCGCCCGCGCGAGGCCGGCCCCACGTGCGTCCGGGCTGACGTAGAGCCGCTTCATCTCACAGATGCGTGGGGCGTGGCGCCGGCAGGCGACCATGCCGGCCAGGCGTCCGCCGACCAGTCCGACAAGCAGCGCCCCCTCGGGCGGCGCGTACTGGCCCGGCAGGTGGCTCAGTTCCTCGTCGATCGCCTGGAATGTCAGGTCCGTCTTCAGCCACGCGCGGTACTCCTCGACCATGCCGCGCACGGCCTCCATCTCGTCCTCCCGCGCCGCGCGGACCTGGACTTCGGGTCGGGTCAACTCGTCACCTTCAGCCCGACAATGCCCGCGACGATGACGAGCAGGCACAGGATCCGCGCGGGTGTTGCGGGTTCGCCAAGCACGGCCATGCCCACGACCGACGCCCCGGCCGCGCCAATGCCCGTCCAGACGGCGTAAGCCGTGCCGACCGGCAGCGTTCTCATGGCCTGGGCGAGCAGCACGAAGCTCACGACGAGCGCCACCAGGGTCACCAGGCTCGGGACGAGCCGCGTCCAGCCATCGGTGAACTTGAGACCGACGGCCCACACGATCTCGAGGATTCCCGCAATGACGAGCAGCGTCCAGGCCATGACGTCCATCTTCTCACTTCCCGATCCAGCCGGCCGCCGGCCCGCTCGGGTTATGCTCCCAACCGCGCAATGAAGTTCCTCTCGAGCCAGATCGGCTATTTCTTCTCGGATCGCACGGCGCGCGTCAATCTCGGGGCCCTCGCGCGGTACCTCTTCTTCCTGTCCGCGCTCGTCACTCTCTACGCGATGCTCTTCCACGTCATCATGGCCCGGGCCGAGGGCCAGGAGCATTCGTGGTTCACGGGTTTCTACTGGACCCTCACGGTCATGACGACGCTCGGTTTCGGTGACATCGCGTTCGCGTCGGACGTCGGCCGCGTGTTCAGCGTCGTCGTGCTGCTGTCCGGCGTGGTGTTCCTGCTCGTGATGCTGCCGTTCCTGTTCATCCAGCTGTTCTACGCACCGTGGCTCGAGGCCCAGGTCCGGATGGGCGCGCCGCGAGCGGTCAAGCCCGACGTGCGCGACCACGTGATCATCACCGAGTACGACGCGATTGCCGTCGGCCTGGTGGAGCGCCTCAGGGCCGCCGCCATCCCGTACGTCGTGATCGAGCCGGAGCCGGCGGTCGCCGTGCAGCGCAGCTCGGATGGCATTGCCGTCGTGACGGGAGACGTCGACGGCAGCGAGACCTATCGGCTGGCCGCTGCCGATCGCGCCCGCATGGTGTTCGCCAATCGCGAAGACACGACCAACACCAGCATCACGCTCACCGTGCGAGAGGTTTCGGCAGACGTGCCCATCGCGGCGGTCGCCGAGGGCGACGACGCGGTCGACATCCTGCAGCTGAGCGGCGCCACGAACGTGCTCCCGCTCAAGCGTCAGCTCGGGGAGTTTCTCGCGAGCCGCGCGGACACGGGGCTGCGCGAAGCCCGCATCGTCGGGCGGTACAAGACGCTCTGCATCGCGGAGATCCCCGCGGGCGACACGCCCTTTGCCGGCATGGTCGTCAAGGACACCCGGCTCCGCGAGACGATCGGGATGAGCATTCTCGGCGTGTGGAAGCGCGGGCGACTCCTGCCGGCGTATCCGCTCACTGTGATCGATCCGGACGTGGTGCTGGTGCTCGCCGGGTCCGAAGTGCAGGTGCAGGCCCTCAACGACCGACTGCCGCCGGGGGACGACACGCTGCGGCCTGTCGTCATCATCGGGAGCGGCGCGGTCGGCTACGCGGCGGCGACCTATCTGAACCAGCACGGCGTGCCGACGCACGTCGTGGACCGCGACCAGCGCTCGCTGGAGCAGATGCGGGGCCTTGCCGATCGCCTGATCGAGGGTGACGCGGCCGATCGGCGCACGCTCGAAGCGGCCGGGCTCGGTGAGGCCTCGTCCATCCTGCTCACGACCAACGACGATGCGATGAACATCTACCTGGCCGTGTTCTGCCGGCGCCTCCGCGCCGATGCGCGCATTGTCAGCCGCGTGACCTACGAGCGGAACATCGAGGCGATTCATCGTGCCGGGGCCGATTTCGTCCTGAGCTACGCATCGCTGGGTGCCGAGACGGTCTTCTCGCTGCTCAAGGGACACGAGCTGGTGATCCTGGCCGAGGGGGTGGACCTCTTCACGGTGCGGGTGCCGCGCCAGCTCGAAGGCCGGACGCTGGCGGACGGACAAATCGGCTCCCTGACCGGGCTGGTCGTCCTTGGACTGCAGGACGGTGGCCGGTTCGTCACCGAGATTCACTCGTCGACCCTGCTCCCGCCTGGGGGGGAGCTGGTCATGATTGGCAATCTCGACCAGAGGCGGGCGTTCGGAAAGGCGTTTCCGGCCGCCTGAGGCCGGCGTGCGGCGCGCCGTCAGTTTCGTTGGCACGCCGCGTGCACTGTTGGGAAGGCTCCAGTCATGCAGCCGACCAGGATCTCGCTGGCGCGAATTCGCGAACTGCAGCTATCCATCTCATGGCAGGAGGCGGTGGCGGTGGCGTGTGCCGCCGGGGACGTGTCGCTTGCGACCGGCAGCCGTGCCACGATGGACACCTGCCATGTGACCACTGCCGGCGTGGTCGAGATTGTCGGCGGGCACGGTCAGAGCGGCGGACTCCGCACCCCGATCTTCTCCCTCCTCGCGGCGCTGCTCGAGGGTGAGAGCACGCCGGAGGAGCTGAGGGCGTTTGTCGCCGCGCAACAACCCGAGAGCGACGACGTGCTCCTGGACTTTCCGTCCGAAGACGATACGGCTTCGGGCCAGCCGCTGCACGACCTCGCCTTCTTTGCCCGCCCCAATCCCGAGCAGGTCATCGCGGCGCTGGCGGCCCGCGGCATCGCGGCCGCGGCCGACGACGAGGCACGGCACGCAATAGAGCGACTGCGCGAGGAGACGATCGCGCCGATCGCCAGCGTGAACCGGCTCCGCCGACTGTGGGCCCTGCCCGCGATTCCGATTCGCCTGCGGCAGGCGGCAGCTGTCGCCGCGAGCATCATCGTGGCCGCCCTTCTCCTGACGGTCGCCTGGTTCGTGCTGAGTCGATCGACGGCGGGCACGACCATGCAGGCGGCAGATGCGGCGCCTGCACCCAGCCTGACGTCGAGCGATCCGGCTCCCGGCGTGGCATCACCTCCGAGCGTGACATCGCATCCGAGCGTGGCATCACCTCGGATCATGACGTCGCCCGCTCCGCCGCCCGTGCCGGATCGTGCGACCGCGGCGTTGCCGGAGATTCAGGCCACGAAGGCCGACCCGCCGGCCGCGCGCGTCGAGCAACGGCGTCGACGACAGCCGGCGCCATCACCGATCAGGGAACTCCCATCGTCCCGGCCCGTTGCGCTGACAGCCGCCTTGCCAGCGATCGTTCCTGAGCCCATCGGGATCCCCGAGGCTCCCGAGCCGACACCCATCGAACCGCCAGCGAGTGATGCGCCTGTGCCTGCCCCGCTTCCCCGGCCTCCAGCGGAGGATCGCGCGGCGGAGATCGCCGGCGATCGCATGTACTCGGTGGAGGATTCCGACGTCGTGCCGCCGGTCATGATTCGCCCTCAAATGCCGAGCGAGCCACGGTCGGACAGCGAACCCAGCTACGCGCAGATCGAGCTCGTCATCAACGCCGAAGGCGTCGTGACACAGGTTCGCCTGCGGTCCACAGGCGAGCTCAGCCTGAACGATCGGATGCTGGTTGCGGCGGCCAAGGCGTGGCAGTTCCGGCCCGCTTTCAGGAATGGCCGGCCCGTCGCCTACATGCTGCGGATTCCGGTGACGCCGTAGCCGCGCGAGGCGAAGCGCTACGGGCTGCCGGGCACGCAAGACATCCGCCAACGCGCATCCGGGGAAGACTATTGTCAAACCCTCCCCGGACTTGTCGCAGGTCGATGCCACTCGAACGCGGCGCGCGGATCATCGAGGGCGCGCACGGCGTTTGCACGACGGCAGACCGTGCTGTCTTCGATCACGGCGTGCCTGCGCGTCGTCGGGCCGAGTCCGCGTGGACCATGCGCCACTTCCTGACGCCGATGCTCGAGGCGGCGGGCCCGGTCGGTCTCCAGGTCGAACGCACGGGACAATCGATCGTCGCGCAACTCGAAGGCGCCTTCGATTCGACCTCGCGCCGGCGCGGCCTCCTCGGGCGCGACGGCCTGGCCGATGGCACGGGCCTCGTCATCGCGCCGTCACAAGGCGTGCATACCTTCGGCATGCGCTTCCCGCTGGACATCGTCGGCCTCGCGCCCGACGGGCGCGTGGTGAAGGTGAAGGAAGGCGTCTCACCCAATCGGATCGTCATCGCGCTGACGGCGTTCGCAATCCTGGAACTGCCTGCCGGGATGGTCCGGCGCGTGTCGCTCGTGCGCGGCGATCGGGTGATCGTGCAGCTGCCTGAGGCGTGCGAGGGGGGCTCGACGGCGACGGAGCCCGACCGCCCGCGTACTCACCCGACTGTCGCGCCCGGTGCAGACCGAAGTCAAGACGCGGGGTGACTTCACATGCGTCACGTCATCCGAGCGGGGATCGGACAACGGTCAAGTCCTTATTCGCCTTCGGCTTGACGTCTGGTTCGGTCGGCCGACAAAAACGGTACTGCGATTGCTGAAGTGGCGCCCAGTCGGATTGTCCCCGGAGAACCCGACGATCGACGTCCGTTCGCTCGTTCGTCCGCGGCCGCGGGTGACCAGGGGCACACGGCCACGGGAAACAGGACCCCTCCTTGAACCGTGGAGCGTGACATGCGCCAGCTTCTCAAACGACTCGTTCGCGAAGAGCAGGGCCAGGACGTCATCGAGTACGCCCTGCTGGCGGCCGGAATCTCTGTCGTACTCATTCCCTTGATCCCGGGCTTCGGCGCGGCCATCGGCGACGCCTACACCCGGATCCAGGCCAGGGTCGCGACGCTTGCGCCGTAGCTCCCGCGATTGAGGACGTCCTCCGGGCGCTGCCGGGAGGTCCCTGTCCCGGAGGCAACGATGGCCGGACTACTGCGTCGACTCCTCGTGTGCGAGGAAGGTCAGGACGTGATCGAGTATGCGCTGCTCACGGCGGCCATCGGTCTGTCTGGCATCGCAATCTGGCCGGTGATTGTCGGGCTGATCGGCGACGCGTATCGGGCGCTTGACGGCGATGCGCAGAGCCTGTGGGAGACGCCGGAACCTGGAGCCGGCTCGTGACGCTGTTCGAGGTGGCGGCAGTCGTGCTGGCCGGCAGCGCGGCCGCCACCGACATCCGAAGTGCTCGCGTTCCAAACGCGCTGACCCTTGCCGCGGCAGTGCTTGGCCTGCTGTCACACGCTGTTCTCTCCGGGGGCCAGGGGTTTGCCGCGTCGGCGATCGGCCTCCTGACCGGGCTCGTCGTCTTCTTCCCGTTCTTCGCGCTGCGGGCGATGGGCGCGGGCGACGTCAAGCTCATGGCGGCGCTCGGCGCGTGGCTCGGGTGGCAGCCCACGATTCATGTCGCGCTCTACGGGGCGATCGCGGGAGGCGTGATGGCCATTCTCGTTTCTCTCGGTGCCGGCTATACGAGGACGGCGCTCGCAAACGTGCGCGAGTTGCTGACCTCTTGGTGGCTGACGGGGATCAGACCCCTGCCGGCACTGACACTCGACGCGGGTACGGGCCTCAGACTGCCGTACGCCATTCCAATCCTGGCCGGCGTCCTGGTGACCCTATGGCGGTTGTGACCAGAGTTGGCTTCCGGTCGGAGCGCGGCGCCGAGGTCATCGAGATGGCCCTCGTCACTCCGCTGCTCCTCCTGCTGATGTTCGGCATTGTCGAGTTCGGCTTTCTCTTCCAGCGGTACGTCGTGCTGACCAACGCCGCTGCCGAAGGGGCGCGCGTCGCAACGTTGCCGGGGTACACCGAGGCCGACGGCATTGCCCGGGCGCAGGCGTACGCGCAGAACGGCGGCGTCGATGGCGAGGTCGAGGCTACGGTCGCTCCCGTGATGTTGCCCGGTGCCACCGGTGACCCATGGCCCGGCAGGGAGGTGACGGTGACGCACGTCTATCCCCTGGCGTACATCTCGCCGCTGGCGGCGCTGGTTGGCGGGACCTCCGCCACGTCGGTGACGCTCACCGCGCGGTCCACCATGCGCATGCAGACGCTCCCGTAAAAGGCCGATCCCATGAACCGCAACAGTCGAACCCTCATCGTGCTCGCCCTGTCCATTCTCGTGGCCGGTGTCGCGACGCTGTTCGTGTACCGGGCGGTGGAGAGAATTCCGGTGCGCGAGGTCGAGGTCAGCAGCTACGCGGTGGCGGTCGCGGCCCGGCCGCTTCCGGTCGGCACGATGCTCACCGCTGCCGACGTCCGCCTGGCCGCGTGGCCGGCCGGCAGTCCCGTGGCCGGCGGCTACAGCACGATCGCAGAGGTCGTCAATCGCGGCCTCATCGCGCCGGTCGTCGAGAACGAGCCGCTGACACCCGCCAAGGTGGCCGTGCCCGAGGCCGGCGCGGGGCTCCCGCCCACGATTACCGCGGGCATGCGCGCAATCTCCGTGAAGGTCAATGAGGTCATCGGCGTCGCCGGCTTTGTCGTTCCCGGCACGCGCGTGGACGTCGTGGTCACGATCTCGAGCCGGCGGGGCGACGACAGCCTGTCCCGTGTCGTCGTGAGCAATGTGCAGGTGCTGACGGCCGGCACCAAGTTCGACCAGGATCAGGCCAGCGACGCCAAGCCCGTCCCAAGCACGGTCGTGACTCTGCTGGTGACGCCCGGCGATGCCGAGCGCATTGCCCTCGCGTCGTCCGAGGGCAGCATCATGCTCACGTTGCGGAACCCGCTCGACACCGAGCCGACCGAGACGAAGGGCACCCGCATGGCCGCTCTCATGGGCGCGCCGGAGCCGGCGCCCGTCACGAAGGCCGCGCCCCGCCCCCGCCCGGATCCGCCTCCACCGCCCGTACCGGTACCCGCCGCCTACTCGGTCGAGACCATCCGTGCGGCCAAGCGGACGAACGAGGTGATCAAGTGAGCCTTTGCGGCCCTTTCTCCGCGCGTGCGGCGTGTGCGACCGCCGCATTGGCGCTGGTGCTCGCGGTGCCGGCTCTCCATGCGCAGGCGCCCGCGGCAGGCGCGCCGTCGGTTGACGCCGCCGAGCGGGTGCTCCTCACCGCCGGCCGTTCCACGGTGTTACTGACCGACTTCGACATCACGCGCATTGCGGTCACCGACCCCGCCATTGCCGATGCCGTCGTCGTCAAGCCGCGCGAGGTGCTCGTCGACGGCAAGGGGGCAGGCACGGTCAGCCTGATCGTCTGGGGCGGTGACGCACGCAGGCATTACGACATCGTCGTGGACAGCGGTGTCAGCACGCTGCAGCAGAACCTCCAGCAGCTCTTTCCCGGCGAGGACATCAATGTCGGCGTCACCGACGAGGCGGTCATCCTGTCCGGAGCGGTGTCGAGCAACGACGTGATGCTCCGCGCTGCCGAGATCTCGCGTGCGGCCCTGCCGAAGGCATCGGTCGTCAACATGCTGCAGCTGCCGAGCGGATCGCCCAGCAAGCAGGTGATGCTGCAGGTGCGCTTCGCGGAGGTCAACCGGAATGCCCTGTTGCAGGCCGGCCTGACGATCTTCACGACGCGCACGAACTTCACGTCCCGCTCCACCACCCAGCAGTTTCAGGCGCCGGATATCGACGATGGGGGAGGGTTGGGCGGCCTGGAGTTCTCGGACTTCCTCAACCTGTTCTTCTTCCAGCGGGAGGAAGGGATTGGCGCCGTCCTGAAGGCGCTGCAGGGACGCGGTTTCCTGCAGAGCCTGGCGGAGCCCAACCTGATTGCCTACAACGGCGAGGAGGCCAGCTTCCTGGCCGGCGGCGAGATTCCGATTCCGATCGTGCAGGGCGTGAGCGGGCAGGTGAGCGTGGAGTACAAGGAGTTCGGCATCCGCCTGACGTTTCGCCCGACGATTGCCGGCGACGTCATCCGGTTGAAGCTCCGGCCCGAAGTGAGCTCGCTCGATTTCAACAACGGCATCATCCTGTCCGGCTTCCGTATCCCCGCGCTCAACACCAGACGCGCCGAGACCGACGTGGAGCTGCGCGACGGCCAGTCGTTCGCGATCGCGGGCCTGATGAACAACATCTCGCAGACGGACCGGCAGGCCATCCCGATCCTGAGCAGGCTGCCGATCATCGGCACGCTCTTCAAGAGCAAGGCCGAACGCGCCGAACAGACGGAGCTGATGGTGCTCGTGACGCCGCGCCTGGTCCGGGCGCTCGATCCCGACGAGGTCCCGATGCTGCCGACCCGACCGGGCGACTTCATCGACCCGGAAGGCGACGAGGGCAGGCCACCGACCGAGCTCTCCGATGCGCCCGAGGGATCGCCGCGGACCGGCAAGCCGCCGTCGACGCCCGGCGTCGTCCGCAAACCGCCTGCGCCGCAGGATCGCTAGGAGGGCACGAGCGGTCATGACGAGTCGGCCCTGTCGCGCGGCATCGGATCGTGGCGCCGTCCTGGTGCAGGTAGCGGTCGCCATGATCGGCCTGATCGGGTTCAGCACGTTCGTCATCGACTACGGCGTGCTCTGGTCCGCGCGGCGGCAGGCCCAGAACGCCGCGGATGCGGCCGCCATGGCCGGCGCCGTCTCGATGGGTTTCGTGGACGTGGACGACCAGGCGATCGCCCGTCAGAGCGCACTCGATGCCGCGGCACACAATCCGATCTGGGGAGCGCCGCCGGACGTGACGCCTGCGGATGTGACGTTTCCCTCGTGTCCGCCCGGATCGCCTGGCGCCGGAACGAACGCGTGCATTCGCGTCGACGTGTTCCGCAACCAGCGCGCCGGCGGAAACCCGCTGCCGACGTTCTTCGGTCAGATCGCCGGTGTCGCCAGTCAGGGTGTGCGCGCGACGGCAACCGCCGAAGTCCTCTTCGGCGACGCGGCCGACTGCGTCAAGCCGTGGGCGATTGCCGACAAGTGGATTGAGAACCGCAACGATCAGGGGCCGCCGGGGTGGAGCGACGAGGACGAATTCGAGCGCTATGCACAAGGCGGCCCCAGTCGCGGCCAGGTGCTGAGCCCGGCCGACTTCTACCAGGCACCGGGGCCTGGAGCCGTGAACGGCGGCCTCGGGACGGGGTTTGCACGCGACCTGACAGGCTCTGGCGGCGGCGATGTCGGCCTGCGCCTGGTCCTGAGCTTCGGCGACGAGGTTGACCCGATCACCCCTGGCCGGTTCCGGCCGGTCGAGCTCACGCCGGGCGAGGGCAACTATGGCGACGACATCGACTCCTGCAACCCGACACTCATCGGCCCTGGCGCCTCCCTGAACGTCGACGAGAGCGCGACCGTCAATCAGACGCGCCAGGGCGCGGCGGCGCTGATCGCGCAGGACCCGGGTGCGAGCTGGAATACCGGTCTGAACGGAGGCCAGGGCGGCATTCAAGGCGGCTGCATGGCGTCTGGCGCCTGCTCGAGGAGCCCACGGCTGGTCGCCATCCCCGTCTACGACCCGGATGTCTACAACGCCGGCACCGCGCATGGCGACGCCGAGATCTCCGTCGTCAAGGTCGTGGGTTTCTTCGTGGATCGCCTGCAGGGATCGAGCGTGGTCGGATACCTGACGGCCTATCCCTCCGTGCCTCGCGAGCGGACCAGCAGCACGCCAGGCGCGGCGTTCGTCGTCAGCTTCGCGCTGGTGAGGTGATGCCGGTGTCGCTTGCTGTCTCGTTTGTCGGGCCTGACGATCGCGACCTGCTGTTCGGGTTGAGGGAGCGGGGCTTTCGGGCGACGCACGTGTCGCTCCTTGGGCTCGAAACCGCGCATCCACTCGGATCGAAGGGCCCGGACGCGTTCGTCGTGGACGTCCGCATGCTGGAGCGGCTGCCGCGAGAGGTGGGGCAGCTCAAGAAGCAGTTCCCGGCCACCGGCGTCGTCATCATCGCGCGCTCGCTCGAGCCCACCGAGATGCTGGAGGCCATGCGCGCAGGTGTGAGCGAATGGGTCGTCGAGCCGGTCGATCTGGACGAGCTGGCCGCGGCCATCACACGCGTGGCGCGCCACACCATCCGGCCGATGCTGGGCCGTACGCTGGCCGTGCTCGGCGCCAAAGGCGGCGTCGGCAGCACGACCGTCGCCGTCAATCTCGCGACGGCGCTCCGTACCGCGACAGGACTCCCCACGCTGCTCATGGATCTGCACCTGGCCCATGGTGACGCTGCCGTCTTCCTCGGTGCGGACCCCCGTTTCTCGGTCCTGGATGCGATCGACAACATCCATCGGCTCGACGAGAGCTACTTCAAGGGCCTGGTGACCCCGACGAGGGCCGGTCCCGACCTTCTCGGATCGTCGGGCCGATCGCCATCAGAACCCGTGGATGTCCGGCGCATGCGACACCTGATCGAGTTTGCCGCGACGATCTATCACTACGTGGTGCTCGACTGCCCGCGATCCGATCTCGCGATGCTGGAGGCCGTGGACGTGGCATCGAGCATCGTGGTCGTGGCCAATCAGGAACTGACCACGCTTCGCAGCGCCAGCCGTCTGGCCGTCAGCCTGCGACAGCGCTGCGGCGCCGAGCGTGTACGGCTTGCGCTGAGCCGCTTCGATCCAGAGGCCGACATCAGCCATTCGGACGTCGAACGGGTGCTTGGCGGGCCGGTGAAGTACGTCTTCCCGAGCGACTATCGCACGTCGATCGGGGCGCTCAACCGCGGCGAGCCGCTCATCCTGCAGAACCACAGCCGGCTGGCGAGCGCGTTCGACCAGTTCGCCCGGGACCTGGCGGGCCTGGCGCCGGCGTCCAGGGAACCGGCGAAGGGCGGGCTGTTCAGCCGTTTCGCCGTGCGGAAGTAACCGCGGATCGAGGATCTCTGTCACATGGCGCATACGACCGAACAGCCCCGCTCCGGCCTCAACGGCGCCGTCGACGTCCGCCGTGTGCACTACCAGGACCTCAAGGAGAAGGTCCACCGCACGCTCCTCAACCGGCTGAACCTCGAGCGTCTCAACCGCGTGGGCCGCGCGCAGGCGGAGCCGGAGATCCGGGGGCTCATCATCGGCCTGCTGGACACGGAGACGCACAGCACGCCGCTCAGCCTGTTCGAGCGCGAGACGCTCATCACCGACGTCTTCCACGAACTCTTCGGCCTTGGCCCGCTGGAGGTGCTGCTGGCCGACCCCGGCGTGTCGGACATCCTGGTGAACCGGGCCGACCAGATCTTCGTCGAGCGTGACGGCTGCCTCGAGCCGACCGAACTGGTGTTCAAGGACGACCAGCACCTGCTGCGCATCATCGAGCGCATTGTCAGCTCCGTCGGACGCCGGATCGACGAATCGAGCCCGATGGTCGATGCTAGGCTCGAGGATGGCTCGCGTGTCAATGCCGTCATTCCGCCTCTGGCGCTCGACGGCCCCGTGCTCTCGATCCGCCGGTTCCGCACGGACAAGCTCGGGGCCAGAGACCTGGTGGATCGTCAGTCGCTGACCGAGCCGATGCTGACGTTTCTCGAGGCGGCTGTTGGCGCGCGCCTGAACATCGTGGTGTCTGGCGGCACCGGCGCGGGCAAGACGACGTTCCTCAACGTGCTCTCGAGCTTCATCTCCGACCGGGAGCGCATCGTCACCATCGAGGACGCCGCCGAACTGGTGCTGAGGCAGCGGCACGTCGTGCGGCTCGAGACCCGGCCCGAGAACATCGAGGGCAAGGGCGCGGTGCGGCAGCGGCAGCTCGTCATCAACGCCCTCCGCATGCGGCCCGACCGCATCGTGGTGGGCGAGGTGCGCGGGGAGGAGGCGCTGGACATGCTGCAGGCGATGAACACGGGACACGACGGCAGCCTGACGACGATCCACGCCAACAGCCCGCGTGACGCGCTGTACCGTCTCGACACCATGGTGGCCATGGCCGATCTGAACATCCCGGACAAGGCCGTCCGGCAGCAGGTGGCCTCCGCGGTGAACCTCGTCGTGCAGTTGACGCGCCTGTCGGATGGCAAGAGGCGTGTGACCGCGATTGCGGAGATCACCGGGATGGAGCAGGACGTCATCACGATGCAGGACATCTACCTCTTCGATCGTACGGGCCTCACGCCGGACGGCCGTGTGACGGGCCAGTTCCGCGCGACCGGCATTCGTCCACGGTGTGCTCAGGCTCTTCAGACCGCGGGCTTCCCGATGCCTCCCGCGCTCTTCGAGCACAGACAGGCGGTTCAGTAGGGAGGCCATCGTGGGACTCGTCCTGCTCACTTTTGCCGTGTCGTCGCTGCTCATCCTGGGCAGCTACTGGCTGCTCGTGCTCGTGCCCGAAGCGAGGGAGAAGGCTGCGGCCCTCGGCCGGCTGGACCCCGGCGAGCCACGAACGGCCGCTCCGAGCATCGTCAATGCACCCGACCGTCTCAGCGCCATTCCGGCGTTCGACCGCCTGCTCAACCGTGGTCAGATCGCCGGCGCGCTGCAGCGCCTGCTCGTCGAGTCGGGGATGCGCCTGACCGTGGGCGTCTTCCTGCTGGCGAGCGCGCTCGGCGCCGCCGTTGGCTTCGTGGTCGGCTGGTTCGTGCTGCAGTTCTTCGTTCTGGGCCTGGTCCTGGCGGTGGGCGGGGCGACCCTGCCGTTCGCTTACGTGAATCACAAGCGGAAGGCGCGGCTGCATGTGTTCGAGGAGCAATTCCCCGAAGCCATCGATCTGATCTCGCGGGCGCTCCGCGCCGGCCACGCCCTGACCACGGGACTGGGTATGGTGGCGGACGAGATTCCCGCGCCGGTCGGCAGCGAGTTCAAGCGCCTGTACGACGAACAGAACTTCGGGATGTCGCTGCCCGAGGCCCTGCGCGCGATGGCCCGGCGCGTTCCGGTGCTCGATGCGAAGTTCTTCGTGACGGCCGTCCTCACACAGCGCGAGTCGGGCGGCAATCTCTCGGAGGTGCTGGACAACCTCTCGAGCGTGATGCGCGAGCGGTTCAAGCTGAAACGGCAAATCCGGGTCATCTCCGCGCACGGCCGTATCAGTGCCTGGGTGCTGTCGTGCCTGCCGCCGGCGCTGGCTGCCGTGCTCTTCGCACTCTCGCCGGACTTCATGCGGATTCTCTGGGAGGACCCCCTCGGCGTGCGGCTGGTCCTCATCGCGGTGACGCTGCAGATTATCGGGACGGTGACCATCTCCCGCCTCGTGAGGATCGAGTACTGAGCCATGGACGTGCAGGTCCTTGCCCCGATCGTGCTCTTCTTCGTGGCCGTCGCGACGGCCACCGCCGCCGGCGCGTGGCTGCTGACCGATCAGCACGTGGTCGAGCGTCGTCTGTCGGACATTGCCGCGCCGTCGCCGATGCTCGCGGCGACCAGTCAACCGCTGGTCGGCGAGTCGCTGTCGCCACTCGGGAGGCGGATCCGCTCGTTTGTGCCCAAGTCGCCGAGCGAGATGGGGCGCATCGAGCGCCTCATGGCGAGCGCCGGCTATCACGGCACCTGGCCGGCGACGCTCTTCGGGCTGGCGCAGACGCTCATCCCGATCGCAGGTTTCGTCGTGGTGTTCGCCTGGGGCGGAGGACCGCTCCGCCTCGTGGCAGCCGCCGTTGCGGCGGCGCTCGGCTACTACGTTCCCACGTTGTGGCTCGGGCGGGCGATCGAGACTCGAAAGAAGGAGATTCGAAACGGCCTCGCCGACGCGATCGATCTCCTGATTGTCTGCATCGAATCGGGATCGGGCCTCGACCAGGCCCTAAACCGCGTGGCCGAGGAACTCGCGCTCCCGTACCCGGCGCTGGCCCACGAGCTGGAGTTGATTTCGGCCGAGACCCGTGCGGGCAAGCCGCGTCTCGAAGCGTTCAAGAACTGTGCGGAGCGCACGAAGGTGGACGAGGTGCGATCGCTCGTGGCAATGCTAGTACAGACCGACCGCTTCGGCACGAGCGTCGGCCAGGCGCTCCGCACGCATGCCGAGACCTCGCGCACCAGGCGCCGCCAGCGGGCGGAAGAGCAGGCCGCCAAGCTTGGGGTCAAGCTGCTCTTTCCGTTGGTGTTCTGCCTGTTCCCGGCGTTCTACGTCGTGGTGCTGGGCCCATCCATGGTGCGGATCTTCAGGCAGTTCGTATGGGGAGGACAGTAGTCCACAGTCCAGGTCGTTCGCGTCGTCAAACAGGTCATTCGAGAGGAGGGTGTCTTGGAAATCTGGCAAACTGGCATGTTCGTGGTCGGCGGGATCCTGCTGCTGCTCTACTTCAAGCGCCGCAGCGATCGCATCAGCAGGAGCTCGTAGTACCACGTGGTTGGCCTTCGCCTCCTTGTCGCGTTCGGGGTCGCAGTGACGGCCGGTGGCTGCGCGTCAGCTGCCGCGCCGACACTGGCGGCGCGCTTCATCCGGCAAGGTACGCCGGCCGTGGATTTGGGTGGTCCGCGGCCGTCTGCCTCGCGTGCGTCGACAGGGGCAAGCCCCCTCGACCACGCATCGATCAGGGGCGGCGTCTCGCGGATGTCGAGCGCCCTCTCCTCGATCGAATCGACCGATCCCGCGCTGCGCGATGCGCTCGTCAGAGTGGCGCTTCAGCCGACGGCCGAGCACCACCTGCAGGTCGCGCGCGCCTACCGCCAACTGGGCATCATGGATGCGGCCTACGACTACTTGTCGGCCAGCCTCGGTCTGAACGGGCCCGACCCGGCCGTACACGATGCGCTGGCACGGCTCTGGAGGGACTGGGGATATCCCGGCGTGGGCCTGGCCGACGCCTACCAGGCCGTCTACCTGGCGCCCGACTGGGCGCCGGCGCACAACACGCTGGGCACGCTGCTCGTCAAGCTCGGGCATCGCGACGACGCGCGGCGGCGCTTCGAGGAGGCCGCTCGACTCGATCCGGGCGCCGCCTATGCGTTCGACAACCTGTGCCGCCTGAGCCTCGCCGATGGACGGACGCGCGAGGCCATCGGCCAATGCCGCCAGGCGGATGCCATTCGGGCGGGCCGCCGCGCGCCTCGCACCCCTCAGGAGTCGCGGCAATGATCCCGTCGCCGATCGTGCGCGCCGGCAACGAAGACCTTGTGGGGTTCCCGCGCGCTCCGCACACGCTCGACGAGTCGGGCCTGCCGTTCGACCTCGTCCTCGAGCTCCTGCTGAAGACGCTCCATTTCTCCGGCGGGCTGACGGGCGCCGAGCTGGGACAGAAGCTCGGGCTCCAGTACTCCGTGATCGAGCCCGTGCTCCAGCATCTCAAGCTCGTGCACCTCGTCGAAGTGGCCGGCAGCGGCCTCGTGGCGGGTCCGGCGTACCTGTATCGCATCACCTCGGCGGGACGCGAACGCGCACACCTCTTCATGGAGCGGACCCACTACGTGGGAAAGGCGCCGGTGCTGTTCGATCAGTACGAGGCATACATGCAGGCCTATGCCGACGCGGTCCCACGGACAGCCACGCGCGCGCGCGTGCGGATGGCGTTCCGGGAGCTCGTGCTGAACGCGAGAGTGCTGGATCAGCTCGGACCGGCCATCAACGGCGGCCACTCGATCTTCGTGTACGGTCCGCCAGGCAACGGCAAGACCGTCATCTCGCAGTCGATCCAGCACCTGCTGGACGGTGACATCGCCGTGCCGTACGCCATCGACTGCAACGGCCACACCGTCCAGGTGTTCGACCCGGTGCACCACTGGAGCCTGGACGACGCCGATCGGGCCGATCAGGCCATCGACACCAAGCACGCTCCGGATGCCCGCTGGGTCCGCTGCCGCCGGCCGCTCGTGACGGTCGGCGGGGAGCTCTCGCTCGAGTCGCTGGACCTGTCCTATGGAACCACGTCGAAGTTCTATCAGGCGCCCGTGCAGCTGACGGCCAATGGCGGCGTGCTCGTCATCGACGACTTCGGGCGGCAGAAGTGTTCGCCCATCGCGCTCCTCAACCGATGGATCACGCCGCTCGAGACCCGCATCGACTACCTGACACTGCAGACCGGCCAGAAGATGCCCGTCCCGTTCGTCGTGCTCATCGTGTTCGCCACGAACATCGAGCCGGCCGAGCTGGTCGACGAGGCATTCCTGCGCCGCATCCATTACAAGGTGTTCGCCGAGGGCCCGACGATCGACGACTTCAAGCAGATTTTCGAGCGCTACTGCCTGCGGCTTGGCCTCGACTACGAGGAGTCCATCGTCGATACGCTCGTGACCGACATCACGCGGCGTCGCGGGCTGGCCCTGCGCGGCTGCCACCCCCGTGACCTGATCGAGCAGTCGGTCTCGCTCGCCGAGTACCTGGGCGAGCCCCGGCGCCTGACGCCGCGGCTGCTCTCGCTCGCCTGCGACAGCTACTTCGTGGACGAGCGCCCGGCCGGGGCCCGCGACCACTGAGGCGCACCGTGACCCGATGCCGCCGCGCGTCCGTGTCGCTTGCCGCTGCCGTGCTCGCCGGGATGGCCACGGCGTCCGCAGGGCAGCCCGCCGCATCCAGCATTCGTCTCACATCGCCGCTGGGCCGCACAGGCGTGCCGGGCGTCGTGCGGGTCGTCGCGCAGGTCGTGACCTCGGCGCCCGGAGGCGTGGTCCCGGTCCGCTTCTTCGTGGACGGCACGCTGCTCGGTGTGGACGAGGACGGTCCGCCGTACATGACGGAGTGGGAGGATGCCAATCCGTACGAACCCCGCGTGATTCGCGTCGAAGTGGACGATGCGGGTGGGGGAGTCGTCGAGGACACGGTCTCGCTGAAGCCGCTCGAAGTGATCGAAGAGGCCTCGGTCGCATCCGTGCTGGTCGAGGCGGCCGTCACCGACGGGGAGGGCCATCACGTCGGGAGTCTCGGCCGCGACGAGTTCACGCTGCTCGAGAACGGCATTCCGCAGGCGCTCGACGTGGTGCAGGTGCAGCAGCTGCCGACGACCTTCACGCTGCTCGTCGACGGCAGCCAGAGCATGTCCCGGCGCATCGACCTCGTGCGCGCGACGGCACGCCGCCTCGCGACCGGCCTCCGGAGGGGCGACATGGTCGTCGTGGCTCCCTTCCGCCGCGCCCTCGAAGCCGTGACCGGACCGACCAACGACGAGCAGACGATTGCCGATGCCATCTCCGGAATCCGCGCCACCGGCGGCACCGCGATCCTGGATTCGCTCGCGGAGTTGCCGGACGCCTTCGCGCGCGTCGAAGGCCGGCAGGTGGTGATCCTCGTGACCGACGGCTACGACGAGCACAGCCGCACGGCCATCGAGGCCATGTTCAAGTCCCTGCAGCGCCTGCAGGCCACCGTCTACGTCGTCGGAATCGGCGGCATCGCCGGAATCTCGCTCAAGGGTGAGATGCTGCTGCGGAAGATCGCGGCGCAGATGGGCGGCCGCTCGTTCTTCCCGATGCGGGAGTCACAGTTGCCGGACATCCATGGCCTGATCGCCGCCGACGCCTACAGTCGCTACCTGATCACCTACACGCCCACCAACCAGGAGAAGGACGGCTCCTACCGCGCGATCCGCCTGGCTGTCGCCGATCCCGCACTCACCGTCAGGGCTCGTGACGGGTACTTCGCTCCGCAGCCGCCGCCCATCCGCCCGACGATCGAGTTCAGCGCATCGGGCGAGGTGGAGGCGCTTGCCGCACTCGCGGTCTCGGATCTCACGGTGACCGAAGACGGCGTCCCGCAGACGCTCGAGTCGTTCCAGGAGGCCAATGCGCCGATGTCCATCGTCATGGCGCTCGACGGGAGCGGGAGCATGCGGCCGGCGCTCGAGATCGCGAAGGACGCGGCGCGGACATTCGTGAAGGCCCTGCGGCCCACCGATCCGCTCACGTTCGTGCGCTTCTCGGATCGCGTTGTCTTCGAGGCGGAGCTGAGCCTCTGGCGCGATCCCACGCTGAACGCGATCAACGCGCTGCAGGCCACTGGCGGCACGGCTCTCTGGGACGCGCTCTACGAGTCGATGGGCTTCCTCCGGCGGCAGCCCGGGCGCCGCGCCATCGTGGTGATGACCGACGGGCGCGACGAGAACAACCCAGGGACAGCGCCAGGCAGCATCCACACGCTCGACGAGGTACTGGCGGCGCTGCGCGAGACGGGGACGACGGTCTACGCGATTGGCCTCGGCCCGAATGTCGACCGGGAAGGGCTCGAGCGCGTGGCGGGGGCATCGGGTGGCGTCGCGTACTTCCCCGAAGACGCGTCGCAGCTGGGCGACGAGTACCGGCGTGTGGTCGACGATCTGCGACGGCGCTACATCGTGACCTACACGTCCACGAACTCCAGGCGCGACGGCGGATGGCGGGAGGTGGAGATCGCCTCGCCAGGGACGGGGCTGGTGATACGGAGCGCGGGTGGCTATGCGGCGCCCGGACCTGCGCGGCTGGGGCAGGAGCCTGACAACCGATAGAAGGTGGAGTGCCGCTAACGCGGTTGCGTCGCCGGCGCCTCGCCGAAGTGCTTCGCGTACCAGGCGAGGCTGCGCGTGATCGTGTCCTCCACGTGCCGCGTCTCGCGGATGCCGTGGCCTTCGCGCGGGTAGCGCACCAGCACGGACTCCACCCCGACGTCGAGCAGCGCGATGAAGAACTGCTCGGCCTCGGCAATCGGCACGTCGTTGTCGTTCTCGCCGTGCAGGAAAAGCGTCGGCGTCTTCACGCGCGACACGTAGCGGAGCGGCGAGCGCTCCCACAGTGCATCCATGATCGTCGCCGGCCGGCTCGCGTTGGGCCACAGCGTCTCGTCCGCCGGCGCGAACGCTTCGTGCGGGAAGCCGCCGAACTCCACGGCCAGGTAGTCGTGGTAGTAGGCCATGTAGTTGAAGCTCACGAGGTTGGAGATCCCCGCGGCGGGGATCGCGGCCTTGAAGCGATCCGTCTGTGTGATCAGCCAGTTCGCCAGTTGCCCGCCGTAGCTGCCGCCCTCGACGCCCAGGCGCGCGGCGTCCAGCCAGGAGAACTTCGCCAGCGCCGCGTCCACGCCGGCAAGTACGTCCTTCGCCTCGCCCCCGTTCTGATCCTGGAAGATCGCATCGGCGTGCTTCTGCCCGTAGCCGGTGGACCCGCGGTAGTTGACCATCAGCGAGGCGATGCCGTTGGCCGCGTAGATCTGCGCCTTCTGGTTGAAGCCCGGGCCCTGCTGGCCGTGCGGTCCGCCGTGAATCATCGCGACGAGCGGCGCCTTCTGTCCCGCGGCCAGGCCCACCGGGTGGGTGAGGAATGCCTGCACCTCGAGGCCGTCGAAGCTTTGGAAGGTCAAGGCCTCCACGCGCGCCAGCGTGCGCGCGCCGAGCACCTCCTGGTTGAGGCGCGTGGCGGCACGCGCCTGTTCGGCGGGCGTGCGGACGTAGAGCTCCGCCGGCGAGTCCGGCGTCGTGAAGCCGTAGACCAGGGTGCCGTCATGGGCCAGCGACCACCGGCCGACGGTCCCGCGGTCCGCGATCAGGCGGTCGGGCGCGCCGCCGTTCCGTGGCGCGCGCATCAGGTACACGTCACCCCGTTCCTGGATGGTGAAGTACAGGTGCTGGCCGTCGTGCGACCACTGCGGCGGGCCCTGACGGTTGTCGGCGGTCCCGACCTCACGCCGGTTGCTCCCGTCCGCGTCCATCACCCACACATGCGTATCCTCCATCGTCGTCTCGGAGGAGGTGAGCGGACGCCGGGTGCCGCTGAAGGCGATGGTCCGGCCGTCGGGCGACCAGCGCGGGTAGTACTCCGCGCTCTTCGTGTCGGTGATCCGCCGCACGGCGCCGGTGGCCACGGTGACGGCGAACACGTCGTAGTTGAAGAATCGGTCCGGGTCCGGACCGCGGTTCGAGACGAACAGGATCTCGTCGCCCTTCGGGGACCAGTCGATCGAGTGCTCGTAGTAGACGCCGTCGGTGAGCTGCCGCACGGTCCTGGACGCGACGTCCGCGACGAAGATGTGCAGCCGCTTGTTGTCGTTGGCGCGCGTGCCACCTTCAGATGCGGTCGGCTTGTAGAGATAGCGCGTGATGACCATCGGATCGCCGTTGGCGTCCGCCTCCGGGCCCGGCGTGGCGGAGATGAAGGCCAGCCGTGTGCCGTCCGGCGACCACGCGATCCGGTCGCCGGAGGAAGGCAGTGGATGGTTGGTGCCCTCGACAGGCGCGATGAGCGCGGGCGCGGACCCGTCGGCGTTGGCCACGATGAGCCCGGAGCCGGCGGCGATGCGCCCGATGAAAGCGAGCCGGCTGCCGTCGGGCGAGAAGTGCGGCTCGCCGGCCGTGTCGCCGTCCTCCCCGAGGCGCCGGCTGGTGCCGGCCGCGACGTCCAGCAGCCACACCTGCGAATAGGGGCGCTCCGGCCGGTCGTTGTTCGTGACGGCATAGACAGCGGTGCGCCCGTCGGGCGAGACGCGGACGTCGCCGACCGAGCGCAGGCGGTAGATGTCGGCCGGTTGCAGGCCGCTCGATTGTCCCGCGGCCGGTGCGGACGGCGCGACAGCCGCCAGGCAGGCAATTGCGACACGAGGGATGAATCTCCTGATCATGACCGCTCTCCTGAACAGCCTCAGGATACACGGGGCCTCGCGCTGCGCGCTCGGTGGGCCTCGCCGCTGCGCGGCTCGGTGGGATCCTGCCGGAGGCCTACGCGCCGCAGGCGCGCCTGCCGCGAGCGCGAGCGAGCGGTCCCACTGGCGCGCACGCGCCGGTCCCAACTGACGTGAGGTACCGTATCTGGCGTGTCCGATCGCGCCCGCGAAGCGACCCTGGTCATCGCCGGGTTCTCACTGCTGACCCTTGCCCTCACCTGGCCGCAGGCCGCACAGCTCAACTCCCACGTCGGCTGGCACTACGACGCGTTCTTCAGCGTGTGGCGGCTGGCCTGGATCGCCCACCAGTTGCCGCGCGACCCGGCGCACCTCTTCGACGCCAACATCTTCCATCCCGCTTCGAACACGCTGACCTACTCGGATGCGCTGCTGCTGCAAGGCGTCCTCGGCGCGCCGCTCATCTGGCTGGGGCTGTCGCCGACCACTGTCTACAACGTGATGGTGCTCCTGTCGTTCGTCACGGCAGGGGGCACGATGTACCTCCTTGCGCGGTCGCTGGGCGCCAGCCAGGGCGGGGCGTGGGTTGCCGGCATCGTCTTCGCGTTTCAGCCGTACCGCTTCGCGCACTATCCGCAGCTCGAGCTGCTCTGGACCTGCTGGATTCCCCTGGCGCTGTGGGCCCTGCACCGTACGGCCGCGACCGGGCGGCTGTCGGCCGGGGCCATGGTGGGGGTGTTTGTCGCCCTGCAGGCGCTGTCCTGCCTGTACTACGCCGTGTTCCTGGTGACGGCACTGGCGGTTGTGGCCCTGGTGATCGGTGCCGGACGGCCGCGTGCCGAGCTCGTCTCTCTGGCTCGCGCCGGGCTTGCTGCTGTGGCCGTCGCGGCTGTCGCGGTCGGACCGTACGCGCTCGTGTACCTCAAAGGGCGCGACCTGACAGGCGTGCGATCCGAGGAGGAAGTGCTTCGCTGGAGTCCGACGCTCGTCAACTACCTGGCCGCGCCGTTCGAGAACTGGGTGTACGACCCGCCCAATGCCGAGGGCATCGACGCCATGGAAGGCATGCTGATGCCCGGAGTGGCGGCCGTGCTGCTGGCAGTCGTGGGCGCGCTGACCTGGAGGCATCGCGCGCGCCTGGCGTATGTCGTGCTCATGGGCATCGGCTTCGACCTGTCGCTGGGGCTGAACGGACTGCTGTACAGATTCTTCTTCGAGTGGGTGCCGGCCTACGATGGATTGAGAGTGCCGGCCCGCATGTTCGTCATCGTGTCGGTTGCGATGTCCGTGCTGGCCGCCATGGGTCTGACACGCCTGATCGAGTTCGCCAGGACGTCGTTCGCGCGTCGCATGGTGCTGGCCGTTGCGATGGCTGTCGTCGTGATCGAGAGCCTCTCCGTACCCGTGACGCTCAGGCCGGTGCCCACCGAGCCGCTGCGGACGTATCAATGGCTTGCGGAGCAGCCGCCGGGCGTCGTCGCGGAATGGCCGTGGCCGAGGCTCGACATGCTCGGCGTCACCGACGTGCCCCGCCACATGCTCTTCTCGACCTGGCACTGGCATCCGCTCGTCACCGGTTACAGCGGCCACTATCCCCAGTCGTATCTGCTCATGCTGGGCCGCACGCTCGGCTTTCCCGACGATCAGGCCGTTCGCGAGCTGCAGCGCCTCGACGTGCGATATGTCATCCTGCACAGCAGGCCCGACCCCGAGAAGTACGCGCTCGTGCGCGAGCAGCTCCGCGAGCACCCCGCCTTCGAGCTCCAGTTCACCGAACGGATCGAAGGCGAGGAGCTGGCCTTGTACTTGCTCGCCCCGTAGGCCGGCGAAAAAGGGGACAGGCGTCTTTTTCTTCCGTTTCGTCGCGACAGGCGTCCTTCTCTTCGCGATTCTGGGGTCAGGGAAAAAGACGCCTGTCCCCTTTTTCGCCACGGCCGAGGCGGATGTAGTATCCTGCGTCGGCGAATTCGAGCGTCGGCCCGCCCCAGGGATACAGCCTGGGCCGGGGCCCAGCCACGTCGGACTCGCCTCGGGACCCCCAGCCCGACGATGACGTGGTCGCGTACCGGTAGTTCGGCGCGCGCACCCCACGCGTCATTGATTTCTCAGCACGGCATGGATGCGTTCAGCGATAGCGATCTCACGGCTCATAGGAGCTTCGAGGGATGTCGGCTGGCATGGCTCCTGCCTAGCCGCTGGTGCGAGTGGGATTCACGTGTGACGACATCCGAACAGGTGAGGGTATGAACCTACGGAATTCCTGCAGAACCGGGCGATGGCGCGTCGAGGGGCGCACCGCGCTTCGGCTGTCAGTTCTGGTGGCCGTTGTCCTGATCTGCAACATCGAGGCTCCTGTCCGTGGGCAGGGGCCTGGCGTCGACAGGCGTACGGCGGCGCACCTGCTCGAGCAATCGACCTTCGGGCCAACCGAGGCCGACGTGGACCTGGTCATGTCGCAGGGCTACGAGCAGTGGCTGAACGCCCAGTTCGCGATGCCCGAAAGCCCCATCGTCGTACCGGATACGAACGATTACGGGGTCAGCGACGTCCGTAATGCCGTCCTGCGGAACATGGCGAACGGGGAGGACCAACTCCGCCAGCGCATGGTCTTCGCCCTCAGCCAGATCATCGTGGTGTCCGCCAACAAGAACGACCGCGGCCCGGAGATGACGCCGTGGATGCGCCTGCTGTCGAGGAACGCGTTCCTCAGCTACCGTTCGCTCCTGAGAGACGTGATCTACAGCGCGCCGATGGGGAAGTATCTCGACAACTGGCTGAATCGGTGCACGCGAGACAGGAACCGGCCCGGGGAGAACGGGACCTGCCCGAACGGGGCGGCGAACTCGACGCCCAACGAGAACTTCGCGCGCGAGCTCCTGCAGCTCTTCTCGCTCGGGCTCTGGGAGCTCCACCCGAACGGTACCGTCAAATTGGACGCGACGGGCCAGCCCACGCCCACCTACACGCAGCAGACGCTCGTGGAGTACGCGCGCGCGCTGACCGGCTGGACCTACGCGAGGACCAACAACGCCAACGACTTCAGCCTCGAGATGGTCCCGGCCATGACGACCGTCCAGGGTGTTCAGCAGCCGCGCTATCACGACCTCGGCCAGAAGGTGCTGCTGAGCGGCGTCGTTGCACCGGCCTCGGCCAATACGACGGCAGCGCTCGACGCCGACGTCGAGGCCGTGGTCGAGAGCATCATGCGACATCCCAACCTGGCGCCGTTCATCTCGAGCCGCCTGATCCGGTTGCTCGTCACCAGCAACCCGAGCCCCGGCTACATCCAGCGCGTGGCGACGGTCTTTGCCGGATCGGACGGCAACCTTCCCGCGACGCTGCGGGCCATCCTGCTGGATCCGGAGGCGCGCAGCTTCACCAGCACGGACGGCCGGCTGAAGGATCCGATGCTGAACATCCTCGGCCTGACCCGTGCGCTCGGCGCGCCGCTCGGCAATGCCGGGAACGTGCAGAACACCTTCTCGAGCCTCCAGCAGCACCTGCTGACGCCGAGCACGGTGTTCTCCTTCTACAACCTGCTGACGCCGCTTCCTGGCAACCTGGCGCTGCTCGGCCCGGAGTTCGGGATCTACCCGCCCGCGCTGGCCGTGCAGCGCGCCAACTTCGTCTACCGCATCCTCGACGGTCAGGTCTCATCGTCGTTCCCGGTTTCGCTCGATCCGTTCATTGCGGTGGCCGGCGACGAAGCCACGCTCGTCGAGCTCGTGAATCAGCGCCTCATGTTCGGCCGCATGTCTTCGGAGCTTCGTGAGTTGATCGTCGCCGCGACCGCCGCCATTGCGGGCACGAGCGGCAGCGACATGCGCCAGCGTGCGCTCGGCGCCCTCTACCTGGCGGCGATCTCGAGCGAGTACTCCGTCTACTCCGACACGTCGGTTACCGGCGCGGCCACCGTGCAGCCCCCGACCGGCCTGGCGGTCGCCTCGCTGGCCGGCAGCCGCGTCGAGATCACCTGGCGCGCCCCGCTCATCGGGCCTGCCCCTACGGGCTACGTGCTCGAGGGCGGCGTGCGGCCCGGCGAGGTGATCGCGACCATTCCCATCAACAGCACGTCTCCGTCGTTCACGTTCCAGGCGCCGGTCGGCGCGTTCTACGTCCGCCTCCGGACGGTGGCGGGCGGCGCGGTCAGCCGGCCGTCCAGCGAAATCCGGCTCTACGTCGGCGGCACGTCCGGCCCGACGGCCCCGCGATCGCTTACCGCGTATGGGCGCGGGTCGGCGGTGGTCCTCCAGTGGCGCAACACGTTCGGCGGCGGTGAGCCGACGGGTGTGGCCGTCGACGTCGCGCAGAACGGTGCGCGCGTCACCAGCATCCCGATGCCGGTGAGCGACCGGTGGAGCTTCGGTGCCGTACCCAATGGCACGTTCGAGTTCACCGTGCGTGCGACGAACTCGTCAGGGACCAGCGGGTCCTCCAATCGCGTTACGCTGACCTTCCCGTTGAGCGGCTGCAGCAACCCCGGTTCGCCGCAGGCCTTCTCCGTCGTGACGAATGGCCGGCACATCTCCGCCCACTGGCTGGCGCCGCCGAGCGGCACCACGCCAACCCACTACTCGGTGCACGCGGAGATGCGGGTCCGAAGGAATAACCGCAATGAGTGGGCCTCGGTCGGTACCTTCCCCGTGACCGGAACGTTCATTGCCAGTCCCGTCGGGCCGGGCCGCTACCGAATCCGCGTGCGCTCGGAGAACATCTGCAACCCGGGCAACACCGCCAGCTTCACCGGCTGGCAGGAAGTCCAGATCGACTAGGAGCAGGACGATGGGTCACTCGCACAACGTTCCCGCACGGCGCAACTTCCTGAAGATGAGCGCGCGCCTGGCGGCCCTGGGGATCACCAGCCTTGGCGTCCAGCCGGCGCGCTCCTTCTTCGTCCGCGAGGTCCAGGCCCAGCGCCGCGTCACCGACTACAAGGCGCTCGTCTGCATCTACATGTTCGGCGGCAACGACGCCAACAACATGATCGTGCCGATCAACGGGGTCCCGACGCCTCCGAGCCAGAGCCACACCGGGCCCATCAGCCACCAGAACTACTGGGACGCCCGCGGGAGCGTGCGGCTCCAGCTGAACACGCTCCTGCCCATTTCGGGCCCTGGCGGCGCCACTTATGGCCTGCACCCGTCGCTCGCCGAGCTCGTTCCGATCTACAACGCCGGCTACCTGGCGTGGACGCTCAACGTCGGCGCGCTCAATCGCCCGCTGACCAAGCAGCAATACCAGGGTGGCGTGTCGCGCCCGCCAAACCTGTTCTCGCACTCCGACCAGACGACACAGGCGCAGACGGGCTCGTCGGACCTCTACACGGGATGGGGCGGCCGCCTGCTCGACATCTTCGGCGCCACCGATTCGCTCTCGTCCGTATCGGTCTCGTCGCCGGCCGTCTTCCTCGACGGCGCCGACGTCCGCAGCAACGTCGTCCCGCCGGGTGCGAACCTCGGACTGCAGGGCATGAGTGCCGGGACGTCGACCGCGAGCGACGCCCGCCGGCAGGCGGTCAACGCAATGGTGCTGATGGACGGCGGCAACCCGATTCGTGAGGCGGCCAACCAGATGTTCGCGGACGGCCTCCAGCTGGCGGACACCCTCAGCGCCGCCGGCGGCCTGCCGCCGACGACGCTGTCGTTCCCCAACACGTCGCTGGGCCGGCAGATGCAGGAGGTGGCTCGGCTGATTCGCGTCCGGTCGCAGATGGGCGCTGGCCGGCAGGTGTTCTTCTGCTCGATTGGCGGGTTCGACACGCACTCGGCGCAGCTCGGCCAGCACTCCAACCTGATGCGGGACCTGTCGCAGGCCATCTCGGCGTTCGCCTATGCGACGCTGGACCTCGGCGTTGCCGGCAACGTGACCACGTTCACACAGTCGGAATTCAACCGCACGACCGAGCCCAACGTGGACGGCACGGACCACGCGTGGGGCAGCCACCAGATCGTGGTGGGTGGGGCCGTGCGCGGTGGCATCTACGGTGCCATGCCGAACTTCGTGCTGAACGGCGATCACAGCGTCAGTGAGCGCGGCGTGTGGCTGCCGTTCCTCGGCAACGCGCAGTTCGGCGCTACGCTGGGACGCTGGTTCGGCGCCAGCCCGACGGAGCTGGCCTGGGCCTTCCCGAACCTCACGCAGTTCCCGACTGCGAACCTGGGCTTCATGCGATAGAACGGGCCCGACACGGTTAGCGACTCGCGGCAGTCCGCGCTCTCGAAGCGGGGCTGCCGCGTTTGTGCTTTGTGCCAGTGGACTGGGTTACATTCTGCCGGGGAGATGACCATGGCCAAGTCCCGGATTGCTGCCGCCCAGCGTGGAGTTGCCCTTGCCGACGTCATGCCTGCTCCGGCACGACGGCGCAGGGGACGCCGTTCGAGCAAAGCAGGTGCAGCCAGCCGCTCGCGCGGCGGTTCAACGCCACAGGCCGCCACCGAACTGGCGGGCCCGTTCCTCTCTCCCGGATCGCTCTCGCCGGCAGAGCGCCTCCGGCTGATCGACGGCATCGAGCGCGTCCTCGAGGGCGTCTACACGCACCTGCCGCTCAAGCGTGCCCGCTACGGGTTCGATCCGGTGCAGCGCCTCCGCATCCTTCGCACCCAGCTGACCGAGCTCACAGACGATGGGTTTCATGCCGAGCTGGCGGATATCATCACGCGGCTGCGCGACGCGCACACCCGTTATGCAGGACCGAGCTCGCTTTCGGGCAAGGTCGCCTCGCTTCCGTTCCTCGTCGAGGCAGTCGGCTCGCCCAACGCGCCCACCTACATCGTCAGCAAGATCGGCCGCGGGCTGGATCCCGCGTTCAAGCCGGGCGTGGTGCTCGAGTACTGGAACGGCGTGCCGATCGATCGGGCCGTGCAACGCCATGCGGATCGCGAGGTGGGCGGCCGGCCCGACACGCAGCGTGCGTGGGCCCTGCAGAGCCTGACGTTCCGTTCGCTGCAGTACGGTCCGCCTCCGGACGAGCATTGGGTCGTCATCGGCTATCGCACGGCTCCCGCAGGTGGGGGAGAGGGACAGGCGAAGGAGACCACCATCCACTGGCAGGTGATCGATCCCGATGCCGTCTCGCCGCCGGAGGCCGGCCCCCGCGGCCGGCTCGGCAGGGCGCTTCGCCTGGCCCGGGCCGTCGATCCGGCGGCGGCGGCCGTGAGGCGCGCGAAGATGCTGCTCTTCGCGCCCGGAGCGCTGACCGGCAGGCAGTCGCGTGCGCCGAAGATTGCCAGGAAGCCCGCGACGGCCGCGCGTGCCGGTACACGGAAGCGCAAGGAAGTGACTGCCGAGATCATCCCGACCGAGCTCACCGAAACCCTCACGGCAGCAGCAATCGATGCACCGGGCGGACCCTTCGGCCACCTGCGCATCTGGGCGTTCGATGCGCTGCCCGAGCCGTTCATCAACGAGCTGCTTCGACTGCTGCCGCTCATGCCCGATCGAGGGCTCATCATCGACATCCGCGGCAACCCCGGGGGCTACATCTGGTCCGCCGAGCTGGCGCTGCAGCTCTTCACGCCTCACACGATTCAGCCCACGCGGTTCTCGGCGCTGGCCACGCCGTTCACGCGCCTGATTGCCGGCATCGGGGATCTGCAGGAGGAATTCGAACCCTGGCGGCCGTCGCTCGAGGCGGCCGTGAGGAACGGCGAGAGCTACGCACAGGCCATTCCCATCACCGATCCACCGGCGTGCAACTCGATCGGCCAGTGGTACGGCGGGCCGGTCGTGTTGGTCGCCGACTCGACGACCTACTCGTCCGGGGACCTGTTTGCCGCGGGGTTCGTGGACAACCGCATCGGACCGTTTCGCTGCGTCGGGTCCGCAACGGGAGCGGGCGGCGCCAATGTCTGGGACTATCTGGGGCTCCGGCAGGCGCTCGCCGGATCACCGGCGGCCCTTCCGTCGCTCCCGGAAGGCATCGACCTGTCGCTGTCGTTCCGGCGCGCGACGAGATCCGGACCGAGCGAAGGCATTCCGATCGAGGACGTCGGCGTCGCCGGAACGCCGTATGTGATGACGCGCGACGACCTGCTCCACGACAACCGCGACATGATGGCCGCGCTCATCGCGGAGCTGAAGGCCATGCCGTTCTCCCGCTGTGCCCCGGCGCTCGAGACGCGCACACGGACGATCGAGATCGAGACGACCGGACTGGATCGCATCGATTCGCTGGCCGACAGTCATCCGAACAGCTCGCAATCGATCGCGGATGGCGAGATCGTCACGATCACCTACCCGGCGCGGACGAAGTCGGTCGAGATCACCGGCTTCAAGGGGGACGACGTGCGCCAGCGGCGGAGGATTTCGACGCGCTGACCTGCCGTCGCCCGGGTCGGGCAACCCTGAAGGGTTGCCCCTACATTGGACTTTGTGGAGGGAACCCTTCAGGGTTGCCCCGACATTGGACTTTGTGGAGGGA
>CAZJBN010000004.1:51391-83581 GCA_964543955.1 uncultured Bifidobacteriaceae bacterium
CCCTTCAGGGTTGCCCCGACATTGGGCTTTGTGGAGGGAACCCTTCAGGGCTGCCCCTGCATTGGCTTTGTGGAGGCAACCCTTCAGGGTTGCCTGTCGCCGCTCTCCGGCCTTCCGCCTCCCGTCAGCAGGTACTCCGTCATCCCTTCGGTCAGCTTCCTGGTTTCTGCCGAGATGGAGTCGAGTGTTCCACTCGCCGGGCTCCGGTCATACATGGGTTTCCACAACTGGTCGGGCAGATCGAGCTGTCTGGCGTAGTGGTGGATCACGGCGGCGTGCAGGCTGCGGCTGCCCGGGACGGCAGGCCTCATGAGCCCTGAATAGCCCCAGAACGCGCCGAGCTTGTAGAGGCGGCAGGCGTCGGGCGAGTAGCGCACGGCGAGTTGGTGTGCCGTGCCCGACGGGTCATCTTCGACCTGGTCCGTGAACTCGTCGTAGGCCATCGCCGCCTGTCGCCAACTGAAGGAGGCCGGCCGCGGAACGCTGAGAGATTCCGCGAGCCCCTGGACTGCCGTGTCGGCCCGAACCCGCATTGCGTCGGTCGCCTCCGGCGTCTGGCGGACAACCGCGTCCTCGCCGACCCTCAGGCCGAGGGTCCAGGCTGCCGCGCGTGCGATCGCCGGGCCGATGTCGGTGTCCGCGTGCTCGATGCGTTCGCCGGGTGCGAGTTCGCAGGCCGTGGACGCCTTCGTGGAATCGGAGAGCAGATAGTGTCCGAGCGTGTCGGGGTACGCCAAGAAGATCTCAGCACCACGCAGCGCGACGACCTCGACGGCAATCAGGCTGGCTGTGACCAGCCACACGATCGCCACGAAAGCCAGCACGCCCATCAGGCGGCCCGACCGAGGAGCGGCAGGCGTCGCGTCGGTCATCGGAACATCTTTCCGACACTATACTCGTCCGGTCGCAGCGTGAACCAGGGAAGGCGGTGGGAGATGGGACCGCTCCAGGGCCAGCTGATTCACTACTTCCTGATCGCGGTGCTGGATGCGGCCTTGCTGTCCTGGCTGGCCATGGCCTGGTACCGCCGGCGGATGCTGGCGCTGATGCGCGCGACGTCTGTCCCGGGCCGGGACGCGCCTTCTGCTCCTGACGGCGACAGCGGGCTCTCCCGGCCTGAGACCGCCGTGGTCCATTCGGGCTCTCGGCTCGACCTCGCAGGGCGGGACTTCAGTTCCGCCGGCACGCAAACCGCCGACACGCAGGCCGTCGGGCGGAACGTCAGTTCCGCGGACACGCGCGGACGCCACGTCCGACGAAGGCTCGTGGCCGCCTACGCAACCGGCGCGGCCCTCTATTCCGCCGTCATCACCGCCTTGCGTCTCGGTTCACGAGCCGACCCATTCCCTCTCGTGGCGTGGGTTGCGGAGTGGTGGATCATCATGTGGCCCATCGTACCCACGCTGACCCTGCTTCTCGCACTCGACCGCCGAGCGAGCGTGCGCCTGGCCCTGAAGTACCTCGGCATCGGGTGCCTCGCGGTGGTGATGATCACGCTCGTGGGCCAGGTGCTGCGTGGCACGCTCAACAGCGCACCGGTAACCAACGTGTACTGGATGCTCGTCAGCCTGGCCTGGATGGCCCCCGTGCCGCTGGTCCTGATCATGGTCACGGCCTGGCGGCCCATTCGCGGCGTCACGCCAATGGCAATGGCGACGATGGTGGTGTTCGGGGCGGGAATGCTGGCCTTCCGCCAGGTGCTGGTGCGTGCGCTCAACTATGAAGGCGTGCAGACGGCATTGGCTGCCGTGGGCACGGTCACGTCCCTGCGGTTTGCGCCCTACGCGGTCTTCATGCTGGTGAGCCTGCCCGTGGGTTGGGCCGCATGGCTGGGGCTCAGGCGCCTCGCCGGGCGCTTCGAGCAGAAGCGTTTCAGCGACATCCAGTTGATCGTGGACTGCTGGTGGGTGGTCGTGGCCGCCGAAGCCGCGGCCACCCTGCCTGTTCCCGGTCCGTTGGCGCTCGCCGGAGGCGTTGTCGCTCTTGGCGCGTACACAGCGGGTGTCCGTGGCGTCCTCGCGTCGTGGAAGCTGGATGCGACCACGGATGTCCCGCGGTTGCTGCTGCTGCGCGTGTTCGGTTACCAGGCCCGCACCGAGACGCTGTTCGATCGCGTGGCCGCCGTCTGGCGGTTTCGGGGTCCCGTCCACTTGATTGCCGCCCCGGACCTCGCGACGCGGACCGTCGACCCCGCCGACACGCTGGCGCTGATCGGCGGGCGGCTGGCGGAGCAGTATGTCGGCTCTGCCGGCGAGATCCCGCATCGCATGTCCACGCTGGATCGTCGACCCGACCCGGATGGGCGCTTTCGCGTCAACGAAGTGTATTGCCACGACGACACATGGCGGCCGTCGCTCGAGGCTCTGCTCGATGCGAGCGACGGCGTGCTGATGGACCTCCGGAGCTTCTCGCGGCAGAACGCCGGATGCATCTTCGAGCTCGACCAGATCGTCCGGCGCGTGCCGAGCGACCACGTGGTGTTCGTGTGCGATCGAACGACGGACCTGCCGTTCCTGGCCGATGTTCTCGGCATGGCCTGGAGCGCCGCGGCGGTCGAAGGCGTGGCACGCGGCGACGGGAGCATCGCCACCGTCGCGATCGAGGGCCACTCCCGCGAGGAACTGGCTCGGCTCTTGGCGTGCCTCGATCGGATTCAGAATGCAGTGATGGAGGTGAACAAGGTGGTTCCGACGGCAGCCGCCAGGGGCGCCTGATGACGGGCCCCGCACTTCTCACTTCTCACTTCCAACTAATTCACCCACGACGACAGCAGGTAGGGCTGATCGCGGAGCTCGCGTCCCAGGAGCGCGTGACGCTGCCGCCAGGGCTCGAAGCGCCGGGCGATGCCGTCGAGCAGCTTCGCCTTCTGCCGGGTGGATTCGCTGGCTGCCGCGCGATGGTAGAAGCCTGCGCCAAGCTCCGCGTACCAGCTGATGCTGTGGCGATCCCTCATCTGGCCTTCGAAGAACCCGGCGAGGAGCAGACACTGCGCGCCGGCCATTTCCATCATCCCGCTGTCGTGGTGCAGGCTCGCGTCCAGGACGAACGCATCGAAGATCTCCCCGAGCGTTGCCGGCGTCGGCACGTCCGCCGTGGCGCGTGTGGACACCTGTGCGAAGTGCGCGAGCACGCTGGCGTTGTAGAGGAGTTCCTGCCGATCGACGTCGGGCTCCGACAACTCCTGCAGCCCGTGGAAGAAGAATTCCAGGGTCTGTCGATGGTCGCTGGCCAGCAGTTCCCTGAGTGGTCCCATGGCGTCCTCCGCGATCGGGTCCCGCGCCTCTGTGAGGATCCCGTATCGCGGTGAATGCAGATCGCGTGCCGAGCCGAGGTCGATGAGAAATGGCGGAATCCCGCGTCTTCCGGGCGTTCACGCGGATCCTTGTCACAACCCTGGCGACACGTGTTGTCACATGGCAGAGATTCGTCACCCGTGGCACGCCCGACTGGTTGCGTGATAATCGTCTGGTGCCGGCTACGACCGATCCGCTCCGCGCGCACCTCCTGCGTCTGCTCGACTGGGAAGAGGCTCATGTCGGCTTCGACAAGGCGGTGGCTGGTATCGGCCCCGCCGAGCGCGGCGCGCGCGTCTCCGGGTTCGAGCATTCGCCGTGGCAGCTCGTCGAGCACATGCGTCTTGCCCAGAAGGACCTGTTCGAGTTCTGCGTCAACGGCCGCTACTCCCACACGCTCACGTGGCCGGACGACTACTGGCCGAAGGAGTCCGCGCCGCCTGACGAGGCCGCCTGGGACCAGAGCATTGCGGACTACGTGCGCGATCGTGACACGTTCAAGGACCTGATCAGAGACGAGGCCGTCGACCTCTTCGCGATTGTTCCCACCGGCAAGCCGCAGCAGACCTGTCTCCGTTCGATCCTCCTCGCGGTCGACCATGCGGCCTATCACGTGGGGCAGCTGGTCGCCGTGCGCCGCGCGCTCGGCATTTGGCCGTGATGCGACCTGTGGGACCTGCGCGTGGCTGAGGGCATCGACACGCGCGCCGCCTCCGCGCCGCGCTTCTCGTCTTCTTGCATCCGCGAGTACTACGACGCCAACACGCCGGCCTTCGTCCGTTTCGGCGACGGTCGCCGCGTGGGCGCGATTCATCGCGCGGTCTGGGCGCCTGGCGTTCGTAACATGGCCGAGGCGCTCGAATGGGTGGATGCGCGAGTTGCCGACGTGGTGAGGGCGTTGCCGCCGTGCGGTGATCCGAGACATGTCGTCGATCTCGGGTGCGGGGTTGGCGCCAGCCTGTGTCACCTGGCGTCGAGGCTCGGCGTTCGTGGCACGGGCATCACGCTCAGCGCCGTGCAGGCGACAGCGGCGAGGGCGCGCGTCGAAGCTGCCGGCCTGGCCGACCGGGTCGCGATTGTCGAAGGCGACTTCTGCAGTCTCCCTGAGACCGTTGCAGAGGCCGATGTGGCGTATGCGATCGAAGCGTTCGTGCACGCGCCCGATGCCGCAGCGTTCATGACCTCGTGCCGTCGCGTGCTGAAGCCGGGCGGCACGCTCGTCGTGTGCGACGATGTTCGCGGCGCCGGCGAGGGTGGTCACGACGCGGAGGCCGAGGCGGAGATCGATCGCTTCAGGCGAGGCTGGCAGGTCAACAGCCTGCTGTCGACCGACGAGCTGACTCGGCTCGCTCGCGAGGCGGGCTTCGATGTAGTCGAGGCGCTCGATCTCACGTCGTATCTGCGGCTCGGCCGGCCGCGAGACCGCGCGATTGACGCCGCGCTCGTGCCGCTCGACTGGATCGGGTGGCGCTCGCCGCGCGTGGACGCCTGGCGTGGCGGCAGCGCCCTTCAGGTGTGCCTCGCGAAGCGCTGGATCGAATACCGGCTCGTCACGCTCCGCCGCCTCTCGTAGGGCGGACCTTCAGGTCCGCCTGCCGTGGCGGATCGCCGACAGGCCTCGCGATCGCGCCGGAGGCCCTTCAGGATTCGCGTCCCGGATCGAGCACGGGCTTGATGTCCACGACGGGTGTCCCGTCGATCGCTTCGATCCCCTGCACGTCCAGCCAGCCGTCGCGAATGGCCAGCAGCCTGGTGCGATGGAGGCCGATCGGGTTGGGACGATCCGGCGAGCGCGTGGCGAAGACGCCCGCGAGTGGGGCCTCGATGTTTCCGCGAGGGTGAACCTTCCGCACCTCGCGCTTCGACTGGTGCAGCCAGGTCAGGAGGATGATGTCCTGGCCGACTTCCAGGCCTTCGAGGCAGTCGAGGTACTCCGCTTCGATCTCCACCCGGGCGTCGGGCGCTCCTTCGGATCCCTGCCGCGGCGCGCCGGATCGGTTCGCGAGCGTCGAATGCACGCGGCCGATGGGGGTCAGGGTGTACCGAGGTTGGGAGGCCATGGGGCCATTCGACGGCGAGTCCTGGCGGCTGTCAAGGCGTGCGGAGGGGATGAGGCCCGGAGGCTGGACGAGTCCTGGAAGCGAACGAGCGCCGCCAGCCCCAAACTTGCCGTACAATAGAGGGGACGACTGCGATTCGAGCGTCACCTCGGGGGCGACCTGGCTTCGACGGGGGTGCGGGATCGCGGAACGCGTGCCGAGGACTCCATCTGGCCCTCGTTAAACCCCGGTGGAAACCAACGTAACTGCGGAAGCAGACTACGCTCTCGCTGCTTAATAACCAGTGAGCGGTCGCCCCGAGAACGCCTGCGGCTCGGGGGTGACCGTCATCTAGCAGGCTGGCCCGGGCGTGCCGCTCTGACGCGTGCGGGTGAGACATATCGGAGATGGCGGCCGGGGCACTTGGCTCCGTTCCTAACCGGTCGCGACATCAGAACGGAGACACGCACGTAGTGGTCTGCGACGACGTGTTCTCGGACGCGGGTTCAACTCCCGCCGCCTCCACCACCTTGGCTTCGCCAAGGTGGCGTTCGTCGGCAGTCGTTTAGTTCAGTCGTCGGCTGCGCCGCCAGACAGCTCAACTCCCGCCGCCTCCACCATCGTTTTTTGCGTTTTTCCGAGCAATTTCGGCGATCTGGCTCACTGTTCCCGCCGCCTCCAACGCCTCCTCCACGGCGAGGCCCCCCAACATGTCCCTCGGCCACCGCGACTCTTCGTGAACTGCGGGGGACGGTGGGGGAGTCGGGAGGATTCGCCCGACGTGAGAAGAAGTTCCCGCCGCCTCCACTCGGTAGCAATGCCAGTGTCTGTGATCCACTTGCACGTCGTCCCGGAACGGAACGACGTGAAACATCTTCCGCATGCTGCGGACCGCTCGAAGAGCGTGGCCCTGGCGACCCTTTCTTCCCGAACAAGTCGGCGACCGGGACGCCGCCCTGCGCCGCCTTCAGGATCTCGATTCTCTGGCTCTCGCTGAGCTTCAACGTCCACAGAACGAGTGACGCCACGGTGCGAGGCGCTACAAAACGAACCGCGCGGAAGCCACTGACGCGATTCGGGAGCTGATCAAGAACATCCACCTCGAAGCCGCGCAGCGGACAGCTGAGGATCACGCTGGTGCGAGAGCTGGTAGGCATGCTGAGCGCCGTCTGTGTGACTCCGCGCTCCATCTGGAGTGGCAACCTCTGGCGGCTTACCTTTTACCCGAGACTAACCACAAGTGTGGCCGACTGGGCCTGTTGACCTGGCCACTGCGTCCGGCGTGAACCTGGAGGCGTGAAGCAGTCGCGGCCATCGGCGGCCGTCTACGCAGCACCCCTTGAACTTCGACATATCAATGACGTATATATGTGTCGAAGGGCAGGGTATGACCGTAAAATCCGATCTACCGCAGGGCACCCTTGACTTGCTGGTGCTGCAGGTGCTCGCGCTCGAACCGCTCCACGGCTACGGCATTGCACAGCGGCTGAGGCAGATGTCGCGCGACGTCGTGCAGGTCAGGCAAGGCACTTTGTATCCAGCGTTGCACCGCCTCGAAAACCGCGGCTTTCTCGCCGCGGAGTGGAAGCCGTCGGATACCAGCCGCGATGCCAAGTTCTACAGGCTCACGCGCAAGGGCCGTTCGCATCTCGAAGCCGAGACGGCGAGCTGGGCGCGCCTCACCGGCGCCGTGGCTGCCATACTGAACACCGCCAAAGGAGAGGCGTGATGACCTGGCTGCGCCGGCTCTTCAACCGCGATTCTCTCGAGTCGCAGCTCGATGCCGAGCTGCGCGATCACTTCGATCGGCTGGTCAGCGACTTCATCGCGCAAGGAAGATCGCCAAACGAGGCCCGTCGCTTAGCGCGCCTCGAGTTCGGGGGGATGGATCAAGTGAAGGAAGCGTGTCGCGACGCACGCGGCACGCGATGGGTCGAGGAAGTCGCACAGGACATCCGATACGGTGTGCGCGGATTCAGACGGCAGCCCGGATTCACGGCGGTCGCGATTCTCACGCTCGCGCTCGGTGCCGGCGCCAACCTCGCGATCTTCAACATCGTCAACGCGGTGCTGCTCAGGCCGTTGGCGGTTCCCGATGCCGGTGAGCTCATCACCCTGACGCGTTGGCTCGATGGCAACTCAAGCGAACATTTCTCATATCCGCAGGTTCGTCGGTTAGCCGAGGAGAACGACCTGTTTGGCTCGCTGACCGGCATCGCGACCGACATCGTCTACGTCGGCGGCACGCATTCGCTCCAGCCGGCCGGCGCAGTATGGGTCAGCGGCGGATACTACGATACGTTGCGGCTCACCCCCTTCATGGGACGGCTGCTCGGACCCGGCGATGACGAGCCCGGTGCGCAACCGGCAGCAGTGATCTCCCATGGGTACTGGCAGCGCCAACTTGGCGGTGACCGAAGCGTGATTGGCCGCACGCTCACGATCGAAGACCAACCGGTCCCGATCATCGGCGTCTCGCCGCCGGGCTTCGATGGGGCGACTGTCGGAGAGCCAGGCGACATTACGCTCGCGATTCAAGCGAAACCGATTCTGCAGCCGGAGAATGACGGCCGTCTGAGCAACGATGCCCGCTGGATTCGCATTCTCGCCAGGCCGCAGGTCTCGCTGAATCGCGATCAGGTGCAGGCGAGACTCGACGTGGTGTGGGCGAGCATTCTCGCTGATACGCTGTCACTGTCGCTGACGCCTGAAGTCCGTCAGCAGCAATTGTCGATGACCTTGCGGATCGACCAGGGACGCACCGGCACGAACCGTCTGCGGCGCACTCTGCAAACGCCGCTGCTCGCTGCGATGGCGCTGGTGACGCTAGTGTTCGTGATCGCCTGTGTGAACGTGGCGAATCTGCTGCTCGCTCGCGGTGCAAGCCGCAGCCGTGAAGTCGCGCTGCGTCTCGCCATCGGTGCCGGCCGCGCACGTATCTTCCGTCAGCGACTGATCGAGAGCGTGTTGCTCGCCGCCGCCGGTGCCGGATTCGGAGTGGCGGTTGCGTGGCTGGCCGGCATCGGACTCCGCGGCCTAATCGCCGAGCGCGTCGGCGGTCCAGATGGCCTACCGATGGCGCTCGATATCACTCCGGATGCGCGCGTCTTGATGGCGCTCGTGGTGATGATCGCCGGCATCGCCCTGGTATCCGGCATCGCCCCGGCCTGGCGCGCGTCGAGCGAAACCGGCGGCACGCTGACTTTCAGCGGCCGCGTCGCCGAATCACACGGACGACTGACAAGGGCGTTGATCGTCGCGCAGTTGTCGTTGTCGCTGCTGCTTGTCATCGGCGCGGGTATGTTCACACGCAGTCTCTCCAACCTGAGGGACGTCGACCGCGGATTCGTAGCCGGCAGCGTCCTGCTCGCAAGATACGATCCGAGCCGCCTGGGCCTGTCGCCGGACGAACTGAGGAGCTTCAATCAAGCCATCCTCGACGACGTCGCGACCGTCCCGGGCGTGCGTGCGGCAACGCTCGCGGCGGTGACGCCGCTGCAGGGCGGCGGCATGGGCGTGCCGATGGTCGTGAATGGCGTGTCGACCGGAGTCAACGACGTGTATTACAACCTCGTTGGCCCGCGCTACTTCGAGATTTTGGGAACGCCGTTGCTCGTCGGCCGGGACCTCGCGAGCAGCGACGACGCGAGCGCACCGCGTGTCGCGGTGGTCAATGAAGCGTTCGTGCGCGCATACCTGCCGGATGTTGTCCCAGTGGGCCAACGCGTCGAGATGCCGCGCGTGCCGGAAATGACGATCGTTGGCGTGGTGGGGGACGCCGCCTATGAAGCGCTGCGTGCCGCCCCGCCGGCGACGGTCTATGTGCCGTTCATGCAGGTGCGAGGCCGGCCAATGACGATTGTCGTCGATGCATCGGGACAGATGGCCGCCGTGTCGGCGGCGATCCGCAGAATGGTGCAGCCGCGGGTTCCCAGCGCGCCCATGCGGTTCCTGTCCTTCGCCTCGCAGATCGAAGCTAGCCTCTTCGAAGCACGCCTGATGCGATTGCTGTCAACGATCTTCGGCTCGTTCGCGCTCGCGCTCGCCGCAATTGGCCTCTACGGGTTGATGTCGTACAACGTGGCGCTCCGCACGCGCGAAATGGGGGTGCGCCTCGCGCTCGGTGCGCGGCCGGCTCGCCTGCTCGCCATGATCTTGCGTGATGCGATGCGCATGGTCACGATCGGCGTGGCGATCGGGGTGCCGATGGCCTGGGTGCTGTCGCGGCTGATCGCACGAATGACCTTCGGCCTCCAGCCGACGGACACCGCCTCGATTGCAGCGGCCATCGCGATCCTGGCTGCGGCCGCCATCGCTGCCGCACTGCTGCCAGCGCGTCGCGCCGCCAGCGTCGATCCTGTGGCTTCGATTTACGTCGAGTGAGCGTCGGTTGCCGCGCCAGGCGCGGAGGGCATCGATTCGGTCGCGTCGGTCGCCGGCAGGAGGCTCGCGACGAAGGCAACTGACGAGCAGCACCGCGACGACTGTCGCGAGCGTGGCCGCACAGGATGCCTCAATACGGTTGAGGCCCTTCCAACGGGGTGAGGGGCGCCGAGGTTCATGGTCCCAACGCCGACGTCGCGTGTGTCGCTGATGACTACTGCTGTCCGCTCTCGCGCCCATCAGGTGGGCGTGTCGCGCGGCGCGTGAGACGCACCGACTTGATCCTCGCCAGGCAGACTATACCTGTCAGGGTATAATCGAAGTCTGGATGGCCCAGCACTCTGCTCAGGTCAGGCCGATCTTCTGGATGGGGTCGTCGAGGGCCGATCTCAAGGCATTTCCGAAGACACGATCCGACAGCGGCTTGCGGACGCGAAACGGCATCACGAGGGGAGGCAGGGACAACATGGCAAGAAAGAGTGGGATTGATGTAGAAGAGAGCAGCGGTAATGTGTTCGCCGACCTCGGCCTTCCGAATCCGGAGCAAGAGCTGCTCAAGGCGGACCTGACGCTGCAGATCTACAAGGCGCTCAAGGTCCGCAAGCTGACTCAGACGCAGGCTGGCAAGGTGCTGGGGATTCCGCAGCCGCACGTGTCCGATCTGCTGAACGGTCGGGCGCGCAGCTTCTCCGCAGAACGACTGATGGAGTTCCTCGCGGCGCTAGGGCACGACGTTGAGATCCGGGTCAGGCGTACCCGCAAGGCTCACGGGCACGTGTCGGTCGTGGTTGCCGCGTAGCCCGTGCTCCGCCCATGCCGGCCGCCTGGGGCAAGCGAGGCGGCGGGAACAGTATCCCGCCGCCTCCAAAATGGCTCCAGCAATCAGGTCGACAGCCGGGGATTCGACAGGAAGTGAGTGGAGACGCGGGGAAGCGGCAAGTGCTGCCGTTTCAATGACTTGACCTCAGAAGTCGTGCGCCGTCAGTAGGTTGCAGCAACCGGCCAATTCAGGTTCAACTCCCGCCGCCTCCACCACCTTGGCTTCGCCAAGGTGGCGTTCGTCGGCAGTCGTTTAGTTCAGTCGTCGGCTGCGCCGCCAGACAGCTCAACTCCCGCCGCCTCCATTCGACTCGCCCTGAGCGCCCGCCATCGACGGGGCCGTCGAAGGGCTCGCTCATGGCAAGCCCAGTCATGGGCGGCCGAGTCGAATGCCCTGAGCCCCTCGACGTTGCTCGGGGCTCCCTGAGCGCAGTCGGAGGGAGCGCAGCGAGTCGAAGGGCAGACACTCACTCCTTCAACTCGATGCCTCTCGCCTTCGGCGAGCCACCGTCGGGAGAATGCCCTGAGCGAGCGAAGCCAACGCCGGTACCGCTTGCGCGTTCACTCGCGCGCGCCGGCCGGTCACGCTCGTCTACAGGGACGATCTCCCTGACCGTGTCACCGTCGTGAGGCGTGAGCGCCCGGCCGTGCATCGCGTGTAGCCCGACGAGGCAAAGCGGTACCCACTGCTGGGGAATGCCGCTATCGGCGCGGAGCACGAGGAACGCCTCGCTGAAGCGCGCCAGCGTGAGGAGGGAGACGATGCCGATGGCGATCCACATTGCCGGCGTCAGGCGCACCATCTCGTGCCAGCCTGGAGCAGCCGCGGCTGCAGGTCGGCCACGGCGGTAGCATAGGAACTCGATGCACACCCACCAGGATCGAGACGAGCTGCGGATCCTCGTCGTCGAGGACCACCCGAAGGTCGCCGAGGGGCTCCGGCGGAGGTTGGCCAGGGAAGGCTATCGGGTCACAACCGCTGTTTCAGGCGACGAAGCCTGCGAGCGGACGTGCGCCGAGTCCTTCGATGCCATCGTCCTCGATCTGATGTTGCCGGGCCGAAGCGGCCTCGAGGTTCTGAGTCAGATGAGGAGCCGCGGGCTGACCACTCCTGTGCTGATTCTGACCGTGCGAGACAGCCTCAACGACAGACTGCGAGGGTTGAACGGCGGCGCCGACGACTACATGGTCAAGCCGTTCGCGATGCCTGAGCTGGTCGCCCGAGTCCATGCGCTCGTACGGCGTTCTCACCAGCCAGTCGTGCATCGCCTCCAGGTCGGCGACCTCGAGTTGAATCTGATCTCACGACACGCCTCACGCGGCGGCCGTCAGCTCGATCTGGCGCCTCGGGAGTTCGACCTTCTCGCGTACCTGGTCAGCCATTCCGGCCGCGTGGTCTCCCGCGAGATGCTTGGGCGCGACATCTGGTCGCAGCTGGAGCGCGGGACGCCACTGGCCAATGTGATCGACGTGCATATCGGGCGACTGCGTCGCAAGGTCGATGGGGATGACAAGGTACCGCTCATCCATACCATCCGCGGTCTCGGCTTCACCGTGTCGGTCGCGAGGCCTCGATGATCGGGCCGCTGCGCCGGCAGAGCCTCGGCGTCAAGGTCACCATCTGGTACACCACGGCCCTGACCGCGGCGCTCGTCGCATTCGCAGCCGTCGTCTATCTATCGTTGCATCGCGTACTCTGGGCCGAGCTCGACGACATGCTCGTGCTCATGCTGGTGGCCCTGCCGATCTGCGCGGCCGCGGCTGCGTACGTCGGCCACCGCCTGGTTCGTCGAACGCTCTCACCGATCGATCGCCTTGTACGGGCGACTGCCGACGTGACGGCGGAGAACCTGTCGCAGCGTCTTCCCGTCGAGAATCCCGATGATGAAGTGGGACAGATCGCGCGGGCATTCAATGCCACGCTGAGCCGGCTCGAGGCGTCCTTTGTCCAGATGCGCCGGTTCACGGCGAATGCGTCCCACGAGCTCAGGACGCCCCTGGCCGCGATGCGGGGCGCGGGGCAGGTCGCACTGGCGGATGCCGGAACCGTCGCCGAGTACCGTGAGGCGATAGCGAGCATGCTCGAAGAGGTCGAGTACCTCTCTCGACTGCTGGACACGCTGTTGCTCCTGGCGCGTGCGGACTCGGGCCAGATCGATCTGGCGGAGCAACCGATTCAGGTCCTCGGCCTGGTGCAGAACGTGACGGCCGAGTGCCGCATCCTCGCCGACGAGAAGGACCAGACGATCACGGTCGAGGGCGGCGAGGCACTGGTGTCCGCCGATCCCACGGTGCTCCGCATTGCCGTAGCCAACATCGTGCACAACGCCATCCGGTACAGCCCGGTCAAGGGTCACGTGGCCGTTCGCGTGCGCCCTCGGACCGGGTCCGTGACCATCGACGTCGCCGACAATGGGCCCGGCATCCCGCCCGAACACGTCGGTCACGTCTTCGAGCGGTTCTACCGGGTCGATTCGAGCCGCTCGCCGCTGGCCGGCGGCGTCGGGGTGGGACTGGCCATGGCGCAGTGGGCGGTGGCGGCCCATCGGGGCACCCTCACCGTCCTCAACAATCCCGCCGGGGGCTGCACCTTCTCGATCGCCCTTCCGTCTCTGCCCGCCTCTCGATCCTGAACATCTGGACAGTTGACCGACCAAATCGGTCGCCTTTACGATGTCGAACACAAATGAGATTCAGTCTCGTTTGTGTCCCCAGGTCGCACCTGAGGGAGAAGACGAAGCCCGCCGGTGCAGCGAACACCGGCGGGCTCGGCCGAACAGAAGGGTCTGGGCAGACCGGTTTCTTTTGCCAATCGCCTGCGCGCTGGCGTGTTCGACCCGCTCATATTACGGGCGGCCGGCCAGCGACGCAAGTCAGGGGAGTTGACCATGCGTCGTGGGTTGTCGTGTTTCGTCTTGTGCCTGTCAATGCTGGCTACAGCCGCAGATGTCGCGCAGACCGCTGTCCTGGAGGTCGCTCAGGAGGCTCCGTCGCAGGCCGTGGTTCGTGGCCGGATCGTCGACCCGAGCGGCGCCGCCATTGTCGGCGCACAAGTCACGGTGACGTCGGATCGTCCCGGCACGCCTGCGACGACCGTGACGGATCAGGAAGGCCGGTTCGAGGTCATGCTGCTGCCGGGCGGCTACGCTGTCAGGGTCAGCGCCAACGGCTTCGTCGAGGCATCGCGCCGCGTCACACTGGTGGCGGGCTCGCCGGTGACCGCGGACATCACACTCGAGATTGAGGGTATCCGGGAGGTGGTCAGTGTCGACGCGGCGATCGGCTACTCCGTCCCTGCCGTGTCGTCGGCGACCAAGACCACGACGCCGCTCCGGGACGTGCCCCAGGCCATCAGCATTGCGACGAGCACGCTCATGGCCGATCAGCGCGTGGCCAGCATGGCCGAAGCCACTCGATACATGCCGGGCGTCGGCTTTGCGCAGGGTGAGGGGAATCGAGACACGCCCATCCTTCGCGGCAACAGCACGACAGCGGACTTCTTCGTCGACGGCGTCCGCGACGACGTGCAGTATTTTCGCGACGTCTACAACGTGGACCGCGTCGAGGCGATCAAGGGACCCAACGCCATGATCTTCGGTCGTGGCGGTGCCGGTGGCGTCATCAATCGCGTGATCCGTCAAGCCGACTGGGGGCACGCACGGGAGGCGTCGCTGCAATTGGGCTCGTGGGACAACCGGCGCTTCACCGCGGATGTCGGTCGCGGCCTCAACGATACCGTGGCGCTTCGCGCCACTGGCCTCTACGAGAACTCCGACTCCTACCGGGACGGAGTCAGCGTCAAGCGCTACGGGTTCAATCCGACCGTGGCCTACCGCCTGGGTCCCGACACGACGCTGCGTGGGAGCTACGAGTACTTCCACGACGAGCGGGTCGCGGATCGCGGCATTTCATCGTTCAACGGACGGCCGGTCGATACCGACCCCGGCACGTTCTTCGGCGACCCCACGCAGAGCCCGACCGATGCCACGGTCAACCTGGTCTCCGGACTGCTGGAGCACCGCTTCAACTCCCGCGTGACGCTGCGGAATCGCCTGAGCTACGGCGACTACGACAAGTTCTATCAGAACGTCTTTCCGGGTCCCGTCAACGCCGCAGGCACGATGGTCGCAATCTCCGCCTACAACAACGCCACCACACGGCAGAACCTCTTCAATCAGACCGACCTCGTCATGTCGGCGCAGACGGGACGCGTCGGCCACACGGTGCTCGTCGGTGCGGAGTTCGGACGCCAGGAGACGGACAACTTCCGGGAGACGGGCTACTTCACGAGTGTGGGCCCCAACGTGACCACCGTCAGCGCACCACTGGACGCACCGACGATCTCGTTGCCGGTCGAGTTTCGGCAGAGTGCGACGGATGCGGACAACCATGGCGTCACGACGATTGGCGGAATCTACGCACAGGACCAGGTCGCGTTCTCGGAACACCTCGAAGCCGTTGTCGGCCTCCGCTTCGACCGCTTCCAGTCCGATGTCACCAACAACCGGACGGCGACCGACTTCGCCAGCGACGACGGGCTGCTGTCGCCGCGTCTCGGGCTGATCTACAAGCCCACGCTTCCGCTGTCGCTTTACGGCAGCTACAGCCTCACCTATCTGCCGCGTGCCGGCGAACAGCTCTCGTCCCTGACGCCGACCAATCAGGCGCTGGATCCCGAGGAGTTCAGGAACTACGAAGTCGGCGTGAAATGGGATGTCGTGCCGGCCTTCGCGTTCACGGCCGCGCTGTACCGACTGGACAGGGGCAATGTCGTCGTGCCGGATCCGGACGATCCGACGATCTCGCTGCTGGTCGACGCCCAGCAAACGAAGGGCCTGGAGATCGGCGTCAATGGCTTCGTTACACATGCCTGGAGCGTGGCAGGAGGCTACGCCTACCAGGACGGCGAGATCACCCGTTCCATCGCCGCCAACGCCCAGGCGGGCGCCGAGCTGGCGCAGTTGCCCACGCACTCCGCCTCGCTGTGGAGCAGGTACGACTTCACGCCGAAGCTGGCGGCCGCCCTCGGCGTCATCTACCGTGGCGATGTCTTCACCTCGACCGACAACCTGGTGGTGCTTCCAAGCTGGACCCGCGTCGACGCGGCGGCGTACTACAACCTGACCGCGATGCTCCGGGTACAGGTCAACATCGAGAACCTGTTCGACGAGAGCTACTACCTCAATGCGCACAGCAACACGAACATCACGCCTGGATCGCCGCGAGCCGTTCGGTTCGCGCTGACCACGCGCTTCTGACAGGAGGACGCGGAGTCGAGCGCCGACGGGCACTCGACTCCGGCGTTCGGATGGCTTGATGGCATTTCAGGATTCGGCACACGTGACCGGGCAGAATGGGGGACGCGCGCGGATGGCTCCGGCACTGCGCCTGGAGGACGTGTCGCTCGGCTACGGATCGGTCAGGGCGCTCGACAGCGTCTCCTTCGATCTCGCGCAAGGGGCGATTCTCTGCCTGCTAGGTCCATCGGGCTCGGGAAAATCGTCGGCCTTGCGCCTGATTGCCGGACTCGAACGTCCCACCTCCGGCCGCATCACCATCCACGATTGGCTGGTCGCTGGTGACGGCTGTCACGTGGAGCCCGAGCGGCGGCGCGTGGGCATGGTGTTTCAGGACTTCGCGCTCTTCCCGCACCTGACGGTCGAGGAGAACGTGGCCTTTGGTCTTCGAGGCAGCGACCGCGCCAGGACGGCGAGCACCGTCCTGTCGCTCCTGCGGGATGTCGGACTGGCCGACCGCGCGGAGAGCTACCCGCACACCCTGTCGGGAGGCGAGCGGCAACGCGTGGCGCTGGCGCGGGCACTGGCACCCGGGCCGCGGATCCTGCTCCTGGACGAACCGTTCTCGAGCCTCGATTCACGGCTTCGCGATCAGGTCCGCGAGCAGACCCTCGATCTTCTCCGTCGCACTGGCACCACGGCCGTGCTGGTCACGCACGATCCGGTCGAGGCGATGCGTGTGGCCGACCAGATCGGCGTGCTCTTGCAGGGCCGTCTGGTTCAGTTCGGCACTGCGGACGAGATCTACCAGCGTCCGTGCTCGCCTGAGATGGCGTGCGTGTTCGGCCAGGTGAACACCGTGGAGGGGGTGATCCAGGGCGGGGCAATCCGCACGCCCCTCGGCGTCTTCACGGCGCCGCCGAGCACACCGGCAGGGCCGGCTGTCGTCTGCGTTCGTCCCCAGCACGTTCGCCTGGAAGCGGATGGCCCCGGTGTTCGCGCGATCGTCACGGGCGTGACCTGCGTCGGCGACGTCGTGGAAGTGCAGCTTCGGGTCAACGGCCTGCGAGTGATGGCTACGGTCCCCGATCCGGTCACGTTCGGAGTGGGCGACCATCCGCACGTCTCGATCGATGCGTCTCACTTGTTCGTGTTTCCACAACCGCTGCCGGCGACGTCGGCGGTGGCGTGATCAGGGAGCGACTCCTCATGATGCGTGATTCGATGGCTCGTGTGTGCACGTTCGTCCTTGCGGTGCTGGTCCTCGCGGTCCCCGCAGCCGACGCGCAGGAGGTCAACCTCTATACGACGCGTGAACCGGGGTTGATTCAGCCGCTTCTCGACGCGTTCACGAAGGCAGCGGGCATCAAGGTCAACTCGATCTTCGTCAAGGACGGCCTGGCCGAGCGCGTCGCCGCCGAGGGCGCGCAGTCGCGGGCCGACGTCCTGATGACGGTCGACTTCGGCAACCTGATCGACCTCACCGATAGAGGGTTGACGCAGGGCATCCAGTCGGCAGTGCTCGACCAGGCGGTGCCGTCGAACCTGCGCGGCGCAACGGGCGAATGGTTCGCCCTGTCGCTGCGCGGCCGCGTCGTCTACGCGTCGAAGGCCCTCGGCTTGAAGGCCGTGACCTATGAAGAGCTCGCCGACCCCCGGTGGAAGGGCAAGGTGTGTATTCGCTCTGGGCAGCATCCCTACAACACCGCGCTCATCGCCGCGTACATCGCGCACCACGGTGAAGCCGCCGCGGAGACGTGGCTCCGCGGCGTCAAGGCAAACCTGGCGCGTCCGGCAACGGGCGGCGACCGAGAGGTCGCGCGGGACATCATGGGAGCGGTCTGTGACATCGGCGTCGGCAACTCGTACTATGTCGGCCTGATGCGGAGCGGCGCCGGTGGTCCGGACCAGGCGAAGTGGGGGCAGGCGATCGACGTGGTGCTGCCCACGTTCCAGAAGGGCGGGACGCAGGTGAACCTGTCCGGCGCATCTGTCGCCAGGTACGCGCCACACCGCGCCGAGGCGGTCAAGCTGCTGGAATACCTGGTGTCGGACGACGCGCAGAAACTCTATGCGGAGGTGAACTACGAGTACCCCGTGAAGCCTGGTGCGGTGGTTCACCCGCTGATCGCGGCGCTCGGGCCTCTGAAGGTCGACTCGCTGCCGATCGCTGACATCGTCCGGCATCGGGCAACCGCGAGCCGTCTGGTCGACAAGGTCGGCTTCGACCGTTGAGCCTCCGCGCCCGCCGCCCGACGCGGCGCGTGCCAATCGATGCTGGCGTCCTGGCGGTTGGCGCCGTCCTGCTGGCTGTCCTCGCGCCATTCGCGGCGCTGGTCGTCGCTGCGTGGCAGGGATCCGCCGAGCTGTGGACCCACCTGGTCCGCTACGTGCTGCCGGCGGCCGTCGCGGACACGGCGATCCTTCTCCTGGGAGTCGCGTGCGTGACCGTGACGGTCGGAGCCGGTCTGGCGTGGCTGGTGACCGCCTTCGACTTCCCCGGCCGCCGCGTGCTCGACGGCTGCCTGCTCCTTCCGCTCGCCGTCCCGACCTACATCGTCGCTTACGCCTACCTCGACCTGCTGCATCCAGTGGGGCCGGTACAGGAGGCGCTGCGGTGGATGCTCGGCTACGATGGCCCCAGAGCATTCCGGTTGCCGGATATCCGCTCGATGCCGGGATGCATCGGGGTGATGGGGTTCGTGCTGTACCCCTACGTGTATCTCCCGACGCGTGCGTTGTTCGCGATGCAGTCGGCGAGCCTCCTCGAGGCGGGCCGGACGCTCGGCCTCACGCCGGGGCAGACCTTCATTCGCATCGCGCTGCCCCTGGCCCGGCCGGCCATTGCGCTCGGGCTCAGCCTCGCGCTGATGGAGACGCTCAACGATATCGGCGCGTCGGAGTTCCTCGGCATCCGGACCTTGACGGTGTCGATCTACTCGACCTGGGTCACGCGGGGGGACCTCGCGGGGGCCGCGCAGATCGCGCTGGCCATGCTGGCCGTTGTCCTCGGCCTCGTCCTGCTGGAGCGCTGGGCCCGGCGGCTTCGACGCTACGCGAACGACGCTCAGCATCCGCGGCCGATCGTGCCTGTTCGCCTGCCGCCAGCGGCGGCGGCCGCCGCAGTGCTGGCCACGACCATTCCAATCGTCCTCGGGTTCGCCGTGCCGGCGGCGTACCTGGTCCATTCGGCAATCGCCAGGGTTCAGTTCAGCGGCATGCCGTCCTCCATCTTCCTCGCCCTGCGGTCGACGGTTCTCCTTGCCGCTGGCGCGACGCTCGTGGCATCCGTCATCGGACTCGGTGTCGCCTATGCCGCCAGACGATTCCGCCGGTCCACGGCGACGAGCGTGATCATGCTGGCATCGATCGGCTATGCGACGCCGGGCACGGTGGTCGCCGTGGGCCTCCTGCCGGTGGTGACGGGACTCGACCGCTGGATGGATGGCGCGGCGCAGATGCTGGTGGGCCTCGGGACCGGCCTCGTTCTGTTGAGCAGCGGCATCGGCGTGCTCTACGCGTACATCGTGCGGTTCCTCGCGATCGCGGTGGGCGGCACCGAGTCGGCTCTGGCCAAGCTCCCACGCTCGCTCGACGATGCGGCGGCGACGCTGGGTGCGACGTCGCGGGAGCGCCTCTGGCACGTCCACCTCCCGCTGATCCACCGGGCCGTGGCCGCGTCGGCCGTTCTGATCTTCGTCGATTGCATGAAAGAGCTGCCCGCGACCCTCCTCCTGCGTCCCCTCGGCGTCGAGACGCTGGCAACGCTCCTCTACGGCGAAGCGGCGCGCGGCACGTACGAGAACGGCGCCATTGCCGCGCTGCTGATCATCGTCGTCGGGCTGCTGCCGGTCCTGTTCCTGAGTCGCCTTGCCGACGATCGCCGATAGGGTCTGCGGTGGTCCTGGCTCGCGGAGCGCGCTCCCTGCACTCTGAGCAGGCCCGGCGCACGTCGAGCCGCTGCGGGCCGGTCTGCCTGGTCAGCTTCCCGGGCACGTTCTCGAGGGCCGCGAACGGCGCGTACACTTGGGCTTCGTCAGGCGAAAGACGGCACGGGACGCGGCGTTGTCATCGCACCTTCATGTGGGTTACACGATCATCGACGATGCCTTTCAGCCAGGCTGCCTCGACCGGACGTTCGCGAAACGAGACGCGCGGTCACATCGACACGAGCGACCGCCCGACGCGCGCCGCGAACCGGACAAGCCACCATGCGAATCCTGCTTGTTGAAGACGAGCCACGTGCGGCGCAGATGCTGGCGAAGGGGCTCCGCGAGCAGGCATACGCGGTCGATGTCGTCGGCGACGGCAGGCGAGCGATGTACGAGGCGGCCGTGACCGAATATGACGCCATCATTCTGGACGTCATGCTGCCGCTGCACGACGGCCTGGAGGTCTGCCGGGGCATTCGCCAGGCGGGATCGGCGGTCCCGGTACTGATGCTGACCGCCCGAGACGCAGTGGAGGCGCGCATCGCCGGGCTGGACAGTGGAGCCGATGACTACCTCACGAAACCGTTCGACTTCGGGGAGCTCCTGGCGCGCCTGCGCGCCATCATCCGGCGGGCCAGCGGCCGCCGACACCGTCGATCCTTCGCGTTGGTCTCCTCGAACTGGACACGCGCGCCCGGCGTGTGCTCCGTCACGGTCACCCGATGACGTTGACGGCCCGGGAGTACGCGCTGCTCGAGCACCTCGTCCTCCATGCCAACGAAGTGGTCAGCCGCGGCGACATCGCGGAGCACGTGTGGGATGCTCCATTCGAGGCCATGTCGAACGTCATTGACGTCTGCGTCCAGCGTTTGCGGCGGAAGATCGACGAGCCGGGGCGCCCGTCCGTCATCGTGACCCGCCGCGGAGAGGGGTACATGTTGACCGGCGACACTCCTGGCCACGATCCACGATGACGTGGTCCATCCGTTCTCGTCTGACGGTCTGGTACAGCCTGGTGATGGTGGTCGTGCTCGTCACGGCGACGGTCGCCATCGCCGTCGTGCAGGAGCGACTGTCGTACGAGCGCCTCGACGGCGAGCTGGAGCGCCTGATGCTCACGCTCGAGGGCGTCATGCGCACGGAGTTCGGCGAAGGGCTCGACCTCACCGCCGCCGCCGAGGAAGCCAGCATCGAGGTGGTCGCGCCGGACAGGACGCTGATGCTGCTTCGTCCGGACGGCGCGCTGCTGGAAGTGTGGGGGCGCCCACTCGAGGGCGCCTGGCAGCCTGTGCTGACGGAGGTCTCCCTGGGAAGCGTGACTGCCGGCCCGTCGCGCCTCCGGGCCTTCAGCCGGCCCGTCACGCATCAGGGACATCGCTACGTGGCGGCCGTGCTGGCTCCGCTCGACGAGATCGAAGCCGAGCATCGCGAGCTCCTGGTTGCGCTCGGTATCGGCGTGCTGATCGCCCTCGCCGTGGCCGGCATCGGCGGGTGGCTGGTCGCCCGACAATCCCTCCGTCCGCTGGCGGATCTCGCGGCGCAGGCGGCCTCCATCACGGAGCGTGACCCATCGGGGCGACTGCAGACGCCCCATCCAGACGACGAGCTCGGCCGTCTGGCACGGGCGTTCAACGCGGTACTGCAGCGGCTCGCGGCGGCGCTTCACGGCCAGCGTCAGTTCATGGCCGATGCCTCGCACGAGCTCCGCACACCCGTCTCGGTCGTCCGCACGACCGCGCAGGTGACGCTCGCTCGGCCGACGCGGCCCGAGCATGAGTACCGGGAATCCATCGCCATCGTCGAGGAGCAGTCCGGCCGCCTGAAACGTCTGGTGGACGCCATGTTCCTCCTGTCGCGCGCCGAGGCGCAGGGGATTCCGCTGATGCCCGAGCCGCTCTACGTCGACGAGCTCGCGGCCGAATGCGCGCGAGCGATGCGCGTGCTGGCTGACCGACGTCGTGTGACCATTCGCGCGTGCGGTGACACAGAGGTAGCGTTCTCAGGGGATACGACGCTGCTCAAACAGATGCTGGCAAACGTGCTCGACAACGCGATCCGGCACGCCAGACCGGGCGGTCTCGTCACCGTCGAGGTCACGCGTGAGGTCGCGACGATCGGTATTCGCATCACCGACGATGGAGAAGGCATCGCACCGGAGAACCAGGCGCGGGTGTTCGAGCGCTTTGCCCGCTTCGATCGTCAATCGGAGGGTGCGGGCCTCGGGCTGCCCATTGCCTCGTGGATTGCGGAGGCGCACGGCGGGACGCTCGTGATCGAATCGACCGGGCCGAACGGCACCTGTTTCGCCGTGACACTGCCGGCATCCTGACGTCTGTCATCAACCGTTCATCTGGCGAATGCCATCCTTCGCCGATGGGCGCGGCTGCGTGTCGGACTCCTCATCGTCACCGGGTCGGTTTGCGAACGGTGATCCAAGCTGTCGCCACCACCGGCGGGGCTGACCCGAGCGTTGCATGGTGAAATGCGAGGCAGGACGGTGCGGTCATCGGCATCGAGGCGCACTGGTCGACAGCGGACGCGTTGGCCCGGCAGGCGGGACCATGTCGACAACGGGTCCCTGGCGGTGGCTCCGCGCGGCCGGGTTGGCCGCTCTCGCTGCCGGTACGGTCGCGTGTGCGAGCACTGGCCCGGTGCCGGACCGAGGTACCGTGGACGCCGCGATACGCAGTCGGGGCCTCGCAGGAATTCGCGTGGACGGCAGCACCTCGCTCCCGCCCGATGCGTCCATCGATGATGGGGTGACGTCGCAGGAGGCCGTTGCGATCGCGCTGTGGAACAGCCCCTCGTTTCAGGTGACGCTCGCCGACCTCGGCATCGCGCGCGCGGACGTGGTCGAGGCGGGGCTGCTGCGCAATCCCATCTTCTCCCTCCTGTTCCCACTCGGACCCAAGCAACTCGAATGGACACTGCAGTTTCCGCTCGAGGCGCTGTGGCAGCGTCCGCGACGTGTCGCGGCGGCGCAGGCAAACGCACAGGCGATCGGCGAGCGGCTCGTCTGGGACGCACTGACCCTCGTCGCTCAGGCACGAACCGCTCACGCCGACGCCGTGATCGCCGACCGGCGTCTGCAGCTCACCATCGAGAACGCGGACCTCGTCCAGCGTCTTGCCGGCATCACCGAAGCGCGTTTTCGAGGGGGGGATATCAGCGAGCTGGAAGCACGGTCGGCCAGAAACGACGCCGCCCGCGCCCTGGTCGTCCGACAAGCGGTCGAGCACGATCGGAGCCTGGCCCGGCTGACACTGGCGGCGACGCTCGGTCTGGACGTGCTGGCCGACGAACTGGACCCTGTACCGGGTGATCGCGTCGACCCGTCGGCCTGCGGAACGGACCTGGCGCGGCTCGAGGAGGCCCTCGCCTCGCGGCCTGACGTGCGGGCCGCGGAGATCGGAATCGAGGCGGCCGCTGAGCGGGCCCGATGGGAAGACTCTCGAGTGTTCGCGCTGATTGGCGTGCTCGACGCCAATGGCGAGGGCGTCGACGGATACGAGCTCGGCCCGGGTGTGAACCTCGATCTCCCAATCTTCTCGAGGAATCAAGGCGCGATCGGCCGGGCCGAGGCCGAGCTCGAGCGGGCCACCCATCAGTATGCCGCCGTCCGAGTCCAGGTGATCGCGGACGTGCGATCCGCGAGTGTCCGGGTGCAGCAGGCGCAACAGGCGCTCGACGCGTGGCAGACCGGCATCCTGCCCTCGCTGGAGACCGAACAGCGCCAGGCCGAACGCGCGTATCAGGCTGGTGAAGTCCCTCTTTTCATGCTGCTGGACGCGAGCCGGCGCCTCGTCGACGGCCGTACGAGCATGCTCGACGCGGAAGCCGATCTGCAGCGCGCCACGATCGCGCTCGAGCGCTCCATCGGGCGACCGTGCGCGACGCGTTGAGGAACATCCATGCATCAGTTCGCCTCACTCCTGACCATCGCACTCCTGACGGCTGGCTGTTCCCGGGGCACCGCACCCGAGGCGCATGAAGCTCCGGCCACCATCGAACACCCGCGCACCGAGGCGGAGCTCTCGACGATCAGACTGACGGCGGAGGCGGCCAACCGACTCGGGATCGCCACTGTGGTGGTCACGACCGAGACGGCGGCCGCGACCCGTACGCTCGGTGGCGACATCGTCGTCCCGGAGGGGCGCGGCGTCGTCGTGACGGCGCCGGTGGCCGGGACCTTGACGGGTGACGCGCCGCCTCGGCCAGGTTCGCGTGTGCGCCGCGGCGATCGGCTGATGACGATTGCGCCGCTCGTGGCGACGGAACGCGATCAGCGGATCGAGGCGCAGCGAGCGGTCACCGCCGCCGAAGCCGAGGCACTGGCCGCCAGTCAGCGTCTGGAGCGGCTGGAGCAGCTGCTGAAGGACGGCGCCGCCAGCGTCCGGAGCGTCGAGGAGGCACGCGCGCAGCGTCAGGTTGCCGAGGCCGCCCTCACGGCCGCACGGGATCGGCTGGCCGGAGCGTCGAGGAATCCGGTGGGCGCCCAGGGCGAGCTGATCGTGTCCGCCCCATTCGAAGGGGTGATTCAGCGCATCTCCGCCGTGCCGGGCCAGACGGTCGCGGCGGCCGCGCCGCTGCTGGAGCTCGTTCAGGTCGACGCGCTGTGGGTGCGCGTGCCGATCTATGCGGGAGACGTCAGCGGCATCGACGAACGGCAGCCAGCGGCGGTCCGACGGTTGGGCGACGTGGAGGCTCCTGTTTCGGCGGTTCGTGTGGAGGCGCCCTGGCAGGGGGACCCGTCCGCGGCGTCGGTGGATGTCTACTACGCCCTCTCGGGTGGTACGAGCGCGTTCCGGCCCGGTGAGCGGGTCATGGTCGAGCTGCCGCTCACGAGTACCGGGGAGGGGCTCGTCGTCCCGGACGCCGCCGTGCTGTACGACATCCACGGATCCACATGGGTCTACGAAGACCTCGGCGGATACGCGTACACCAGGCGCCGGATCGAGGTGGCCCGTCATGCCGGCGATCGGGCCGTCGTGCGGCGTGGTCTCCGCGAAGGCATCAAGGTGGTCACGGCCGGCGCGGCGGAGCTGTTCGGCACCGAGTTCGGAGCGGGTCACTGACATGCGCTGGCTGGTCACCGTCTCGCTCCGCAATCCCATTGTCGTCGTCGCCCTCGGGCTGCTGCTGGTGGTGGCCGCCGCACGGACGCTCCGCACGACGCCGCTCGATGTGTTCCCCGAATTCGCGCCACCGCTGGTCGAGGTGCAGACCGAGGCGCCCGGCCTCTCGACCAACGACGTCGAGTCGTTGATCACGGTGCCGCTCGAGGCGGCACTGAACGGCATTCCAGGTCTCGACCGGATTCGATCGAAGTCCGTGCTTGGCCTGTCGTCGGTGGTCCTCGTCCTGGACCCCGCCGCCGACGTGATGACGGCGCGGCAGATGGTCCAGGAGCGCCTGTCGCGAGCCGCAACGCAGCTGCCCGCCCTGGCCCGACCCCCCGTCATGCTGTCGCCGCTCTCGTCGCTCAGCCGCGTGATGAAGATTGGCCTGACCTCGGAGACGTTGAGCCAGGTGGAGATGAGCACGCTGGCGAGGTGGACGATGCGCCCCAGGCTGATGGCCATTCCCGGCGTGGCCAATGTCGCGATCTGGGGGCAGCGCGATCGCCAGCTGCAGGTGCTCGTCGATCCGGACCGCCTCCGCGCGCACGGGTTGACCGTCGACCAGGTCGTGCAGGCCACGGGCGAAGGCGTTTCGCTTCAGGCGGGTGGATTTCTCGACACGCCGAACCAGCGGCTCGCCCTCACGCACGCAGCGGCCGTCGGGTCCGTCGAGGAACTCGAGGCCGTCGTCGTGGCCTCACGCAACGGTGTGGTCCTCCGCGTGGGCGACGTCGCCACCGTCGTGGAAGGCTTCCCGGCACCCATTGGAGATGCCGTCATCAACAACAGTCCGGGCCTGATGCTGATCGTGGAGAAGCAGCTCGGTGCGAACACGTTGACCGTTACTCGCGGGGTCGAGCAGGCCCTCGAGCACATGAAGCCGGCGCTCGCCGGCGTGGCCGTGGATCCCACGATCTTCAGGCCGGCGACCTTCATCGAGATGTCGCTGCAGAATCTGAGTCGTGCGCTGCTGATCGGCTGCGTGCTGGTCATTCTGGTGCTGATGGTGTTCCTGGCGGACTGGCGCACCGCTCTGATCAGCAGCATTGCGATACCGCTCTCGCTCCTCGCGGCCGGCCTGTTCCTGCACTACCGCGGTGGCACGCTCGACACGATGGTGCTCGCGGGCCTCGTCATCGCGCTCGGCGAAGTCGTCGACGACGCGATCATCGATGTCGAGAACATCGTCCGCCGGTTGCGGCTGAACCGCGCGTCCGGGCAGCCGCAGCCTGCCATTCGCGTCGTGCTCGACGCGTCGATGGAGGTGCGGAGCGCCGTGCTCTACGGCAGCCTGATCGTCGTCGTGGTGTTCGTTCCCGTGTTCATGCTGGACGGTCTGGCGGGTGCGTTCTTCCGGCCGCTCGCGCTGTCCTATGTCCTCGCCATCCTCGCGTCCCTGCTCGTGGCCCTCACGATCACGCCGGCGCTGGCGCTGCTCCTGCTGCCGAAGCACCTCGAGCACCGGGAATCGCGATTCGTCGGCGGTCTGAGGACACGGTACCGGCGCATGCTCCCGGCCTTTGTCGACCGGCCCAGGACCGCGCTCGGGTCGCTGGGGGGACTGCTGCTGGTGACGGCGCTGACGGTTCCGCTCCTGGGGGAGGAATTCCTTCCGAACTTCCGGGAGTATGACTTTCTGATGCACTGGGTGGAGAAGCCGGGCACGTCGATCGAAGCGATGCAGCGGATCACCGAACGTGCCAGCCGCGAGCTGATGGAGGTGCCGGGCGTACGGAACTTCGGCGCGCACATCGGTCGCGCCGAGGTGGCCGACGAGGTCGTGGGCCCCAACTTTACCGAGCTCTGGGTCAGCCTCGACCCGTCAGTCGACTACGAAGCCACCGTCGCGACGATTCAGTCGATCGTGGACGGCTACCCGGGGCTCTATCGCGATCTGCTGACCTACCTGCGTGAGCGCATCAAGGAGGTGCTGACCGGAGCCAGTGCCACGATCGTGGTCCGCCTCTACGGACCGGATCTCGAGGGGTTGCAGGAGCACGCCCAGACAGTCCGCCGTGCGATGGCGACGGTCGAGGGCGTCGCCGACCTGACGGTGCAGGCTCAGGTGCTGGTCCCGAAAGTGGAAGTCCGCCTGGATCCCGAACGCGCCGCCGTGTTCGGCCTGACACCGGGAGAGGTCCGGCGGGCGGCGGCCACGCTGGTGCAGGGGACGAAGGTCGGCGAGTTCTACGAGGAGCAGCAACTGTTCGACGTGGTCGTGTGGGGAACCCCTGAGGTGCGTCGGAATCTCGATGCGATCCGCGCGCTGCAGGTGCCCGTGGCCAGCGGGGGGATGGTGCCGCTCGGCAGCGTCGCTGCGGTCGACGTCACGCCGACGCCGAACGAGATCACACGCGAGAACGGGTCGCGGCGAATCGACGTGACCTCGAACGTGCTAGGCAGGGATCATCGCGGGCCTGCTCGCGTCGGGGCGGGTAACCTTGGCCTATGAGGCCCGCACATTCGCGATCGTTGGCGTGCTCGGCGGATTCACGACGTTCTCGTCGTTCTCATTGGACACACTCACACTGCTTTGCAGCGGGCACGCAGCCGATGCTCTGTGGAACGTTGCGGGCCAGCTTGTTCTGAGTCTCGTCGGAGTCTGGATAGGATTCAATGCCGCGTCGCGCGTGTGATTGGTCGGGCTCGAGCGAAGCGGCAGGGAAGGGGCGCCCCACGGATGCGACCATGACGGAACTGCGCCGGTTGTCCGTCCCCGGACCACGCAGGTGCCCGGCGTCCCGCGGTCGAGTGCGCAGCGCCTTCTCGTTTGTTGACTCGATCCCAACGGATGCTCGGGGGCGTGGTCAAGGACCATCCGAACGCTCGGTCACGTACCTCCGGGGAATGCTTACTGGGTGTCCCATGGGTCCCATCCTCTCTCCGAAGGGGCCCTTCGATAAACTCGGTACGATTCAGGTCGAGATTCGGTTTGTCGGGTACTGCCTCGGCAAGTTCGACAACCCGTCGCCGGACGAAGCGAACTGGCATCCCGATGTCGTCAGAAAATGCCGGCCACGTCGTCGGCCCGATCTCCTCAATCGTCGCCCGTTTGGCAATCTTCATGGCGAGCTTCGGCGACAGATCCGAGTATGCGACCGTCGAAAGGAGGTCGTAGAACGGTGCGAGGCTCATGTCAGCACCCTGGTACAGCAAGCTGAAGTTCTTCCCGTGAGCATCGGCGTTGCCGACGATCAGATTGAAGATGGCCGCATCGACGAAGGCCAGCACGGCGACGGCGGGAATTGTCGTCGCTCGGCGAAGCAGGTCGAAGCCACTCTTGAACGTCGGACCGCCTTCGGCCGCGTATTTCCGCTCAGGCACAATGCCGAGCGCTTGGCAGAAGTCATCCTGATGCAGGCGGTGCGTCTGGCCGCTCGCATCGAAGCGGCGGTCGTAGCGGGAGACGAGCAGGTACGGCCGGCTCTCCACACTTCGCGCGGTCACGGGCGTGACCGGCAGCCCTACCGCTGCGGCCAGTGTCATCACCAGCGCCTCGTTCTCTGTGGTGTGCGGGAACCGCGCGATGGCCGGCTTCAAAATGTGCGTCGTCGGCTGCCCTGGCGCCGGCAGGGCCACGCGGTCATCGACGAGGACAGCGGGCAGCTTGGTCTGCGCGCCGGCCAAGGAGAGCCGCAGCCCCTCGCGGCCGGCGAGTAGCGGGCGCCTCGGGAGCGTATCGAGCACTTCGGCCAGTTCGTCGTCGCTGAGTGGGCGCGGCGTACCCGTTGGTTCCGGTGCTGGTGGCACCTTGCCTTTCGGGCCAGAGAGACAGCGCACCCGCGACATCGCCGCCGAGCGCTTCGAGGAACGCGAAGTCGTTGCCCTTGGAGATGCCGAGAGCTCCGGCAATCACGTCGCGCTGCGCCTCCTCGGGCAGAAGGCCCGCAAAGAACGGACGGCACTGGCGCTGCGTGAACGCCTGCTCCTGCCTGGGCAGCGAGAACGAAATCGCGGGACGTGATGCGTCGGCCAGCCAGTCGGTCGCGCAGGTGAACCGCATCTGACCGTGCTGATTCACCTGCAGTGTGCCGACGACTACACCGTCCCACCAGACCGAGAGCGTCCGCGTCACGCACCGCTTCCTGACGGGGCGGGTGGCGGCGTGACATCCAGACGGCAGCCAAGCGCGCTCAGAACGGCGAGCACCTTGTCGAGGCGCACGGTGGGCTTTCCGCGCTCCAGCTCGACCAGGAAGCGAAGGCCGACGCCGGCCGCCGCAGCCAGTTGGTCCTGGCGCAGGCCCTGAGCGACGCGGGCTCGCCGCACGACGACCTGTCCACCGATTCGGATCAAGCGCACCTCCGCTACTCGGCGGTGCAGGCGAACTCCAAATTCATCGGGTTGCCTGCTCGCGCAACCAAGTCTGTAGGGCGGAACGTCAGTTCCGCCAAGTCGTCTCTGGCGGCGCTCAGCACGCCTGCCAGTTCCTCCGCCAGCGTGATCTTCAGCTGTCCGCCTTCCGGTTCGAGGTGGGGCAGCCGCTTCTGCGTGTCGTGCCGGATATGACGCTCGTCATACGCCTTCCCTCACGGTGATGGCAGCATTGGCCTGCCGCCTGGAGCGGCTCCTGGCCAGGATTCATGACTGGACGCCGCGCATACTGCAGGAATCAGGCCCGCCTCATCGTCGTGGGCGGGCACACCCGAAGTGTGGGCAAGACCTCGACGGTGGAATGCATCCTCCGGGCGCGGCGTGGTGAGCGTTGGACGGCTGTGAAGGTCTCGGCGCACCGTCATGCCTGCAGCGATGGGTCTGCGCACGAGGTGGAAGAAGCCACCCGGGCATCCCCGATCACACAGACCGGCCGGTACCTCGAAGCGGGTGCCTGGCGGGCCCTCCTGTGCCGGACGCCGGATGCGCGGCTGCGCGAGACGGCCGCGCTGCTCCACCGTCTGCTCGCCATGGGCGAGCGGGTGATCGTCGAGTCGAATCGGATTGTCCCCTTCGTCGGTCCGGACGTGGTGCTGTTCCTGGTCGCACCGGCGATGGACGATTGGAAGCGGTCGTCGAGCTCGTGTCTGGCGTCGGCTGACGCGCTGGTGAGCTCCGGCCGGCCGGCGGCGGTCGCCGCCGCGATTGCCGCGCACGGGGCGGGCCTGGACGGCCGCCCCGTCTTCCAACTGGATGAAGATCGTCGGGCTCAGGGACTGGACGTGTGGCTGGACGCGCGGCTCTCGGGTGCATGTGAGCGGCCGCGGTCCCGTGCCGCCACCCGTCTCACGCATGGCGCGGCCTCGGACGTGCCGGGATGACCCGAGCCAGCAGCCTCGTAGCCGGCCACTTCACGGCTGCAGGCGGCGCCCGTCGCGGAACAACACGTACTCGGAGCTCCGCATCTCGGCGAGCGCCTGCGCGTAGGCTTGCCGCGACCGCTCCGACGTCGTCTCGCGCAGTCGGACGCCGAGGGAGCGCACGTGATACGCATCCGGGCGGACGATGATGCTGCCGACGATGGCGATGGCGCCCGGTGGAACCGCGCCGACGTAGTCCAGCGTGGCCGTCTCGTCCTGCCGCAGACGCGTGTCGGCCGACTGTGTCCATGCGCCATTGGCAAAGGCCACCTGCCGCGCGATCAGACGCTCGGCAGCCAACCGGATGGCGCCGTCCGCAAGCACCAGATCGATGCGCATCCACACCTCCGGCACGACGTAGGTCGGGAAGGCGTGGCCCGTCCCGGTGTTGGTGAGCGTCATCCGGCTCTCGAGCCCTCTGTCCGTCCTGCGGGCCTCGAAGGCCCAGCTGACGCCGGCACGCACGGTGTCGGGATCATGGATGCCCTTGAAGAGGTGGCGCCGGTCAGGCATATGGCAGGACTGGCACGTCTTGCCCTCGCGCGCGGCCCTCGAACCCCGCCATTCCTCCACGGTGTTCTGGAGGACCGAACCGTGGACGACAGGCGCCTCGCCTTCGCGGAACTGGTGGCAGCGCGCACAGAACTCGACCTCTTCGAAGAACCCCCGTGCGCGCGCCGGACCATGGGGCGCCGGGAAGTTCGCGACGAGCGGTGCGATGGAGGTCGGCCGCGGCATGGGACCGAAAATCTCGCGCCCCCGCGCATGGCAGCCGGCGCAGCCGACGCCGTCGGCCGAGAGATAGGAATCCGTCCACTGGTCCTGAAGGGGAGAGTGGCAGGTGGCACACATCCCGCTCTGCGCCGGGTTGTCGTCCATCTGAGCATAGACACCCGGGCCCATGGCCATCGAGTGGCGCGTCCCGGACCAGTCCCGGAACTGCGCCGCATGGCACGTGGAACAGTACGCCGACGACAGATCACCGCCCTGCGGCGGGACCGGCACGTGCCAGTACGCATCCACCCCGGACGTGTCGACCGCGGCTACGTCAACATTCGGTCCTGGTACCTGCAGGAATCGAAGGTAGGCGGCGAGGTCCCAGATCTGGCGCGCCACGTCCGTTCGATCGGCATAGGCGGGCATGGTCGTGCCCGAGAAGCCGGTGAGCGTCGAGCGGACGAGGCCGGCCTCGTCTGCGCCGGCCTTGAACGTCCAGGGACGGGTCAGATCGGTGGGCCGATCGACAAGCCCACGCGACGTCAGCAGTCCCGAAGCCCTGGGACCGTCGCCCTGGCCTTTCGCGCCATGGCAGTCCGCGCAGTCCGACTCGCGGTACACCCGTTCACCTCGCGCGATCTCACCCGTCGCGTGCGGAGGAATCCCGACAGCCGGCGGCGCCTGTTCGCGCTGCCAGCGCGGCGAGAACGCCTTGATCCGTGCCACGAGGCGGCCGACCTCTTCATCGATGAGGAAGCCGAACGCCGGCATGCCGCCGACTCCGCCGGCGCCTCGACCGATCACGGCGGCCAGGTCCGCATCGGTCGGCAGAGCATTCAGGGGCGTCGAGCGCACCTTGAACTCCGCCCTCGTCAGGTCGGTGGGCGGCGTCCTGGTAAAGCCCGCCGCAATGCCGTCTCCCCGTCCCGACTCTCCGTGGCAGGTCGCGCAGAAGGTGGCGAACAGTTCGTCCCCTGACGTTGCTGCGGGTGTCGGTCCGGCGGTACCGGCGCCCGCCAGGCCGGGCGAGCGGCGGACGCCGAGTCCCGACCAGCCCAGCCACCAGCCGGTCATCGCCGCGCCAAGCAGCGCGAGGCCGAGTACGGCCACGGAGAGCGTTCGCGTGGTCACGCTACTCCACGGGGGCTAGACATCTTCTCTGGCCTGATGCGTTGCGAATGAAGCACGTTCTTCGACCGGCCAGAGAAGATGTCCGCCCCGCCGGAGGCGGGGCAAGACGACATACGGGACCAGCGAAGCGGAGCCCACTGGACGGTTTGAGGCGGAGCTTCGCTGGTGTCCTGACCGCGAAGAATGTGACCATGCCGTCCGGCGATCGCGCGACGAAGGTGGCGT
>CAZJBN010000005.1:0-8817 GCA_964543955.1 uncultured Bifidobacteriaceae bacterium
TTTCCGCTACCGTGGAAAGGCTCGGCCATGAGCCCGTCGTTGTTGAAGGTGGCCGAGTGCCAGTACGCGAAGTTCTTGTCCGACGCGTGATCGAGCCGTCTGGGATTGACCGGATCCGAGATGTCGAGCAGGATGCCGTTGCCCGAGCAGGCGCCGGCGGCCAGGCCCGCCGACGGGAACACCGTGATGTCGTGGCACTGGTTGGTGACGGCCGTCTTCTGCGTGCCCTCGCCGTGATCGCCGCCGGGCCAGAGCCCCGCGATCGCGCCGGACTGCTCGTCCGCGAAGATGCGCGGGCGGTTGACGATCTTCGCCGTCGCCGGGGCCGCGAGGGGCACTTCGATGACGTCGATGCTGAAGAGCGCCGTGTCCGGATCCTCCTTCGGATCGAGGCCGGAGCAGCCGTCGAGCTCCTCACCGGGACGCACCGAGCTCGTCCCCGAACCGTAGACGTAGATCTTCTCCGTGTCGTTCGGGTTGGTCACCAGCGTGTGCGTGTGCGAGCCGCGGCAGGTCTGCACCGCGGCAATCTGCACGGGCTTGCGGAGGTCGCTGATGTCGAAGATGCGCACGCCGCGGAACCGCTCGTTGCTCACCGCACCCTCGATGCCGCCGGTGCCGCAGTCGATGCGGCCGCGCGTCTGCTCGACCGACATGAACAGCAGGTTGCCGTAGACCGACACGTCGCCCTGCCCGCCCGGGCAGACGATCGACGCGATGACCTTCGGCCGCCGCACGTTCTCGACGTCGTAGGTGTTGAAGCCGTGGAAGTTGCCCATGAACATGTGGTTCCCGCTGAAGGCGAGATCCGAGTTGGCAAACGCCAGCATCCCGCCGCCCGAGGACGGGGGCGCGGGCCCGGCCGTGCCGGGCTTCGCGCCGGCGGCGTCGCCCTCGGGCGACGGCTTCTCGGCGTCGGGCTTCGTCCCCGGCGGCGGCTCCGGCGGCACGGCGTCGCCCGCCGGCATCTTCGGATCGAAGAAGCCATCGGGCTTGCCGAGCGACGAGACGAGCTCCATGTTGCTGGCGGCGACGCCCGCATCCTTGAAGCCGGCCTTCAGCCCGACGCGCGGGTCCGGCCGGGCCTCGCCCGTGGGGCGCTCCTGCGCCAGCCCCGCCATGGCCACGCCAACGACGACCGCCGCTATCCCACACATCTTCACGGCAACGGATCTCATTTCTGCAGCTCCTTCAGCAGTAACGCCATACGATCGATCTCCATGCGCTGATCGGCATCGACATCCGACGCGAACGCGAAGATGTCCGACTCCTGCCCCGCCCCGGGCGATTGGAACAGCTCCTGCACCATCGTCAGTGCACCGCCGTGGTGCTTGATCATGCCTTCGAGAAACAGGCGGTCGAACTCCGCGCCGCTGGCGGCGGTCAGGCGCGCCATTTCGTCCGCGGTCAACATCCCCGGCATGAGCATGGCGCCAGGCTGATGGTGCGCGTGCGGTTCCGGCAGGGACTGGCCCCGCGCGCGAAGCCAGTCCCTCATCATCTCGATCTCGTCTTCCTGCGACACCAGGATGCGCTGGGCCAGCAGCTTCATGTCCTCGCGGCCGGTGCGGGACGGCAGCAGGGCGACCATCTCGAGCGCCTGCGTGTGATGGCCGATCATGCCCTGCATGAACGTGACGTCGGCCTCCCTGAAGCCGACGGCCGAGAGGTCGGAGGCTTCGCGTGCCGTAATCGCACTCGTCGCTTCGCCTGGTGCACCTGGCTGGAGCAACGGGGCCGCTGGTTCACCAGCGGTTCGACACGAGGCGGCGGCGACGGCCAGGAGGATGACGGATAGCCCGGGTAGCAGATTCTTCAATATCTGATCAGGATACTGCAGAGAAAGACGATCCTGTGCGCCGGTTGGTCTCTGGTCCCACCACCGGTCACAAGGGCCCGGCCTGGAGCTCCCCCGGCGTCCCCACAGGGGCTCAGCGGGGCGTGGCAAGAAGCGCTCGAACCGCGTCGAGCTCGTCGCGGTTCACCGTGTGCCCCATACGCGGGTAGATTCGTTCGTCGACCGCCGCCCCCATCCGGCGAAAGACCTCCGCCGACTCCCGGACGCGCGCGAGCGGGATGTGGGGATCGAGGTCACTGCAGCCGAGAAACACGGGGGTCCCGTCGAACGTGCCGGCATACTCGCGGGGCGTGTCCGGAGGGCCGATCAGCCCGCCGCTCAATCCCACCAGGGCGGCATAGCGCGCGGCGTGGCGGGCGGCATACTCGAGCGACAGACACGCGCCTTGCGAGAATCCCAGGAGCCCGATGCGCTCGGGCCCAAAGCCCTGCTGACCGAGCGCATGCACCATCCGGGCGAGTACGCCGAGCGCGGAGGAGAGCCCCGGTTCGTTCTGTGTCATCGGCGCCAGGAACGAGAGCGGATACCACGTCGCGCCCGCAGCCTGGGGCGCCATGAAGGCGACATCCGTCGTGTCGATCTCCGCGGCCAGGCCGAGGATGTCCTCCGCCGAGGCGCCACGCCCATGCACGCAGATCACCGCCAGCCGCGCCCCGGCGAGCGTGGCGCCGGCGTGGAGGACCGGCTGGCCGGCATGCGGGTCGGTCATGCGGGTCGACGCCTGGCCCGCGCGGCACGTGGTTCCCCCGCCGCCGCGTCCGCCTCGGTCCACTTGTCGGCCCACGCCGCAATCGCGTCCACCGCGGACCCGAGCGCACGCCCCTTCCGGGTGAGTGAGTACTCCACCCGCACGGGCGTCTCGGGGATGACGGTCCGATCCACGATGCCCTCCTGCTCCAGCTCGTGAAGACGCTCGCTGAGCATGCGGTCCGTGATCCCGGGGATGGCGTCGCGCAGCGTGGCGAACCGGCAGCGGGACTCGAGCAGCACGAAGATGATCGCGCCCGTCCAGCGGCGGCCGATGAGCTCGCTGGCGCGGTGGAACCGCGTGCAGAGCGCCGGGACGTGTTCGGAGGGGGCCATCCTGCCCAGATTACGCCAGTAGATACCATTGTTCAAGTCTGTATTTGACTAGTATCTACTTCTTTTTATATAGTTATACCGTCCAACGGGCCGGACGGACGCCGGCATGAATCGAGGGTGACGCCATGGATGTGGGATTGCTGCTGGGGCGACTGACGCTGGGCCTGCTCATGGCCGCGCACGGTTCGCAGAAGCTCTTCGGGTGGTTTGGCGGACACGGGCTCGCGGGCACGGCCGGCTTCTTCGAGGCCGTGGGCTTCAGGCCCGGACGCCTGATGGCGGTTGTGGCGGCCACGATCGAGATCGCGAGCGGCCTGCTCCTGGCCATGGGCCTCCTGAGCCCGGTTGCCGCGGCGCTGATGGTGTCGGTGATGATCGTCGCAGGGAGCGTGCATTGGCCGAACGGCATCTTCGCGATGGCCAACGGCATCGAGGTGAACCTGCTCTACGGCGTCGGCGCGCTCGGCATCGCGCTCATCGGTCCCGGCGCGTACTCGCTCGACCACCTGCTCGGCCTCACGCCGCTCTTCACGCCGCCGGTCGTCTGGACGGCACTGGGATTGGGCATCGCCGGCGGACTCGTGAACGTCGGCCTCCGGCGGCCGGCATCCCCGCCTGCCACAGCGTAGCCCCAACACCGCGCCTCGCGCGATGCTCGAGGCTGGCCCTGGCGGGCAGATCGTGGCGAAGCGCCGCGAGACGCGGCTGCGCGGGCGGTGCCGGCACGGCCAGGCCACATGGCCGTGGACAGGTTGTCGGCGGCGACTCTATAGTCCGCTCATGGACGTCGCGCTCGTCGTGCTGATCGTGGCCGTGCTGGTCCTCGGCACGACGTTCAACGCCAGGCTTCGAGCGCGCCCGGCCGAACGCTGAGGTCGGCAGGGCGGCCCGTCTCACGCGTCGGTACGAGGACCAATGACACCACGTCGACGTCCGCACGGGCCCACCGCGATCGATCCCGTGTGCGGCATGACCATTCGCCCCGAGGAGGCCGCCGGCCAGTTCGATCACGAGGGCACGACCTATTTCTTCTGCAGCGCGGGCTGCCTCGAGCGCTTCCGCGCGAATCCTGACGCCGTGCTCCGGCAGCGCGGAGCTCCGCCTCACGCCCCTTCGCACGCCAGCCCAGGCGCTGGCTCATCTCACGGGGTGCACGAACCGCGGCCGGCGCCGTCCTCTCGTCGGCCGCCCGCCGACACGCGCGAGTACACCTGTCCGATGCATCCCGAGGTCAGGCAGGCCGGTCCGGGCGCGTGCCCTATCTGCGGCATGGCGCTCGAGCCGCGTGACGCGACGCTCGACGACTCGAACCCGGAGCTCGACGACATGTGGCGCCGGTTCCGCGTCTGCGCGTGGCTGACGGCGCCGCTGCTCGGCTTCATGGTCGTGGACATGCTGCCGGGACAGTTCCTGCGACACCGCCTGACACCGGCGGCGCTCAACTGGATTCAGCTCGCCCTGGCCACGCCCGTCGTCATCTGGGGCGGCTGGCCGTTCTTCGTGCGCGGCTGGGCGTCGATCGTGAGCCGCCGCCTCAACATGTTCACGCTCATCGCGCTGGGCGTCGCCGCGGCGTACGGGTACAGCACGGTCGCGACCATTGCGCCCTGGCTCTTCCCGGCATCGTTCCGCACCCACGGCGGCGGGGTGGGCGTCTACTTCGAGGCGGCGGCGGTGATCGTCGTGCTCGTCCTGCTCGGCCAGGTCCTCGAGCTCCGCGCGCGGAGCCGCACGAGCTCGGCGATCAGGAAGCTGCTGGGCCTCACGCCCGCAACGGCCAGGCGCGTCGACGGCAGCGGCGTCGAGGCAGATGTTCCCCTGTCGCACGTCCACGTCGGCGATCGGCTGCGCGTCCGCCCCGGCGAGCGCGTGCCGGTCGACGGCACGGTGCTCGACGGCTCGAGCGCCGTGGACGAGTCGATGATGACCGGCGAGCCGATGCCGGTACAGAAGAGCCCATCCAGCTTCGTGACGGGCGGCACCGTCAACGGGACTGGCACGTTCGTGATGGAGGCGACGCGCGTCGGCAGCGAGACCCTGCTCGCGCGGATCGTGCGGCTCGTGAGCGACGCGCAGCGATCGCGCGCGCCGATTCAGCGGTTGGCGGACACCGTGGCGGGCTGGTTCGTGCCTGTCGTGATCGTGATCGCGATCGTGACATTTGCCGTCTGGGCCGCACTCGGTCCAGAGCCTCGGATGGCCCACGCGCTCGTCAACGCGGTTGCCGTGCTGATCATCGCCTGCCCATGCGCGCTTGGCCTTGCGACGCCGATGTCGATCATGGTCGGGACCGGACGCGGCGCCGGGGTAGGCGTCCTGCTGAAGAACGCCGAGGCGCTCGAGGTGATGGAAACGATCGACACGCTCGTCGTGGACAAGACCGGCACGCTCACCGAAGGCCGGCCACGCCTCACGACGGTCGAGCCGCACGCCGGCTTCGACGCGCAGGTGCTGCTCTCGCTTGCGGCCAGCCTCGAGACAGTAAGCGAGCACCCGCTCGCCTCGGCCATCGTGAGCGGCGCGCGCGATCGGGGCGTCGCGACCTCGCCCGTGTCGGAGTTTCGATCGGTGACGGGCAAGGGCGTGGCGGGCATGGTCGATGGCCGGCGCGTCGCGATTGGCAATGCGCGGATCGCCGGAGAGGCGGGAGTGGACGCCTCAGCGTTCGAGGCCCGGGCCGATGCCCTCCGTGCGGACGGCGCCACGGTGATGCTCGTCGTCGTGGACGGCGCGGCGGCAGGGCTCCTGGGCGTGTCGGATCCCGTCAAGCCCACCACCAGGGAAGCCATCGAGGCCCTTCACGACGAGGGCCTCCGGATCGTCATGCTGACGGGCGACAGCCGCGTGACGGCGCAGGCGGTGGCACGCGTGGTCGCAATCGACCAGGTAGAGGCCGACGTCCTGCCCGAGCAGAAGGCGGCTGTCGTCAAGCGCCTGCAGGCCGAAGGCCGCCGCGTGGCAATGGCCGGCGACGGCATCAACGACGCCCCCGCTCTCGCGCAGGCCGACGTGGGCATTGCCATGGGCACCGGCACGGACATCGCGATGGAGAGCGCCGCCATCACGCTCGTCCAAGGCGACCTTCGCGGCATCGTCCGGGCGCGCCGCCTCAGCCGCGCGACGATGGGGAACATCAGGCAGAACCTGTTCTTCGCGTTTGTGTACAACGCGCTCGGCGTGCCGGTTGCGGCCGGCGTCCTCTGCCCTTCATTCGGCCTGCTGCTGAGCCCCATGCTCGCCAGCGCGGCCATGACGTTCAGCTCGGTATCGGTCATCGGCAATGCCCTGCGTCTCGAGCGCGCGAGGTTGTAGGGCCGCGACCCACCGACCTGGCTTCGGCCGTGCCGACACCTCGCGGCGCTATACTCGTCCTGTGAGTCTCCGGCACCGGCCGCTCGTGACATTCGTCCTCCTCGCCGCGCTGATCGCGCTGCCGGCGCTCGACGCCGTCTGCCTGGCGGCATGCGAACCCGAATCGGCAGGCGTCGACGCCCTGCTCTCGTCGCACCACGTCAGGGCCGACGCCTGTCACGACGGGGCGGGCTCCGAGACACGAGTCGTGTCCAGCGCGAACACGGTGTGCGGCGATCACGATCGGGCGGCGAGCAACGCGGACGCTACGCTCAGGCCGGGCCGCGACGTTGCCGCGCCGCAGGCGAGTGAGGGGCGAGTCTCGACGGTCGTGCGTCTGGCCGGGAATCCGTCTGCCACCGAGTCGCGCCTGGGGACAACCCTGCCAGCAGGGCCGTCACACGCGTCCCGCTCCATCGTCCTTCGGATCTGATCTTCGAAAGGCGCTGACCAGCGCCGCCTCTCCTTTCTTCAAGAGACAGGTTGTTCGCGGAGACGCGGACGCGATGGGCCGTCTTCGGAACGTCCGCGTCATCGTCGCACCGCAGGTGATTCGGCCCCGTGAGCCGCGGGAGCAGGAGCGTCATGAGTTCGCAGCAGTATTCACGCCGTACCGTCGTCAAAGGACTCGCCGCGAGCGGCGTCGCCGCGGGCCTCGGCCTGTGGCGGCCGGTCGCTGCGGCCCGGGCCGCGCGACTGGCGCCGGCCCTCCTCACCGGCAGGGAATTCGACCTGACGATTGCGGAAGCGCCAATCAACATCACCGGAGCGGACCGTGTCGCCATCACCATCAACGGGAGCCTGCCCGGACCAACCTTGCGATGGCAGGAGGGCGACACCGTCACGCTCCGCGTGTCGAACCACCTGGACGAAGACACGTCGATTCACTGGCACGGCATCCTGCTTCCTTCCGACATGGACGGGGTGCCCGGCCTCAGCTTCCCCGGCATCCGCCCGGGCGAGACGTTCGACTATCGGTTTCAGGTTCGGCAGAACGGCACGTACTGGTATCACAGCCACTCCGGCTTCCAGGAGCAGCGTGGCACGTACGGATCGATCGTGATCGACCCGCGCGACCCACCCGAGACCACGTTCGATCGCGAGCACGTCGTGCTGCTCTCGGACTGGACCGACGAGAGACCCGAGCGCGTCTTCCGCAAGCTGAAGAAGCAATCGGACTACTACAACTTTCGGCAGCGCACCCTCGTCGACTTCGTGCGCGACGTCCGGACGCACGGGCTTGGCTCCACCCTCGCCGAGCGGAGCGCCTGGGGGCGGATGCGAATGAGCGCCTCCGATCTGGCGGACGTCACGGGATACACCTACACATACCTGATGAACGGCCAGCCTCCGGCGGCCAACTGGACGGCGCGTGTCAGTCCCGGCGAGCGCGTGCTCCTCCGGTTCATCAACGGATCGGCCATGAGCTACTTCGACGTCCGCATCCCGGGATTGAAGATGACGGTCGTCGCTGCGGACGGTCAGCCTGTGCACCCCGTGGTCGTCGACGAATTCCGCGTGGCGGTCGCGGAGACATACGACGTGGTCGTGGAGCCGAGCGACGAGGGCGCCTTCACGATCTTCGCGCAGGCGCTCGACCGAACGGGCTATGCCGCCGGGACTCTCGCCACGGCGAGCGGCGCACGGGCCTCCGTGCCCGCGCTCGATCCACGCCCGGTGCTGACCATGGCGGACATGGGACACGGCGGGATGGATCACGGATCGACCACGGGGATGAGCGCCGCGACGGCCGATCCACATGCGGCGCATCGTCCGCCCGACACGCAGCCGTCGGATCCACATGCGGGCCACGACATGTCGGCGATGACGGCCGCGCAGTCGCACCCCGAGAGCGAAGACGGCAATCCGCTCGTGGACATGCAGACCATGGCTCCGGCGTCGAAGCTCGACGACCCGGGGATCGGCCTGAGGGACAACGGGCGTCGGGTGCTCGCTTACGGCGATCTGCGGAGCACGTTCGAGGATCCCGACGGCCGCGAGCCGACACGGACCATCGAGCTGCATCTGACCGGACACATGGAACGCTTTGCGTGGTCGTTCGACGGCATCCGGTTCTCGGACGCCGAACCCATTCGCCTGGCGTACGGCGAGCGCGTTCGCGTCGTGCTCGTCAACGACACGATGATGACCCATCCCATCCACCTGCACGGCATGTGGAGCGACCTCGAAGACGACGAGGGCCGGTTCCTGGTGCGCAAGCACACCATCGACATGCCGCCGGGCGCGCGGCGCAGCTATCGGGTCACGGCCGACGCCACCGGCCGGTGGGCGTATCACTGTCACCTGCTCTATCACATGATGGCCGGCCTGCTGAACGAGCACCTGGGCCGCGGCGAAGATGCCCTGATCCATTACGAATCGCTGGCCAACCAGATTGACCGCCAACCCCTGGCCGTGTTGCGTCTGGTCACCGAGGGGTATCACCGCTTGGGCCGATGCCTATGCCGGTGCCGCGCATGTCTTTGAACGTTGCGACCAGCTTCGGCACCTCGGCGGATCGGCCC
>CAZJBN010000005.1:8827-72070 GCA_964543955.1 uncultured Bifidobacteriaceae bacterium
GTCACCTGCTCTATCACATGGAAGCCGGCATGTTCCGCGAAGTGCGGGTGCAGGCGTGAGCGGGCGCCGGGCGTTCGCGGCGTGGCTGCTGGCTGGCCTGCTGGCCGGACGCGGTGTCGCCTCCGCGCAGTCAGCGCCCGAGGCGGCGCTGCACGATCCGCAGGCCGCACCACACGGCTCGGACGTCCAGGAGCACGCCGTCCACGACAACTCGGTGAACTTCCTGGTACTGCTCGACCAGCTCGAGTGGCAGATCGGGGCCGGCAGCCGGCGCGTGAGCTGGGACACGAAGGGCTGGATCGGACGTGACATCAACCGGCTCTGGTTTCGGACGGAGGGCGAGGGCGAGGCCGACCGCCTCGTCGGTTCACAGGCGCACGTGTTGTACGGGCGTGCCTTCGCGCGCTGGTGGGAGATCGTGGCAGGCATCCGGCAGGACGTCAGGCCGGGTCCGGCGCAGACGTGGGCGGCCATCGGCGTCCAGGGGCTGGCGCCGTTCTGGTTCGACGTCGAGGCGACCGCCTATGTCGGCGCGTCGGGACGCACGCACTTCCGGATCGAGACCGAGTACGAACTGCTCGTGACCAATCGCCTGGTGGCGCAGCCGCTGGTCGAGATCGAAATCTACGGAAAAGACGACGTGGACCACGGGTTTGCCGCGGGCCTGAGCACGGGCGATGCGGGCATCCGGCTGCGGTACGAATTCCACCGCCAGGTGGCGCCGTACATCGGCGTCACGTGGCATCGGAAGTTCTTCGGGACGGCGAACCTGGCGCGGCAATCGGGCGAGCCGACCGCGGACACGCGGCTGGTGATTGGCGCGCGGCTCTGGATGTGATCGGGGACCAGCGGCGCGTCAGTGCTTCTTCTTCTTCGAGCCAATCCGCTGCGAGATGCCGTCGACGACGCGTTCCCAGACCTCGAGCGCCCTGGCGTAGCGCTCGGCGGCCGGGCTGTCGGTCGGCGTCTTTGCGTCGAGGCCGAAATCCTTTGGCTGCGGCATCGGGGGCAGGTGGACGACGACTCTGTCGCTCATAGCTTCATCCTATCGCGTGGCGACCGGATCGGCGCGTGCGGGACCGGCCCGGCTGTCCCGGGCCAGTTTCACTGGATTCGCGGTTGCCGGGTATCGTGTGACAGTCCACGGCAGGTGGCACGACGGTCACGATCGCTCGGAAGGAGGCCCGCCATCTATCCCGTGCTGTTCCGCATCGGCAATCTCGAAGTCACGAGCTTCGGCGTCCTGGTCGCCGCGGGCTTCATGGTCGGCTTGTGGCTCATGCAGCGCGAACTCCGCTGGTCGGGCCTGCCCGAGAACGCCACGGACGCCGGACTGGCCGGAATGGTGGGCGGACTCGTTGGCGCAAAGCTGGTGTGGGCGATCGAGCACAGCGGCACGGGGCCTCTGGCCGACCTCATCTTTTCGAGGGGCGGAATGAGCTGGTACGGGGGGCTCGCCGGCGGTCTCGCCGCGGGGCTGCTGCTCCTGGCGCTCAGGGGCCTTCCGCTTCTGCCCATCGTCGCGGCCGCCACGCCCGGCATCGCCGTCGGACATGCGATCGGCCGCATCGGGTGTTTTCTCGTCGGCGACGACTACGGTCTTCCGAGCGATCTGCCGTGGGCGGTCGCCTTCCCCGAGGGCCTGCCCCCGACAACGGTTCCGGTGCATCCGACGCAACTCTACGAAGCCGCCGGGCTGCTCGTGATCGCGGGGCTGCTCGTCAGATGGCGCCGGCTGCGCCGGCCCGCGTCATTCGTGCTCGGCGCGTACCTCGTGCTCGCTGGAGGGCTCCGTTTCGCGATCCAGTTCCTTCGCGTCCACGACCCACTCCTGTTCGGGTTGGGCGTCGCGCATCTCGCGTCGTTTGCCGCGGTGATTGCGGGCATCGGCTTCATCCTGCGCTCACGGGCCAGCGACTGACTCGGGCTCGCACGTGCCTCTCAGGCCTACTCCATGCCCTCGCCGCGCCGCTCGTCGCGCGTGCCCGGCCAGAGCGGCACCCGCGTGTAGTAGGCCGACCGCGCGATGACGTGGGTCGCCACCGGCGAGGTGAGCATCACGAACGCGCCCACGCTGATCGCCTTGACGACGGTGGCCAGGTCGGGGAACTGCAGGGCCGTGCCGGCGAGAAGGCAGGCCAGGCCGAGCGTCTGCGCCTTCGTCGACGCCTGCATGCGCGTGTAGAGGTCCGGCATGCGCCACACGCCGAGCGAGGCGAGCATGCAGAACGCGGCCCCCGCAAACCACAGGGCTTGAGTCAGCCATCCGGTCATCGCTTGCCCTCCTTCTCGACGTAGCGCGCGTAGGCGACGGTGCCCACGAAGCCGATGAGGGCGATGACGACCGCGGCGTCGAGGAACCCCCGCTCGCCGGTCGATCCCGACCCCACGACGTTCAACCCGAGAACCAGGACGCCGAGCAGATCCATGGCCACCACGCGGTCGGAGAGCGTCGGTCCCCGAACGAGCCGGACCAGGGCCATCAGGATGGCCGTGGCCAGCATGGCGAGCGTGACGAGCGAGACGAACTGGAGCATGGCGCGTCCCCTTCTTCAGCTGAACAGCCGGCGCACGCGCTGTTCGAAGCCTTCCTTGATCTGGGCCCGTGCCTCGTCGAGGCTCGTGACGTGCATCACGTGGACGAACATCGTCGAGCGGTCCTCGGAGACGTCGAGCGCGACGCTGCCGGGCGTGATGTTGATGAGCGCCGCGAGCATCAGAATCTCCATGTCACTCTTGACATCCAGCGGGACGCCAATCACCGCCGGTGCGATGCGGGTACGCCACCGCAGCACGTCCACGGCCATGCGGATGTTCGCGATGATGAGCTGCCACACGAGGAACACCGCGAGCGCGGCGATCTCGCGCGCCTTGCCGCGGAACTGCGCGGGCAGCACACCGCCGATCGACATACTGCGCAGCACGACGTAACCGAGGGCGCCGCCGCCCAGGATGTTGCCGAGCGTGAACTCGCCGTGGAGGGCGGACCACGCCAGCGCCAGCAGCACGGATCCCACCAGCATGTCAGCGGCCTCCCCCGAGCACGGCCCGGATGTACTCGGACGGATCCAGCAACTGGCTGGACGCGCGCATGGCCAGCTCGAAGAGCGGCTGCGCGCCGAACGTGATGCCGAGCGTCAGCACGCTGAGCATCGCGATGGGCGCCACCATCGCCGCGACCGGGGCGGCTTTGTCCGCACCGGGCGCTGCGGGCTTCCAGAACCCTTCATCCCACAGGCGTGCCATCGAGAGCAGGGTGAGGAGGCTCACGAACAGGACCACGCCGCCAATCCAGTAAGTGCCCGCGGCGAACGTGCCCTGCACGATCGCGAGCTTGCCGATGAAGCCCGAGAGCGGGGGCACGCCCGCGAGCGAGAAGATGGGGATCATCGCCAGCGCCGTGACGCCCGGATGGTCCCGGTAGAGGGAGCCAAGCGCGCCGAGGTGGCTGGTGCGGCGCAGGCGCAGGAAGATCCCGCTCACCAGGAACATGTTGGAGATGACGAAGATGTGATGCAGCAGGTACAGGATCGACGCCGCCAGCGCCAGGCGCGTGCCGACGCCGAGGCCGAGCGTCGTGTAGCCGATGTGTCCGACCAGGTTGAACGAGAGGATGCGGCGGAAGTCCCGTTGCGTCAGCGCCCCCACGAGCCCTACGATCATCGTTGCCGCCGAGATCGCGAGGATCAACGTGAAGACGTAGGGCGGCGCATCCCTGAAGAGCAGGGTGAATACACGCAGCAGCGCATAGACGCCGACCTTGGTCAGCAGCCCCGCGAATACGGCGCCGATCGCCGCCGGAGGCGTGTGATACGACGCCGGCAGCCAGAAGAAGAGCGGAAAGAGCGCGGCCTTGATGCCGAACGCGGTCAGAAACAGCATTGCCAGCACGAGATCGACGACCGGCTGGTCGCGGCCGGGCACGACCGAGGCGAGGTCGGCCATGTTGAGCGTGCCCGTGCTGCCATAGAGCAGGCCGAGCGCCGTGAGGAAGAGTGCCGACGCGACGAGGTTGATCGTGACGTACTTGAACGCGGCGGCGACCTGCTCGCTCGTGCGGTGGAGCGCGATCAGCACGAAGGACGCGACGAGCATCACCTCGAACCACACGTAGAGGTTGAAGACGTCGCCCGTCAGGAACGCGCCGCACACGCCCATCAGCAGGATCTGCAGGAGCACGTGATAGCCGACTCCCTCGCGACGCGGATCGACGCCCGCAAACGCGTAGATCGACACCGCGACGGCGACGAAACCGGCCGCGACGACGAGCATCGACGCCAGGAGGTCCGCGACGACGGTGATGCCGAACGGGGCCGGCCACCCGCCGGCCTGCACGACCTGGATCCCGTCGCGTTCCACGGTCACGAACAGCAGCACGCCGCTCACGAGCAGCAGCATCGACCCGATACAGGCAATCCAGCGCTGCGGCAGCGGGCGTCGGGGCGCCAGCAGCAGCACGGCGGCGGTGAAGAGCGGGACGAGAATCGGCGCCAGCAGCCTCATGCGCCGTCCCCCGTCCCGACGGCGTCCACGTCATCGGTGCCGATGGACTGGTGCACGCGATGCGCCAGCACCAGCGAGAACGCCAGCACGCCGAAGCCGATGACGATCGCGGTCAGGATGAGCGCCTGTGGTACGGGATCGGCGAACGGCTGGGCGAGCGTCGTCTGGCCCTCGGGAACGACGGGCGCATGCGCGCGCGTGAGCGATCCGGAGGTGAAGATGAGCAGGTTCGTGCCGTTCGAGATGAGGCCCAGGCCGATGATGAGCTGCGCGAGCCGCCGTCTGAGCATCAGGTAGAAGCCGCTCGCGTAGAGCACGCCCGAGGTCAGTGCCAGGAGGAACTCCACGCTCACTCCTCTGCCAGGTTGAACGTCATCGTCAACACGACGCCGATGACGACGAGAAAGACGCCGACGTCGAAGATGAGCGGCGTGCCGATGAGCACGCCGACGTCGAACCACTGCGCCGTCAGGAACGGCTGCCCCCGCAGCACGGCCGGCAGCCCGCTCATGAGCGCCACGAGCAGCCCGGTGCCGAGCAGCGTTCGCGTCTCGACCAGGAGCGCGGCACGTGCCGCCGCCACACCGAACGCGAGCGCGTAGAGGGAGAACGCCGCCGCCACGACCAGCCCCCCGACGAACCCGCCGCCGGGATCGTTGTGGCCGCGCAGCAGCAGGAAGATGGCGTACAGCAGCAGCAGCGACATCAGGAACCGCGTGGCCGTCCGGAGGATCAGGGAGTTCATCGGCCCTCCTCCCCTGCACCGAGCCGCACCAGCGCATAGACGCCGATGGCAGCCGTCACGAGGACCGTAATCTCGCCCATGGTGTCGAAGCCGCGGAAGTCCACCAGGATCACGTTGACGATGTTGCGCCCGTGCGCCACGGTCGGACCGTTCTCGACGAAGAACGTCGTCAGGCGCGGGTCGGTGTGAGACGTGGCGACGAGCAGGACGAGCGCACCGACGATGGCGCCGAAGACGCCCGCGACGACCGCGTCGCGCGCGCGGATGAAGCCGGGTGAGAGCTGCCCGAAGCGCTGGAAGCCGCGGAAGACGAAGACGAAGATCACGGCCGTGAGGGTCTCGACGGAGAACTGCGTCATCGCGAGATCCGGCGCGCCGAACATGAGGAAGATCGACGCCACGCCGTAACCGACCGCGCCGAGCGCCAGGACCGCCGCCATGCTCGACTGGGCACGGGCCGCGGCAAGGGCCGCCGCCATGATGAAGACCGCGATGAGCGCTTCGTGCGGCCGAATGGAGGTCGTGCTCTCCGGCAGGCGCACTCCTCCACTCACGGCGAAGGCGCTGCCGACGAGCGTCGCGGCCGTGAGCACGATCGTGAGGACGTAGGACCGGAGCGAACCGCTCTGGAGCGCGGGCGTGACCGCCCGGCTGATGGCGTCGATGGCGCCAATCGTGCCCGTGTACAGCCGTTCAGCGGCGAACGCCCTCGGCCAGGCGTGGCCGCGGAACCACGAACGCGCCGCGTAGACGCCGCCGGCCGCCAGGGTGGTGATCAGGCTCAGGAGCAGGACCGGGGTGAGGCCATGCCAGAGACCGAGACCGACCGGCACCGCTTCGCCGAGCACGCTCCGGGCCGCCAGATCGAGCGGGCCCTGCAGGACTCCGGGGACGAGGACCGCCAGGCCCATCGCGCCGAGGACGATCGGGCCGAGCCAGAGCGCGGGCGGCGGCTCGTGCACATCGAAGTGCTGATCCGTTCTCGCGAAGAAGGGGCCGATGCCGGCGATGAGCGCCGTGCCGCCGAGACACGCGCTCGCCACGACGGCGGCGGCGATGAGCACCATCGACCACGGACCGTTGTGAAGTGCGGCCTCGTAGAAGTGCTCCTTGGCGACGAAGCCGAGAAACGGCGGGACCCCGAACATCGACGCCGCGGCCAGCCCGCCTGCGATCGCCGTGATCGGCATCACGCGCCGAAGCCCGCCGAGCAGGGTCACGTCGCGCGTGCCCGTCTCGTGATCCACGGCACCCGCCACGAGAAAGAGCGCGCCCTTGTAGCAGGCGTGTGCCGCCAGGTAGACGATCGCGGCGATGATGGCCTCGGTGGTCCCGATGCCGAGCAGCATCGTGAGCACGCCGAGCGCGCCGATCGTCGAGTACGCGAGGATCTTCTTGAGATCCGTTTCCTGCACCGCCCGCACGGCGCCCACGAGCATCGTCACGAACCCGGCCGCGGTGACGAGGGTCGTCCAGAGCGGGGTGGCGCCGAGAAGGGGCGTCAACCGCGCGAGCAGGTAGATGCCGGCCTTGACCATGGTCGCGGAGTGCAGGTACGCACTGACCGGCGTCGGCGCCGCCATGGCGTTGGGCAGCCAGAAGTGGAACGGCACCTGCGCCGACTTCGTGAACGCCGCGAGCAGCACCAGCAGGGTCATCGCGACGGCATGCGGGTGGGTGCCCAGGTGAGTGCCGTCGGCCAGCAGCGCCGACAGGCTCGTGGTGCCCGTCGCCTGCGAGAGGAGAACGGCGGCCGCGAGGAAGGCCAGTCCGCCGGCGCCCGTCACCACGAGAGCCTGGATGGCCGCCGCACGCGACGCGGCCTTGTCGTGCTCGAAGCCGATGAGCAGAAACGAGGTGAAGCCGGTGAGCTCCCAGAAGACGAAGAGCGACAGCACGTTGTCGGAGAGTACGACGCCGAGCATCGATCCCATGAACGCCAGCAGCGTGGCGAAGAATCTCCCGGCATGCACGTGCCCCGACAGGTACGCGGACGCGTACACGACGATGAGCGCGCCGATGCCCGTGATGAGCATCGCGAAGAGAAGACCCAGTCCGTCGAGGTTGAACGCGAGCGACAGGCCGAGACTCGGCGCCCACGGCAGGTCCACGACCACCGGTCCGGCCGCGGCCACGCCGGGAATCAACGAGGCGAAGTAGAGGAACAGGAACGCGGGCAGGAGGGCGAGCAGCGCTGCACGGCCTGGCTTCCGGGCCAGCCACAGCGCGCACGGCGCGAGCACGAATGGAGACAGGATGAGTAGAGGAATCATCACTCGCCGATGGAAATCCAGCGGTCCGCCACACTCAGCCGGTGGAGGGCGAGCGCGTCCGACACCAAGAATAACCGGGCCCTGCCTACTTGGGAACCACGATCACGTCATCGACGGTGAAAGACCAGTGGACGTGATCCGACTCCACCGTGAAGTCGTAGGTCCGGCGATCCTCGTCTCCGAACTCGCGGCTGCCCCGGCCCTCACCGCGATGGTCGGCCACTTCCTCGAGCGGGCGGCCGCTCACCGAGCTCCGCGCCGTCAGCCGGAATCGGCCCGCGCCGAGCGATGTTTCGCCGGTGGTCTGCCACGTGACGCGAAAGCGGCCCGACGCCAGCATCACGTCGCCGATCGTCTTGTTGCCCGACCCCGACCACGTCCCGACGGTGCGGTACACCGTGACGACTTCCGGCCGTGGCGCGTCCGGCGTTCTGCAGCCGCCAAGGCCCGAGACGAGGAGGAGGCCGATGGCCATCCGGGCGGCCACGGTCATGACGGCATCGGCAGCCGCACCGTGACCACCGTTCCGCCAGCCGGCGGGCAATCCACCGCCAGTGTGCCGTGGTGCGCTTCGACGAGCCGCCGCGCCGTCGGCAGGCCGAGTCCCGATCCGCGGGCCTTTGTCGTGAAGAAGGGCGTGAACATCCGCCGGCGAATCTCCGGCGCGATGCCGGGGCCGGTGTCGGCAACGGTGATCCGGCAGGCCTCATCACGGGCGTCAACGGCGACGACAATACGGCCGCTGCCGTTGACCGCCTGGGCGCCGTTGACCAGGAGGTTCTGAAACACAATCGTGAGCATCCCGGGGTCTGCCGCAATCGCCGGCGCCGATCCGTCCACGGCGATCTCCACGCCGCTGAACGCCGGATCCTGCTTCAACAGGTCGACGCTCATCGACAGAAGGCGCACGACGTCCACGCTCACGACCCGCGGCGTCGGCGGGCGCGCGAAGAGCAGGAGGTCGTCCACCAGGTGGTCGAGCGCGTCGAGGCGCCTCAGGATCTCGGGCACGATGTCCGCATCCACGCTGCCGGCGGCCTTCCGGCTGCCCATGACCTGAATCGCGCCGCGCACGGCGGCGAGCGGGTTCTTCACCTCGTGGGCAATCAGGGATGCCATCTCGCCCAGCCGCGCCAGCGACGCCTGCTCCCGCAGCTGCTCTTCCATGCGCGTACGGCTGGTCATGTCGTGCAGGATGCCCGTGAACTTGCGGTCGGCGCCCACGAGCATCTCGCCGACCGACAGATGCAGCGGCACGGTGGTACCGTCGCGCCGCCGCCCCGTGACGGCCCGGCCGATGCCGATGATCCGCGGCTCGCCGGTGGCGAGGTAGCGGGCCAGGTAGTCATCGTGCTCTTCGTGGTACGGCGACGGCATCAGCATGCTGACGTTCTGCCCCGTCACCTCGGCCGCCGCGTAGCCGAAGATCCGCTCCGCGCCGCGATTGAACACCTCGATGTTCCCCCGATGGTCGATGACGACGATGCCATCGACGGCGGAGTCGATGATCGACCCCAGCCGGGCATTCGTGTCGCGAAGCAGGGCGCTCCTCGACTCGATCTCGGCGGAGAGCACGGCGTTGTCGCGGCTGAGCACCTCGAGCTTCCGGCGGCTCCGCCCGCGCACGAGCACCGCGAGTCCCCAGACGATGAGGGCGACGATCCCGAGAGCGGTGAGCACGGTGCCGGTCATGCGGGGCGTCGGTCGGCCACGCGGTCAATCGCGAACGGCCGTCGGCCGGGCGAGGCCGAACTTCTCGATCCGGTACCGAATCTGATCGCGGTTCATGCCGAGCAGCGCCGCCGCGCGCGTCTGGTTGCCGCCGGACCGCTCGAGGGCCTGCACGACCAGGCTGCGCTCGAGATCCTCGAGGTCGACGCCGCCCGCCGGAAGCCTCATGCCTTCCACCACCTGCTCTCTCAGCACGGGAAAGTCGGACGGCTCGAGGACGCTGGCCTCGGTCATCAGCATCGCGCGCTCGACGGCGTTGCGGAGTTCGCGGATGTTGCCGGGCCAGCTGTACTCGCCGAGCCCCTCGAGCGCCGCCGGTGAGGCGCCGCGGACGGTCTTGCGGAACTCCTGGTTGTAGGCGTCGATGTAGAAGCGCACGAGATGCGGCAGGTCCTCGAGGTGCGACCGGAGAGGCGGCAGCTCGATCGGCACCACGTTGAGCCGGTAGTAGAGATCCGCGCGGAAGCGCCCGGCCTCGACCTGCTCCTCGAGGTCGCGGTTGGTCGCGGAGACGACGCGAACGTCCACACCGAGGTCGTGCGACCCGCCGACGCGCTTGAAGGCCTTCTCTTCGAGAAAGCGCAGCAGCTTGGCCTGGAGCGGCGGGACCATCTCGCTGATCTCGTCGAGGAAGACAGTGCCGCCGTCGGCGGCTTCGAGCAGGCCGCGCTTCTGCTGCCTCGCGTCGGTGAACGCACCGCGCTCGTGCCCGAAGAGCTCGCTCTCGAGCAGCGTCTCGGGGATCGCCGAGCACGTGATGTTCATGAACGGCCTGCTGGCGCGCGCGCTGTTGTAGTGCAGCACCTTGGCGGCCAGGTCCTTGCCCGTACCGCTCTCGCCGCTCAGCAGCACCGTCGAGGCCGGGCTGTCCGACACCTTGCGCAGAAGCGCCCTGAGCGCGTGCATCGGCGCCGACTCGCCGACGATCCGGTCGAAGCCGTAGGGTCTCGCCTCGGTCGCGCGCAGCGCCCGAACCTCGCGCCGGAGCGCGGTCGTCTCGAGCGCCGTCGCCACGGTTCGCGCGATGTCGTCGACGTTGAAGGGCTTGTTGGCGAAGTGGTAGGCGCCGACCTTCATCGCCTCGACGGCGGTGTCGACCGTGGCGTACGCGGTCAGCAGGATGACCAGGACGTCCGGGTCGTGCTCCTTGATCTGCCGGAGGACCGTCACGCCGTCGAGATCGGGAAGCTTGTAGTCGAGCAGCACGAGATCCACGCCGTCGCGCACGCGCTCCATGGCCTCCTCGCCGGTTGCCGCTTCGACGAGCACGTGGCGATCCGCGCGCAGCCGCTCCACGAGCGACCATCGGATCAGGCGCTCGTCGTCGACGACCAGGATGGTGGCGGTCGGCATTGGGGCAGTATACGTGGGCGACGCCGTCCGGACGCGCGTCCCGGCAGGTGCGTGGGCGGGCCGCGATCAGGGCCCGGGAGGATCGGCCAGCTCGGGGTGCCGTTCGGCCCAGCCGATCATCGCCTCGCGCGGCCACAACACGAGCCCTGTCGTTGGTTTGAACTCGCCGATCTCGTAGAGCCGGCGGCGCGTGGGGCTCCGGACCAGCACGCCACTGCCCGGATCGGCCGGACCCATCACGGCGACGAAGCCGCCATTCTCCAGGAAGACACGGTTCAGCCAGGCCAGGTGCGGACTGACCTTCGGCGTATCGGGCGAGCGCAGCCACGACGAGGCGACAAGGCCCTTGACGGCGGGCTGCCGCTCCAGCGACTTCGCCATCCGATAGTACGACTTGTTGGCCTCGACCTCCGAGAGCGACGCGCCCTGCCGCCGGTATCCGAGATGTGCGAAGAAGATCGGCGCGCGGCCCTTGAACCGCGCGGCCGTCACGTAGAGCGCGCGCGGCAGCGATCGCGGCGTGACCCGCAGCAGGTACGAGAGCGGGAGGCCGCCGATCTCCCAGTCGAACTGCCCCGCCGGAAAACGCCTGAGCGACGCCGTCTTGCACGCGGCCTCGAACCTGCCGCTGCCGAGCCGGAACGCCGCGCCGGCGGAGGCGTCGAGGCCGGTCCACGATCGGACCTCCTCGCAGAACAGGACCTTGACCTCATCGCACACCGGCGAGGCCGGCAGCAGCGATAACGCGTCGATGGCGGTCGTGAGGAGCAGTGTGCGTTCGAGCGATGCCGCCCCCTCGCTCGCGTCGCCGGGGTCGGTCGCACGTGCCGCCAGGCCGCGCACGAGCCCGAGGCTGGCGGGCGCCGACGTCACCGCACGGACGCCGGCATGGATCTCGGCAGTGGTCGCACCGGCCGCTGCGAGGGCGGCCCTGGCGCGCGCCAGGTCGGGCTCGGAAAGCGCCGCCTCGCACGCCCATCTCGCCTCGTCGATGACCGTCTTCACCATGGTTGAGCTGCCGCGCCTCTCCCCACGTACTATCTCAGCGTTCGCCGCCGAGCGATGCTAGATTGCAGGAGGGCGCCTCCGCGCGGGCGGCGCGGCTGTGCGTCGAACGATCCAGCTCGAGCCTGCACTCACGATCACGACGCATCAGGCGACCCGGAGATGACACATGCTCAAGGAGATGAAGCGTACCGTCCTCCGCGTGATGCAGCACACCGGCCTCTTCAAGGTGCTGAGCGAGAGCGCGTGGCGCAACGACCGGCTCCTGATCCTCGGCTATCACGGCATCGCGCAGGACGACGAGCACCTCTGGAATCCCGAGCTGTACATGGCCCCGCAGCAGTTCGGCTCGCACCTCGACATGATCAGGGACCAGGGTTTCACCGTGCTGCCTCTCGCCGAAGCGGTCGAGCGCCTCTACAGGGGCACGCTGCCCGCAAAGTCGCTCTCCATCACCTTCGACGACGGCAGCGTGGACTTCCATCGCCAGGCGTATCCCCTCATCCGCGAAGCAGGCTACCCCGTATCGCTGTACCTCACCACCTATTACTGCGACAACAACAAGCCCGTCTTTCCCACGGCGCTCGCCTACATCCTGTGGAAGTCGAGAGGGCAGACCATCTCGAGCCCCCCCATGCTGGACTCCGACGAGACCCTGGACCTGACGTCGGACGGGGGACGGCGCGCGGCCTGGCAGACGCTCTGGGCGTTTGCCGAGCATCGAGGGCTCTCCGCCGACGAGCGCCACGCGCTGCTCGGTGAGGTCGCGGCGTCGGCCGGCTACGACTTCGACTCGATGCTGTCCCGACGCCTCCTGCATCTCATGAACCCGGCGGAAGTGGCCGAGGTCGCCCGCGAGGGTGTCGACATACAACTGCACTCGCACCGGCATCGGCGGCCGCGAGAGCGCACGGCGTACCGGCGCGAGATCTCGGAGAATCGCGCGCGTATCGAGGCCATCACGGGAGGGCGGCCGGTGCACTTCTGCTATCCGGTCGGACGCACGCACCGGGACTTCCTGGGCTGGCTGGCCGAAGAGGGCGTGGCGTCGGCGACGACGTGCTACTCGGGACTGGCCGGCAGGAGGTCGCACCCTCTCCTCCTGCCGCGGCTCATCTGCGACTCGAAGATCAGCCCGCTCGAATTCTCCGCGTGGCTCTCGGGCGCAGCCGCCCTCCTGCCCCGACGTCACTACGAGCCGCAGGAGTAGCGGCACCACGCTCAGTCGGGCATCGGATAATGCCGCCGGGCGTGCTCGATGGCCCAGGGGAACACGTGGCGGCGCAGGCGTGTCGGCCGCTCCGAAATGGCGGCGCGCACGCGGGTCGAAAGGGAGAGCGTGCGTGCACCGTTCTTCGCATGCGAGCCGTAGCCTTCGTCGAGGCTGAACAGGCGACGCCCGGCGAGCTCGAACCGGTCGATGTCCATGCTGGCGAACGGCGGGATCCGACCGCGGCGCAGCCAGTCGGTGCGGTTCGCGCGCAGCCAGTCCATGTAGTCCCGCACGGACGATTCGCACATGAACTCGCGGCTGGCGATGAACTGGACCCAGGTCGCCTTCTTCTTCGTGCCGAACACGTCCCTCGGCACGCCGGCATCTTCGACGATTCTGCGGCAGACCGGGCGGGAGTAGTCCCCTGGCACATCCCAGGGTTCGAGCTCGGGCGAACGGCTGATGGCCGCGACATCGCGAATCTGCCTGACGCCCCAGAACGGCACGGGACAGTGGAGGAAACCCGCCTTCAGGCGATACTCCGCCAGTGAGAGGCCCGACTGATCGCCGCGCACGATCTCATCGCTCACGTCCTTCGGATGCTTGTCCCACATCTTGTCGCCGTGAAAGCCCGTCATCAGGACCCTGCCCCCGAGGACCGGCTCCGCCCCCTTGAAGAAGACGTCGCCGCCGTGCGAGTCCGAGGCGAGAAAGGAGACCTCCGGAAGGTCCCCGTCGCGCCACGCCTGCCGCTTGACGGTGATGACGTTCATCCCGAGCAGCCGCGCCAGCGGCTCGCCGCTGTCATCGTCGCCCACGCGATCGTGATCGACGCACACGACGTCCTCGCAACCGGCCTGCCGCGCCAGCACGGTCACCGTGGACGAGTCGTAGCCGGAGGACGCGGTCGTCAACAGGCGATACGGGAAGCGGCGTCCGGGGCTCGCCATGTTCCCGGCCATCGCGAGCATCGACCCGCCGAGGAACTCCCGGAAGCGATCGAACGAGCTGAAGTCCCTGCCGAGGCCGGCCTTCGGGCACACACGGAGCGTCTGTCCGTCCCAGACCAGGTTGTCGAAGTACACCAGGCGGATCGGGCCGGCCGATGTCGGCAGGTCGGCGCGGTAATGCCTGATGCCGCGGACGATGGTGCGGAAGGTCCGCCAGTACTGCGTATAGCTCGGGCTGAGGTTGGCCCGTGCGCCGGCACTGAGGCACGCCAGCGAGTTCGACACCCACGCGACGCCGTCGCGCTCGAGCGCGTTCAGCCGATCAACCGTCGACCCCGACGAGACGAAGACCAGCTCGCCGTGCCTGAGCCGGCCTCCGCTGCCGGCGACGATGTCGGTCTCGTCGAAGCCTCCCGTTTCGTAGTCGCCCGCCCAGGCGGCTTCGCAGAACCAGTCGTCGCGGGTCTCGACGCGAGACCCATGGAAGATCACGGCGGCCGGCGCGGACTGTTCGCAGCGGGCCAGCCATGCCAGCGGCGGCCATTCGGGAACCTGCACGTACTCCAGACGCACGGTCGTCTTCGCCATGGACTGATCGAAGACCGGTTCGCCAGAACGAGCAAGCGTTTTCTTTGTCGGGCTTCGACGTGCAGCTCAGCTGCGACGACTTGCACCGCCTGATCCATGCGCGGGTGGGCGCGCTCGCCCGGCCGTTACGTCGCCGCGTCCCGGCGGATCCGGCAATGTGAGCCAGGGGCCTCGCCCGGTACGCTATCGTCCGGAGGCATGATCGTCGCCGATCAGGCCGAGGTCCTCGGCTTTCTCTCCGAGCCGGATGCCTACCCTGCGTCTGCCGGGAGTGTGGAGCGCATCGACACGCACGCCGCCGCCGTGTTTCTGGCGGGAGACCGGGCGTACAAGCTCAAGCGGGCCGTGCGATACGACTACCTCGACTACTCCACGGTGGCGCTGAGACAGACCGCGTGCGAGCGCGAGGTTGCGATCAACCGCGCCACGGCGCCCGACGTCTACCTTGGCGCCCTGCCGGTCACGCGCCGGCCTGACGGGACGCTCTCGATCGACGGTGACGGGCCGGCCATTGACTGGCTCGTCGTGATGCGTCGCTTCGATCAGAACGATCTGCTCGATCGAATGGCGGAGAGCGGACGGCTCTCCATCTCGTCCATGGCGGCGCTTGCCGCCAGCATTGCCGCGATGCACGAGGGCGCCGAGCGGACGCCAGACTTCGGCGGTCGCGCCGGAATGCGCGACATCGTCGACGGCAATGCCGAGGCGTTTGCCGAGCACGCCAGCACGATTCCTCGCCCGCTGGCGGCTCTGGTCACCGGCACGTGCCGGTCCGCCATCGACACCTGGGGCGATCTGCTCGACCAACGGCGCGAGGCGGGCTTCGTCCGCCGATGCCACGGCGACCTCCATCTCCGGAACATCGTAATGCTCGGTGGACGTCCGAGCCCCTTCGATGCGATCGAGTTCAATGACACGATCGCCTGCGGCGATGTGCTCTACGATCTGGCGTTCCTGGTCATGGACCTCTGGTACCGGGCCATGCCGCTGCACGCAAACAGGCTGGTGAACGCCTATCTCGACCACACCGAAGACGACAACGGGCTGCCCCTGCTTCCGCTGTTCCTGGGCTGCCGGGCCGCCATCCGGGCCAAGACGAGCGCGACGGCAGCGGCAATGGCCGCCGACGCCGAGGCACGCACGTCGCTCGGCCGGAATGCCCTCGCGTACCTCGAGCTGGCCGCCGCACTCCTCGAGACGCGCGCCCCCATGCTCGTCGCCGTCGGCGGCCTCTCCGGAACGGGCAAGTCGACGCTGGCGGCGCGACTGGCGCCGAGCCTCGGACGGCCGCCAGGGGCCATCGTGGTCAGGAGCGATCTCGTCCGCAAGGCGATGTTCGGTCAGCGGCCGGAAACGCCGCTCGGGCCGCCCGCGTATGCACCCGAGGTCGGCCGCGCGGTGTACACCCGGCTCGAGGCCCGGGCGGCACGCATCCTCGCCTCGGGCCAGGCCGTGGTGCTCGACGCAGTCTTCGCCGATCCCGCGGCGCGAGCGGCCGTCGAGACCGTGGCTCGCACGGCAGGCGCTCGTTTCGCAGGGATCTGGCTGGAGGCGCCGGAGCACGTTCTCGTCGATCGCGTGATCACGCGCGTTCGTGACGTGTCGGACGCCACGCCGGACGTCGTCCGGCGACAGCTGGCGGCGGGTCCGGGCGAGGTCAGCTGGACGCGGATCGACGGCTCGGGGCCTCCGGAACACACCGAGCGACTGGCTCAATCCGTGCTGTCAGATGCGGCCTCTGGCGGTACAGGCCGCTCTCAGACGTGGTTGCCGCCCGTCATGTAGAGGCGGCCGCTGAAGTCCTCGTCGAGGAAGCCCTCGGCAATCAGGTCGTCGACCATCCGCTCGCACTCTCTGCGGTCGAGATTCCAGAGGCGCCGGAACTGCTGGCGTGTCAGGTGCATGCGCGGCATGTCTTCGAATGCCGCCCGAATGGTCCGCAACATGGGGTCGGCACAGGCCGACGTCAGGGTCGTCATCATGAGCATCACCGTTTGCCGGGAGACGGGAGCAAGCCACGTGCCGTCACGAAGCGCCACCAGATGCGCGTGAAAGGTCAGGATCGGCAGCGCGGCCGCGCGACCGATTGCGGAGTCTTCCGGACGAGGTGCTGAAACTTCCGCGCGCGCCGAACGAGAACGATTCGGCGGCGACCCTGCACGTTGCGCACGGCGGGAATTGGTTTCCGCGCAGTGAGAAAATTCCCCGATCCGTCGAGGCCTCTCTTCCGACAAGATTGGAGGAGAGATCGGCCGCGAGCTTGCAGGTTCCAGCAGCGGGCGTCGGCCGCTCCAAACACGAGGGCTCATCATGACGAACTACCGGCAGATCGTCTGTGCCACAGACTTCAGCGCCTCTTCGACCGCCGCAATCCGCCACGCGGATCAACTGGCACAGCAGATGGGGGCCACGCTGCACCTGCTGCATGTCGTGCAGGATCCCCTGCAGCAGCCATGGGCGGCCGAGGCCTACGTGATGAATCTCGGCGATCTCACCGCCGAGTGGCAGCGCCACGCAGAGAAGGAGCTGGCGCGGATCGCATCGGGTCTGTCGGCGAAGACGGAGGTCGCCGTTCGCATCGGCCGGCCGATCACCGAGATCCTGCACTACGTCGATGATGTCCACGCGGACCTGCTGGTCGCCGGCACGCACGGCCACGGCACGATTGCGCATCTGATTCTCGGAAGCGTGGCCGAGCGGCTCGTGCGCCAGGCGAGTTGTCCGGTCCTCACGGTGCGTGCGAAAGCGGAGGCGGCAAAGGCCGCAGAGGCCGCACCGGCGGCGGGGGAGGCAACGTAGGGCAGCAGCGAGGCTCCCCGCGGGCTAGTAGGCGATCCGGCGGGTGCGCTTCGGAGGCGCAGGGTGGCCCACGCGAACGCGGACGTCCAGGACCAGCAGCGAACGCTCGGAGAGGCGCACGGGGTTCATGTCCAGCTCCAGGATGGATCCGTGGCGCTCGGCGAGGAACGAGACGCGCCGGAGGAGATCGCGGAGCGGTCGATCGTCGATCGCCGCGCGCCCGCGGAACTCGCCGAGGATGGCGCGGCCGGGCATGTCGCCGAGCAGGTCCTCGATGTCGCGATCGGTGAGCGGGGTCAGCCGCGCGGCCGGGCGCCCGAGCACTTCGACCGTCGTTCCCCCGAGGCTGCAGAGGACCACAGGGCCGAAGGACTCGTCGGCGACGATGCCAATCAGCAGCTCCACGCCCTCGGGCGCCATCCGCTGCACCGCAAATCCGCTCAGCGCCGCGCCGAGGCGATCCTGCAGATCGCGAGCCGCTTCGATCACGGCCTCCCGGCCGCCGAGGTCGAGCCGTACGCCGCCGACTTCGGTCTTGTGCACGATCGACGGCCCAACGACCTTGAGCACCACCGGATATCCGAGTGCGGACGCGGCATCCGCGGCGCCTTCGACCGACGTCACCACGCGCGTTTCGGGCACGGGAATGCCACACGCCACCATCAATGCCTGTGCATCGTCGGGCGGCAGCCAGCCGCCGCCTCGTCCGAGGCCCTCTTCCACAATCGCGTCGATCCGGGCGGTATCGAGCCCATCGACGGACGTGACCGGCCCGATCGGGCGCTCGCGCCACTGGCCGTACACCGTGGCACGCGCCACGGCGAGGGCGGCCGACTCCGGGAAGCGGAAGCACGGGATCGATCCAAGCTCGCGTGGCGCACCGGCGGCGCGCATGAAGACCGTGCCGACGGGTTTGTCCGCGCGTCGCGCGGCCGACGCGATGGCGGCGGCGACCATCGAGGGATCGGTGATGAGCGGCGGCACGAAGATGGCGAGCACGCTGTCGACGAGCGGGTCGTCGAGCATGAGCGTGAGCGCCTGTTCGTACTGGTCCGGTGTCGCTGAGGCGAGCAGGTCCACGGGATTGCCGACGCTGGCGGCCGCCGGCAGCATGGCCCGAAGGCCCTCCACGGTGTGCGTGCTGAGTGCCGGGACGATCAGGCCCTGCTGCTCGGCCGTGTCGGCCGCGAGGATTCCGCCGCCGCCGGCATTGGTGACGATGCCCAGCCGGGGTCCTTTCGGCACGGGCTGCCCGGCAAGGAAGGTTGCGACGTCGAACATCTCCTCGAGCGTGTTGACGCGCACGATGCCGGCCTGCCGGAAGAGCGCGTCCACGATGAGATCGGATGTCGCGAGGGCGCCGGTGTGCGACCCGGCGGCCCGCTGCCCGGCGGCCGACCGGCCGGCCTTGATCGTCACGATGGGCTTGCTCCGGCCGACATGACGGGCCAGCCGGCGGAACGTCCGCGGGTTGCCGAAGCTCTCGAGGTACAGCAGGATGACGTGGCTCCGTGGATCCTCCGCCCAGTACTGGATGAGATCGTTGGACGACACGTCCGCCTTGTTGCCGATCGAGGCGAAGCTCGAGATGCCGACGCCGAACTCACGCGCGTAGTCGAGAATGGCCAGGCCCAGTGCGCCGCTCTGCGTCGCCATCGCGATGTGGCCCTCCGGTGGATACACCGGCGAGAACGTCGCGTTCATCCGGATCGCGGGATCCGTGTTGAGGATGCCCATGCAGTTGGGGCCGATCATGCGGATCCCCGCATCGCGCACGCGCCGGACGAGATCGTCCTGCACGCGACGGCCGTCCTCGCCCGTCTCGCCGAAGCCGGCCGTGATGACGACCAGCCCCTTGACCCCGCTCGCGATGCAGTCGTCCAGGACGCGCGGCACGCCGGTCGCGGGAACGGCCACGACGGCCAGATCGATCTCGTGAGGCACGTCACGAACGGATGGATACGCCCGCACGCCCTCGATGTCCGGCGCGTGCGGATTGATCGGCACGAGTCGGCCCGCATACGACGCGCGCAGGTTGTGAAAGATTTCCGCCCCGATGGCGCCGCGCGAGCGGCCGGCCCCGACGACGGCAATGGTGCGGGGCTCGAAGAGCCGGCGCATCGAGGCGGCTGCGGCCTGGCGCGAGCGGACGATGGCGCGGTCGTCACCGCCGACCGACGGCCGGAGCTCGATCGCCACGAGGCAGCTGCCGTGGCTGAGCTTGAGGGTCGTCGGGAATCCGGATTCGCGGAACACCTCGAGCATGCGCTCGTTGCCCGGCAGCACGTGCGCCGTGAACGTCTCGATGCCCCGGTCGCGAGCCTCGTCGCCAAGCAGCTCGAGCAGGCGGGTGCCGAGACCCCGTCCCTGAACGGCGTCGGAGACCACGAAGGCGGCCTCGGCTTCGCGGCTGCGCTCCGCGCTCCTGACGTAGGTCGCCATCCCGACCATCCGTCCCTGCCCTTCCGCAACCAGTGTGAGCTGGCGATCCGGATCGCCGGACGCGACCGTGGAATAATCGAAGGCATCCGGCGAGGTGCCGGAGAAGAATCGAAGACGCAGGCTGTCGGGCGACAGGGCGCGCAGGAACGTTCGCACCAGCCGCTCGTCCTCGGCACGGGCGGGACGGACATGCGCGGTGGAGCCGTCCCTGAGGACCACGTCCCACTGCCGTGACGGAGGAGTCGGGCTCACGCGAGATCACCTCGATCGGAATGCGAGCCGGAGACGGCACGCGGAGACAGTCATTATGTCGCGCACACTCGTTGCCACGATCGTCCTGGGCGGTCTCCTTGCCACAACGGCTCCGCAGGCCCTGGCGCAGGACACGCCGATGACCACCGAAGCCGCCGCGAAGGCGCTCGTTCCGCTCCTCGGCGGCGTCCGCGAGCGGGTCGACGCGTCACGATGGAGCCTGGGGCCCGGCTCGCTCCCGCCGTCGCCGTTCACCGGCCGCCAGAGCCAGATCGTCGCGCTCACGCTCGGCAGGTCGCCGGTCGCGGTCGACCCGAAGGTGCGGAAGGCGATGGACCAGCTGCAGGCCTGGAACATCGGCGGGCCGCCGGGACCGGAGGCCGTGCTCTTCGGTCACTGGCTGAATGCGCTCCAGCTGCGCGGCGCCGGACTGAAGACGCCGCCAGCGCCGTGCGATACGACGTGCGTCGTGGAGCTCTTCACCAGCCCCGGCGAGAAGTTCGGCTCCGGGCAGCGTCAGCGGGAGGAGATGCGCGACCGGCTGCTGCTCGAAGCGCTGGTGGTGGCCGTCGAGGAGATGGAGCCGGGCGCCGGCCGGTGAGGCGCCCGCGGTGAGAGCGGACGAGCACCGCTCCCCGTCGCCGGCGGAGTGCCCGAGCCTCCGTGGTAGCATCCGGAAGCAGGCTTCGATTCCCGCAGCCTGCACTTTCCCCACAGGTTGCCGGCACGGTTGGGGCTGCCTGCTGGATGCCACCCGCGTCTCGATGGCGGTCGGCCGCAACGGTCGATCGTAGGACGCTTGGATGGGACCTTCGCGACCGAACGCCCATCCGATCGACATGCGGTCGCTGACGAGGGCGCCACGAATGTCCGCTGCAGGTCCCGCTCGTTCCGGGTCTACCCGCTCCACCGGCCCCATCACCGCGTTCCTCAACCATCACTTCCGCCATTTCAATGCGGCCACCCTTGTCGACGCGGCGCAGGCCTACGCTGCCCATCTCGACCACGGCGGCGCGATGATGGTCACGCTGGCGGGCGCCATGAGCACGGCCGAGCTGGGTCTGTCGCTCGCGGAGATGATCCGCCAGAACAAGGTGGACGCCATCTGCTGCACCGGGGCCAATCTCGAGGAGGACGTGTTCAACCTCGTCGCGCACGACCACTACGTGCGCGTCCCGCACTACCGGCACCTCACCCCGCAGGACGAGAAAGCGCTCCTCGATCGCCACCTGAACCGCGTCACCGACACGTGCATCCCCGAGGCCGAAGCCATGCGCCGCATCGAACGCGCGGTAGCCGAAGAATGGCGTGCCGCCGATGACGCTGGCCAGCGCTTCTTCCCGTACGAGTTCCTGTACCGCGTGCTGCGGCGGCCCGACCTGGCGGCCAGCTTCCAGATCCCGGTCGCCGACAGCTGGCTGTACGCCGCGATGGAGCGCGACCTGCCCGTCTTCGTCCCCGGCTGGGAGGACTCGACGCTCGGCAACATGTACGCGGCGCGCTGCCTGACGGGAACGTTTCGAGACCCCTCGACGGTCCGCTCCGGCATCGAAGCCATGGTGAGCCTCGCCGAGTGGTACACGCGGACCGCCGCGACGCGGTCGATCGGCTTCTTCCAGATCGGCGGGGGCATCGCCGGCGACTTCCCCATCTGTGTCGTGCCCATGCTCCGGCAGGACCTGGAGCGGGACGTCCCGCTCTGGGGCTACTTCTGCCAGATCAGCGATTCGACGACGAGTTACGGATCGTATTCGGGTGCGTCGCCGAACGAGAAGATCACCTGGGAGAAGCTGGACGTGGACACGCCGACGTTCATCATCGAGTCGGACGCGACCATTGTCGCGCCGCTCCTGTTCGCGCATGTGCTCGGCTGGTAAGCCGACCGGCACACCGACGACGACAACGGAAAGGATCACATGGAGACACGGGCGGTTGTGCGGGCGTGGGGACGCATCCTGTCGGGATATCGACCCACGCTGTCGGTGGAGATCACCCGTGAGTGTCCGCTTCGCTGTCCGGGCTGTTACGCGTACGGCGACACCCACCTCGGCGGCGACGTGGTGCTGCGCCAGCTCGCCGACTTCAAGGGCCAGGCGCTCATCGACGGGATGCTGGCCGTCGTCCGCCGCTACCGCCCCGTCCAGCTCTCCATCGTCGGCGGCGAGCCGCTGGTGCGGTTTCGCGAGCTCGAGGTCCTGCTGCCGCGCCTGACCGGCATGGGCATCCATACGCAGGTGGTGACGAGCGCGGTGCGGCCCATTCCCGTGGCGTGGGCCGACATGCCGAAGCTGCAGGTCGTCGTCTCGATCGACGGGCTGCAGCCGGAGCACGACGTGCGGCGGACCCCGGCGACCTACGACCGGATCCTGAAGCATATCGAGGGTCAGCACGTCACCGTCCACTGCACGCTGACGCGGCAGCAGGCCAGGCCCGGCTACGTCGAGGAGTTCACGCGGTTCTGGGAAACGAACCCTGACGTGAAGCGAATCTGGTTCAGCTTCTACACCCCGCAGAAGGGTGAGGACTCGGCCGAGATGCTCCGCCGCGAGGATCGCGAGCTGCTCGTTCGGGAGATCTCGGCGCTCCACCAGGCGCACCCCAAGCTGCACGACATGCTCCCGGCGGTGGTCCGCGGCTATCTCAACCCGCCGAGCTCGCCCGACGATTGCATCTTCTCGCAGACGGCCACCTGTCTCTCGGCCGATCTCGAGAAGCGCATCACACCCTGCCAGTACGGCGGTGAGCCGGACTGCTCGCAGTGCGGCTGCATGGCCTCGGTCGGATTCGAGGCGCTCGGCCAGCACCGGCTGGGCGGGATCATTCCGCTCAAGACGATCATGGTGAATTCGTTCAAGGTGGGCGCCGCGACGCGCCGGCTGCGGGCGCTGGCGGGCTGAGCAGCGGGGGCACCCGATCGATGCGCGACGCCACCACCGCCCGCACGACGCGGACCGAGCCAGGGCGGCACGGTGCGCTGCCGCGCCCGCGGCTCCTCGCGCTCGGCGAGACGGTCACGAGCCCGCACACGCGGCTGTCGTACACGGTGGACCGCATGCTCGGCCAGGGCGGGTTCGGGCAGGTGTACCTGGCCCATCGCAACGGCCGCTCGTCCACGGTGCCCGGTGCCGTGTGCATCAAGGTGAGCCTGCACATCGACGGCTGGCTCCGCGAAGCGTACTTCGGGCAGCTGCTCGACGGACATCCGCGGGCGATCCGCGTATTCGACGCCTTCCCGCTCGTGCGCCCGAACGGCGAACTGATGTACGGCCTGACGCTCGAGTATGCGGCTCATGGCGACCTGAGCGCCTTCCTGCACCGCTCGGCACGGCGCTGGAGCGAGACGGCCGTCCGGCGCGAGATTGCCGGCATCCTGCAGGTGCTCGGCAAGCTCCATCGGGGCCAGTTGCTGCACCGCGACCTCACGCCCCTCAACGTCTTCGTCTGCGAGGGCTCACGGCTGAAGCTTGGCGACTTCGGCATCGTGCGGCAGCAGAGCGATCGCCGCGGCATCACCGCACGCACGCTCAACCCGCACATGGCGCCGAGCGACATCTTCACCGGCGCTGCGCCCAAGTGGCAGGCACGCGACGATGTCTACCAGGTGGGGCAGCTGCTGGGCATGCTGGTCAAGGGCGATGCGCGCGCGCGCATCCGCACAGGTGAGATCAAGACGCTGCCGTGCAGCGACCAGCTGAAGGAGATCATCCACCGCTGCATCGGCGAGCGCCGCAAGCGCTACGAGAGTGCGGACGAGCTGATCGAGGCGCTCGGCAAACGGCCGGAGGTGCTGAAGAGCGGCCGGGCCCTGCGCAGTCTGAGAGGCGTGCACCTTGCGTTCACCGGCATCCTGTCGGTCCCGCGGCGGCATGCCGTCCGGGCGGCCACACGCGCCGGCGCCATCGTCCACAGCGGCCCGTCGACACGCACCTCGGTCGTCGTTCGCGGGACGCCGAACCCGCTGCAGGCGGCCGGGCGTGAGGGCGGGCTCAAGCTGATGGAGATCAAGCGGCTCCGCGAGAAGGGGCACCGGATTGCGCTCCTGAGCGAAGGGGCTTTCTGGCGGCTGGCGGGCCGACCGCCGGCAGCGAAGGCGCAGCGCGCGCGGTAGCGTTTCATCGCCATAGAGGGCGACGAAACGGCAATCGAGTTCCGATCGAGGGCAAATTTGCCACCCCATCCGCCCGCAGCTCCAGCTACCTCGACCGCACCTGCCGACACGATCGACTCGCGACCGGCGTCCGCGCAGCTGGCGTCGATCCTGCATGGGTCTCGTTGCGACATGCCGGATCCCGCGATGAGTCTCGTGTCTCGCCCGTGCGGCCCCCGCTGCCGGCGCCCGGTGCCGCCACCCGCCCGGCCGGCCGTGGAGCGGGACGCGGCATGAACCTCGTCGTGACCGGCCACGTGGACCACGGCAAGAGCACGGTGGTCGGACGCCTGCTGGCGGACACCGGGTCGCTGCCGGACGGCAAGCTCGACGCGGTGCGGGCCCACTGTGAACGCCACGCGAAGCCGTTCGAGTACGCCTTCCTCCTCGACGCACTTCGTGACGAGCGTGCGCAGGGCATCACGATCGACGCCGCCCGCGTCTTCTTCCGCACGTCGCGCCGCGACTACATCCTCATCGACACGCCCGGCCACGCCGAGTTCCTGCGGAACATGGTCACGGGCGCCGCCCGTGCGGAAGCGGCGCTTCTCGTCATCGACGCCCGCGAGGGCGTGAAGGACAACTCCCGGCGCCACGGATACCTGCTGTCGCTTCTCGGCATCCGCCAGATCGCGATCCTCGTCAACAAGATGGACCTGGTCGGATGGTCCGAGGCGGTCTTCGAGGCCATCGCCGGCGAGTACCGCCGGTTCCTGGAACAGCTGCAGGTCGAAGCAACGTGTTTCCTGCCCGTGAGCGGCGCGAGCGGCGGCAACATTGCCGCGCGGTCGGCGGCGGCGCCCTGGTATCACGGGCCGACCGTCATCGAGACGCTCGACGGATTCACGTCCGCGCCGCGACCGGTGGAGGCGCCGTTCAGGATGCCCGTGCAGGGCGTGTACAAGTTCACGGCCAACCGCGACGAGCGCCGGATCGTCGCGGGTACGGTATCGTCCGGGCGCATCCAGGTCGGCGATTCGGTCGTCTTCCTCCCGTCTGGCAAGACGAGCCGCATCCGGACGATCGAGGCGTTTCACGCGCCTTCCAGAACGACTGCCGAAGCCGGGCAGGCCGCCGGCGTCACGCTGGAGGACCACATCTACGTGGAGCGCGGCGAGATGGCAGTGGGCGCCGAGGCACTGCAGCCGGACGTCTCCACCCGCTTCCGCGCGAGCGTCGTCTGGCTGGGGCGCGATCCGCTGACGATCGGCCGCGACTACCTGCTCAAGCTCGGCACCGCGCGCGTGCCCGTTCGTGTGGAGCAGATCCACCGCGTGCTGGACGCGTCGAGTCTCTCCGACCGCGATGGCCAGCAGGACGTGCAGCCGCACGAGGTGGCGGACTGCACGCTCGCGACCGCGCGGCCGCTCGCGTTCGATACGGCCGATCGTCTGGGGCCGACCTCCCGCTTCGTGATCGTCGACCGCCATCAGATCTCGGGCGGCGGCATCATCCGGAGCGCGCTGGACGACCACGAGACGATGGTCAGAAACGCCGTGCTGCGCCGCGAGCACCGCTGGGCGCACAGCCTCGTCGCCGGGAGCCGGCGCGCCGAGCGCTTCGGCCAGCAGCCGACGCTGCTGCTCATCACCGGGCCGCCCGGCGAGGACCGCAAGGCGCTGGCGCGCGCGCTCGAGGAGCGGCTGTTCGACGCGGGTCGATCGGTCTACTTCCTGGCCATCGCCAACGTGCTCTACGGTGTCGACGCCGACATCGAGCGCACGCCGGCAACCCGCCAGGAGCATCTCAGGCGGCTCGGCGAGGTTGCCAACATCCTCATCGACGCCGGGCTCATCGTCATCGCGACCGCCGTGGAGTTGACCGATGGCGACGTGCGGATGATGCGGACGTCGATCCGCGACGGGCGCGTGCTGACGGCGTGGCTCGGCGACCCGGCGCCCGGGACCGTGACGCCCGACGCCATCTGTCCGCCAGCCGCAGGTGTCGCCAGCGGCGTCGCGAGGCTCGAGCAGCTGCTGCAGCGGCGCCGTGTCATCTTCTCACCGGAGCCGCTGTGCGACTGAGATCCGCGGATGGGGATCGGGAGACGGGCGGACCGCGTTCTGAGGACGGATCCGCATCGGTCATCTGGCTCACGGGACTCTCGGGTTCGGGCAAGTCCACCATCGGCCGCGCACTGGCCACGCGGCTGGCCGCGATATCGCCGCGCGTCGAATATCTCGACGGCGATGCCATCCGCGATCTCCTGCCGCAGACCGGCTTCAGTCGTGAGGAGCGGAACGCCCATGTGACGAGGGTCGGCTTCCTGGCCAGCCGGCTGGAGGATCACGGCGTCACGGTCGTCTGCGCCCTCATCTCACCCTATGCCGAAGCGCGCGCTCGCGTGCGCGGGCTCTGCCGCCGCTTCATCGAAGTGCACGTCGCGACGCCCATCGAGGAATGCGAGCGCAGGGACGTCAAGGGCCTGTACGCCAGGGCCCGGGCGGGAGCACTCCGGCAGTTCACCGGCGTCGACGACCCCTACGAGGCTCCCGACGCGCCCGAGGTGACGATCGACACCGTCACGATGGCGGTCGACCAGGCCGTGGACGCCATTCTCGATGCCGTCGAACGGCGGACCGCGTCACCGGACGCTGCGCCCGTCGAGACGCCGTCGCGGTAGGACGAGCATGGACCATCTCGAACAACTGGAGCACCACAGCGTCCACATCCTCCGGGAGGCCTACGCGTCGTTCCGGCACCTGTGCATGCTCTGGTCCATCGGCAAGGACAGCACCGTCCTGCTCTGGCTGGCGCGCAAGGCGTTCTTCGGGCACGTCCCATTCCCGCTGGTGCACATCGACACGAGCTTCAAGATCCCGGCGATGATCGCCTACCGCGACCGGCTGGCGGCCGAGTGGGACCTGCAGCTGGTCTACGGACAGAACGCCGACGCCCTGGCGGCGAAGCGCACGTTCCCCGACGGTGCGGTCGATCGCCTGACCTGCTGTTCCCTGCTCAAGACCGAGGCCCTCCGCAAGACGCTCAGCGGCGAGTGGCCGCGCTACCGGTTCAACCGGCACACCGGAACCTACGAACGCGACACCGCGGCCGAGCCTTACACCGGCGTCATCGTCGGCGCGCGGGCGGACGAGGAAGGCAGCCGGTCGAAAGAGCGGTATTTCTCGCCGCGCGACCGCGAGAACACGTGGGACGTGGCGGACCAGCCGCCGGAGTTCTGGTATCAGTACAACACCGAGTTCGCACCGAACACCCACGTGCGCGTCCATCCGCTGCTCGACTGGACCGAGGTCAACATCTGGGAGTACATCGGGCGCGAGTCCATCCCGATCATCGACCTCTACTTCGACAAGGGCGAGGGGCAGCGGTACCGCTCCCTCGGGTGCGCACCGTGTACGAAGGCCATCGACTCGAAGGCCGGCACCGTGGACGCCGTCCTCGTCGAGCTCGTGAGCGGCCAGCTGGCGCACGTCGCCGAGCGTGCCGGACGCGCGCAGGACGCGGAGGATGAGGGCGGGCTCGAGACGCTCAGGCGCGACGGCTACATGTAGCGCGGCGAGGCGCGCCGGCAGGCGCCCGTCAGTTCGTCGAGAACCGCCGAAGCCGACGCGGCCTCACGTACAGGCGCTCGCCGACGGCGGCGCCGAGATGCGCGAAGGGCTCGCGGCCGAGCTCCACCTGGATCACGCCTCCCGTCGAATCGCTCAGCTCCACCTTCGCCAGCGCACCCGTCGTGCGGATGTCGCTGACCGTGGCCCACAGCCCCTCGCCGCGCTCGACGCGGCTGATCTCGAGCTCGTGCGGACGGCAATAGCCCACCGCCGCGTGCCTGTCGGCGTGTGATTCGGTCCGCGCACCCGCAGCAAGGTCGCGGAGCAGGCCGCTCTCGCGCTGCACGCGCCCGTGGAAGATATTGACGTTGCCGACGAACGTCATGACGAAGGGCGATGCCGGCTGCTCGACCACGGCTTCTGGCGTGCCGTCCTGTTCGACCCGCCCTTCGTTCATCACGACGACGCGGTCGGCCAGCTCGAGCGCTTCCTCCTGGTCGTGCGTCACGAAGACGCTCGTCAGGTGGATCTGCCCGTGCAGCCTGCGCAGCCAGCGGCGCAGCTCCTGGCGCACGCGCGCGTCGAGCGCTCCGCACGGCTCGTCGCGCAGCAGCCCGCTCGGCTCGACGGCCAGTGCCCGCGCCAGCGCGACGCGCTGCCGCTGCCCGCCCGAGAGCTGCGACGGGTATCGCGAACCGAGATAGTCGAGCTGCACGAGCGTCAGCAGCTCGTCCACGCGGCGGCGAATCTCCTCGGCCGGCGGGCGTGTGGCGCGCGACCGCACGCGCAGGCCGAAGGCCACGTTCTCGAAGACGGTCATGTGCCGGAAGAGCGCGTAGTGCTGAAAGACGAACCCGACGCGGCGTGCGGTCGCGCTCTCGGCGGTGCCGTCCACGCCATCGAAGAAGACCGCCCCGCGATCGGGCGCCTCGAGCCCTGCGATGACCCGGAGGAGCGTCGTCTTGCCCGAACCAGACGGGCCCAGCAGCGCCACGAGCTCGCCTGTCCTCACCGTGACGCTGACATCACGGAGCGCGGCGTGGCCCGCGAAGACCTTGTGCAGCCCACGAACGTCGATTTGCATGGTCAGGCTCCCCTTCGCTTCCCGTGTCAGCGGTAGCGCTCGGCGACCGCCCTGGCAGCGAGCGTGACCAGGGCGAGGCCGGCCAGCACCGACGCGACGGCAAACGCCGCCTGGAACTGGTACTCGTTGTACGCGATCTCGACGTGCAACGGCAGCGTGGTGGTCACGCCGCGGATGCGACCGGACACGACGGAGACAGCGCCGAACTCGCCGACGACGCGTGCGCTGCAGAGGATGATGCCGTAGATCACCCCCCATTTGATATTGGGCAGGGTGACGCGGAAGAAGGTCTGCAGCCCGCTCGCGCCGAGCACGCGCGCGGCCTCCTCTTCTTCGGCGCCGGTCGATTCCATGACGGGAATGACCTCGCGCGCGATGAACGGCAGGGACACGAACACGGTCGCAAGGACGATCGCGGGAACCGCGAAGAGGATGGTGATGCCGTGTGCGGACAGCCACGGGCCGAGCAGGCCTTCACGGCCGGCGATGAGCACGATCACCAGGCCCGCAATGACCGGTGACACGGCAAACGGCAGGTCGATGATCGTCGTCAGCAGCGCCTTGCCCCGGAAGTCGAACCGCGAGATGGCCCACGCCGCCGCCAGGCCGAAGACGAGGTTCGCCGGAACGGCGATGACGACCGTCAGCAGCGTCAGCCGGAGGGCCGCCAGCGCATCGGGCTCGACAACGGCCGCGATGTAGGCGGCCACGCCGCCGCGGAATGCCTCCCGCAGCACGATGGCCATCGGAAGGGCGAGGAAGACCCCGAGAAACGCCAGCGCGATCGTGATGAGGGTCCACTTGACGATCGCCGGCTCGGCGAGGGCGTGGCGTCGAGTCGCGCGACGCGGGATCTCGAAGGCGTGAGACGTGTTGGCCAGCGCGCTCACGGCTGGATCCTCCGAACCGTCCAGCGCTGCAGGGTGTTGATGGCCCAGAGCAACGCGAACGACAGAAGCAGCAGGACGAAGGCGACGGCCGTCGCGCCCGCGTAGTCGTACTGTTCGAGCCTGGTGACGATGAGGAGCGGAGGCACTTCGGTGCGCATGGGCATGTTGCCCGCGATGAAGACGACCGAGCCGTACTCCCCGATGGCCCGCGCGAACGCTAGCGCCACGCCAGTCAGCCACGCTGGAAGGAGGTATGGCGCGATCACGAGGCGCACGACCTGCAGGCGATTCGCGCCGAGGCTGGTCGCCGCCTCCTCGACCTCGGCATCGAGATCCTGGAGCACCGGCTGGAGCGCGCGAATGACGAAAGGCATGCCGATGAAGATGAGCGCCACCGTGATGCCCGTCGGCGTGAACGCCACCGGGATGCCCAGCGCGGCCAGCGGCCGGCCCAGCCAACCGGTGGGCGCGTACAGCGTGGTGAGCGTGATGCCGGCCACCGCCGTGGGCAGGGCGAACGGCAGGTCCACGAAAGCATCGACCACCTTGCGCCCGGGGAACTCGTAGCGCACGAGGACCCACGCGACGATCAGGCCGAAGACGCCGTTGACGAGCGCGGCCGCCGAGGCCGTCCTCAACGAGAGTCCGAACGACGCGATGACACGCGGGTCGGACACCGTCTGCCAGAACGCATCCCACCCCATCGTCACCGTTCGGACCGGAAGGCCGGCCAGCGGAATCACGACGATGAGGGCGAGGTATAGCAGGGTGAAGCCCATGGTCGGGCGGAACCCTGGAAGCGCCGCGGCGGGTCGACTGGCGTGAATGGCCGTCATCGCGCGCTCGAGAGGGAGCGATAGATCTGATCGAACGTGCCGCCGTCGGCGAAGTGCGCCTGATGAGCGGCGGCCCATCCACCGAAGGTCTCGTCGATCGTGAACAACCGGACGGGAGGGAACGACGACTGGTGGCGCGCCGCCACCTCGGGGTCCCGCGGCCGATAGTGATGGGCGGCGGCCAGCTCCTGTGCTTCAGGCGAGTACAGATACTCGAGGTAGGCTGACGCCACGTCGGTGGTGCCCTTGCGCCGTGCGACGGCATCCACCAGCGCGACGCTCGGCTCGGCGACGATGCTCGTCGACGGCACGACGATCTCAACCGTGCCCGGAGCCTCGGCCAGGGCGAGATGAGCCTCGTTCTCCCAGGTCAGGAGCACGTCGCCCATGCCCCGCTGCACGAACGTGTTCGTCGCTCCGCGGGCGGCGGCGTCGAGGACCGGCACCCGTGAGAAGAGGTCCGACACGAAGGCCCGCGCCGACGCATCCGAGCCTCCCGACCGGGCGAGCGCGGCGCCCCAGGCGGCCAGGTAACTCCAGCGCGCTCCTCCCGAGGTCCTGGGATTGGGGGTGATGATCGACACGCCGGGCGCCACGAGGTCCGCCCAGTCGCGGATCGCCTTGGGATTGCCGGCGCGCACCAGGAACACGATGGTCGAGAAGTACGGAGCGCTTCTGTCCCGCAGGCGGGCCTGCCAGTCCGCGGCGATCAAACCGCCACGGGCGATGGCGTCGATGTCGTAGGCGAGCGCGAGCGTCACGACGTCGGCCTGAAGGCCGTCGATGACCGCGCGCGCCTGCGAGCCCGAACTGCCATGGGACTGGCGGATGGTCACCCGCTCCCCCGTCTCGCGCCGCCACTTCTCCGCGAACCGCTCGTTCACGGCCCGGTAGAGCTCGCGCGTGGGGTCGTAGGACACGTTGAGCAGCTCGACCTCGCGGGTGCCGTCGCCGGCAACTGCCGACTGGCCGCACCCGGCGCTCGTCGTTGCCAGCGTGCACGCCACCACGACCGCACCGAGCCGTCGCGAACTCACACCGCCACCCCGTCCGACGGCACGCGGTGCGCATCCGCGGCGCCGACCAGGCTGAAGATCGTGTGCATGCCGAGCGACTCGACTTCGATCTCGCGCAGCCGTTCCCGTGTGACCAGGTCGTAGAGGGCGAGGTGGGTCGGCTTGCGGCGACGCCGGAACCCGCTCTTGACCCAGCTCACGTTCTCGAGGAACCGCGTCGGACGAAACCCGCTGAAGCCGACCCAGACCTTCGTCGGCTCGACGACCCGCAGCCCGCGGCACCAGCCAAGCGACCCGGCGCCATCGGCCGGGTTCAGATCGACAATCTGCTCGGTCCTGCGGGTCTCCGCGTTCACCACCACGAGGTGGCCATCCACGGTGGTGAAGTACACGAAGCCGCCGAACGGCGTGCCGTCGTGCGGGCTCTGGATGTCGATGGGAATGCGGCCCTCGTCTCCGGATGAGCCGTTGCCGTTCAGCCGCACGGCGTCCCGCTGCTCGAAGCGGGTGACCCAGAGCCCGTCGCCGATGCCGAAGACGTGGTTCGGGTGCGACTTGTGCGGCTTGGTCGTCGGCACCTTCCGGTAGTCGACTTCAGGAGAGAAATGCTCCCAGGTGTTGCGGCCGAGCACGTCCCACTCGCGGGTGACCCGGCCCTCGGCGGTCGTCTCGAGGACCATGTCGAGGCCCGTGTTGGCCACGATCATGGTTCCGCTGGCGGTCGGGCACACGTGGTGCAGGTCGTTGAAGCAGGGGATCGAGACATAGCCGGCCAGCTCGAAATCCGGCAGCGCGTACACCAGCACTTCGGTCGAGGTACAGACGTAGAGCCGGCCTCCGGCGACACTCGCCGACTTGAAGGTAATCGAGGAGCGGGCGTTCGGACGAACGTCGGCCGGCGAGACGTACTCGACGCAGAGCTCGGCCGCACCCGTTTCCGTGTCGACGCGGGCGATGATGCCATGGCCGTACTGCTGCCACTCGTCGGTCTCGACGTAGCTTCGCTGGCGGCCGCCCGTGAGATAGAGCCAGCGCGAGTCATCGACCGGGATACGGGGTTGGGGGGTTGAAGCGTCAGCGTTCATGCATTCGTCCAGTTGGTCAGGCCAGTCGCCGATTCTCGGGTCGCTGTCGGGGCCCGGGCATCACCCGCTCCGTGCAGAGGTCGCCGAAGGTTGCGGCGACGACTGACGGGGCCGCGCGCCGGCCAACGGCGCGCCGCTGCGTTGAACCGCCCGCTTCACTTCGTGCACGAGGCTCGAGATCTGGTCCGGCTGCAGCTCGCCCATCTGGAGTGTGACCAGCAAGTAGAGTGCCGAGAACACGACCGCCGACACGAGGAGTCCGACCCACACGGGGAACCCGGCCACCTGCCCCTGAACCCACAGCGCCGCTGCCGCGGCAAGACCAGAAGCCACCGCAATCCGCAGCAGGCCGGCGAACATCCGGAGATCGCGCCGGCGCACCTCGAGCATACGGGCCATCCGGACGACGCTGATGCTCCACCCCACCATCGTCGCGACGACGACCGCCGCAATCACGCCCTGAAGGCCGAGCGATGGGGTGAACAGCCACAGCACGACGACCATGGCCGTGAAGATGGCGACGCGCATGCGCAGGAAGAAGTAGCGCTGATTGTGCGCGCGCGTCACCGGGTCCAGGATGATGACGCCGAGAGGGACCGTCGTGAGCGCGATCGCGAAGATCGGCCAGCTCTCCGCGTAGGCCTCCGTGAAGAGCAGGCCGATCAGGTCGCGGCCGGTCACCATCAGCAGCGCGTAGGCCGGAAAGTAGACGAGCGCCAGGCGGCGCGCGGCAACGGCCACCAGCTCGAGGATCCGGCGGAAGTCGTTGCGGTTCTCGAGCTCGTTGATGCGAGGCAGGACGACGGACCCGACCGACTCCCGGAGGATGGCGATCAGCGGCACCTTCAGGACGCCGACCGCGTAGATGGCGTAGGCGGCCGGGCCGAAGGCGTTGCTCACGAATCCGTGGTGCAGGTCCTGCTGCAATCTCAGGAGCAGGCCCGACGCGCCGAGGGGAAGCGCATAGCTGGCCTGCGCCTGCAGCAGCCCCCTGTCGAACGCCTTCCAGAACCCGGGGAAGCGTGCATGCAGGTACCAGAGCAGCACCGTGATCTGGACCGCGCCCTGGACGATGGCGGCCGTGACAATCGCGTCCACCGTACCGACGGTCAACGCCGCCAGGAGCAGCAGCAGCGTCTTGCTGAACTGGCTCATGACGATGAAGATCGTCGAGGCGCGGACGTCCTGCATGGCGATCGGGATGACTTCCAGGAAGGACGCCGCCGTCCACAGCAGCACGACTACGGCAGTCGATCGGGCGTGCAGCGCGAGCTCCGGATTGTTGAACAGCCAGGCGAGCGCGTCCGGCCGCGCGAACATCAGCGCCGCCACGACCACCCCCATGACGACGTGGAAGCCCAGGATGTTCACGACGATGGCGCCCCGCCGGGCCGGCTCGCGCGGAAGGAAGTAGAACGCGCTCATGCCGAAGCCGAGGGGCAGGATGCCGACGGCGGTGCCCACGATGAAGAAGATCTGTTTGTAGAGCCCGAACTCTTCCTGGCTCAGGCCGCGCACGAGCACGAGCGGCAGGGCCATCGTCATCGCGAAGCCGATCGTCTTGGCGCCGAGCAGCCAGATGGCCTGCGCGCCAAGCGACGGAGCGATGTCGGCCTCCGCGCTCGTTGTGCGGCTCCCGGCCGGCAGGTCCGGCGTCGACACCTAGTGCGCTCTCTCTCTGTCTCCCCGGCCCGACAGCAGACGGTCGCGATCGAACGCACGGGAGTCCGAGAGCAGGGCCGGGCTGGTGAAGACCTGTCCGAGTGGCGTTCGGGTTTCGAGCCCGGGCTGACTGTTGAGGCAGCCGTGCGCCAGGCGTTGCGCGGCCGTCATCATGAAGGCCTCGCGCCGCGTCCTTCAGGCGCCTGGAATACGAACTCGTTGCATCCGAGTCCGCCTCCCATCACGAAGCCAGTCATGGAGAGGCCGCGGTCGCGGTAGAAACGGAAGACCTGGTCAGCGCCGGCAGCCTGATACGGGTAGCCACCCACCCAGTCCACGATGTCGTACCAGCGGCTCATGCCGCGTGGGCGGCCGGAAGCACGCCACGATCGCACCCACTCCAACGGGCGGCGCTCGAAAGTCGCCCGGACGAGTGACTTCATCTCGCCGGGTGCGGCAACCGCCACAGTGAAGGGCGTCCGAAGGAAGGCCGGCAGGCGGACGTACGTCCGTTTGATCCGCGTCCACCGTGCCGTCTGGCTGCCCATGTCGTTGTAGATGGCCACAACGAGCCGGCCGCCGGGCGCGAGGGGCAACCGGGCCAGGTCGAGCGCCGTCCACAGGTCGCCGGTGTGATGCAGCACGCCCCACGAGTAGACGATGTCGAAGAGGCCCAGCGACTCGAGGTACGGACGGTCGAGTGCCGAACCGCGCTCGACCTGCCAGCGGGAGTCGCCCGGGAAGAAGCGGCGGCGCAGCTCGCGCGTGCAATTGACCGACTGCTCGTCGTAGTCGAACGAGTGCACGCGGGCACCCAGTCTCCTGGCGGCGAGGCTGAAGAGCCCGCTGCCCGACCCGATGTCGAGGAAGTGTCGTCCGGCCAGGTCCTCGCAGTGCAGGGTCTGTTGCAGCGACAGCTCGGCCGCGGCGATGCGCTCGGTGTTCAGCAGGCGAAGGAACGCCGCCCAGTTGCGTCCGAACTCGAAGCGCTCGTCGGCGGCGGCGTGGCGCAGGACACCGGAGGCCTCCGGCAGGTCGGAGGTCGAGACGTTCATCGCTCTGGCTCACGAAGGAACTGATGGGCTGCCTCGTCGTGCCGGTCGAGCTGGATTGCGGGATCGGTGGTCAGCGTCGGCCGACGGCCGACACGGCCGTGTTGCCGGGCGCGATCCGTCACACGGCGCCGAGGACGGATGGCGGGCCCGAACGCGGCGCTGTCGTGACTGACGGGCAACGGCCCGATCGCGCGGGGCTTTCTGAGTGCGGAGCCCACCACGAGGAGGGCGGAGCCCACGACGAGCATCGCCCACTCACCGGCGCCGTCCCTCGTACGAGCCATGCCGGCTCCGGCCAGTTGCGCGTCGGCCGTTCCTTCAGCCGAGGCGGATCGCGATCCGTCGCCGGGCAGCAGCGGCGCGGCGACGAGCGCGATGGCCACGATGAGAATCACCAGCACGATTGCGTTACTCACGTGTTTCACGACACACCTCGTCGATGATGGAGGGCTTCAAGCGTCATGCCATCATCCGCACGGGCGTCTGTCGCTCTGCAGGCCGGCGAGCTCATCCGCACGGGGTCCGATGAACCGTGCCGTTCCGTGGAGATGGATTTCCACAAAAGGATCGAGACCTGCCGTGTAAGGTTGTCGTGCTGGTTGTATGGAACTCATATGGTCAATCGCGGTGGGTGCCACCCACCTCAACCACACCGATCGTCCGAAACGTCCCGTTCACTCTCTGAAGATCGTCGGCGGCGAACAATCTGCACGCTTTGTCGCCTCGTGGCATCCGGATTGCTTTACCGGCACGCGATGGCGTCTCGTCTCACCCGCGACGAAGTTCGATTTGCGTCCCGCGACTTCCCCGCCCGCATCCTCGTCGTCGAGGATGCGCTCACCACGCGCGAGATGCTCAGCCATTTCCTCGTGTCCCGTGGCTATCGCGTGCGCGTCGTGAGTTCGGATGAGGCGGTGCGCTGCCTGCGTACCGACCGGCCCGATGCGGTGATTCTCAACCTCGTCGGTAGCAGCGGCCTCGAGGTGATGGAAACGTTCCGCAGCCTCGACGAAAGCCTTCCGTTGCTGGTCGTGGCGGATGCGGAGCCGGATCCTGCCGGCGCCCGCCTGGGCTCGGCCGAGGCGACCCTCATCGTGCGGCCGTTCGAAGAGCGCGTGCTCGAGGATGCCCTCACGCAGTCGCTCGGTCCCCGCACTCGTCCGGACATCCTCCCCGCGAGACGCACGGTCAACACGGTTCCTGCCCTCACGGCCCTGCTCGGCCACAGCCGGAGCATGCAGGAGGTGCGGCAACTCGTTGCGCACGTGGCCGACACCGATGTCACCGTGCTCATCCACGGCGAGAGCGGCACGGGCAAGGAGGTCACCGCGCGCGCGATTCGCCAGGCGTCGCTCAGGCGGGACAAGGCGCTCGTCAAGGTCAACTGCGCGGCCCTGCCGGCAGACCTGCTGGAATCGGAGCTCTTCGGCTACGACAAGGGCGCCTTTACCGGCGCGCTCCAGGCCAAGCCGGGCAAGTTCGAGCTGGCAGACCACGGCACGATCTTCCTCGACGAGATCGGCGAGATGTCCCAGGTCCTCCAGGCCAAGCTGCTGCAGGTCCTGCAGGACGGCGAGTTCTCCCGGCTTGGAGGCGCCGCCGACGTCCGCGTCGACGTCCGGATTCTTGCCGCCACGAACAAGAACCTCAAGCGTGCGGTGGCCGACGGCCAGTTCCGTGAGGACCTGTACTTCCGTCTGAACGTCATCAATATCCGCCTGCCTCCGCTCCGCGAGCACAAAGAGGACATTCCGTTCCTCATCGAGCACTTCATGAGGCAGCAGGTGGAGCGGCTTCGGAACCGCTCGCCGGTCCGCCTGTCGGAGGACACCAAGGAGCTGCTCCTCGAGTACGACTGGCCCGGCAACGTGCGCGAGCTCGAGAACCTGGTCAAGCGGATGATGGTCCTCGGCAGCGAGGCCCCGGTCCGTACCGAGCTCCGCGAGGCGTGCGCGACCCCCCTGCGCGTGGCCGTTGCTGCGCGACCGGAGCCCGATACTCCGGCGCCGGTCGAGATCGCGGCAGCGGCCGCACACGACGCCGCGTCGCCCACGTCGCTCAAGGAAATCGGGCGGGTTGCCGCACGCGAAGCCGAGCGCGTGGCCATCCTCGACATGCTCGAGCGTACGCGATGGAACCGGAAGGAGGCGGCCGAGATCCTCGGGATCAGCTACAAGGCGCTGCTCTACAAGATCAAGGAAAACCACCTGGACGATCCGCACTGACGACGGTGGGGCGCATCATCTGAGGCCGCTCCCCCCACCCTCGACGACTGTCCGCCGAAGCACGGCGTGGTCCACGCCTGGATCGTTTCCGTCCGTCGACACTCCGCTGAACCTGCCGCCCCGAAGCCGGAAGTCTCCGCGTGCCGCATCGACGAAGCTGTCCATCAGCTCGTCGACCGACGGGAACGCGTTGCCACCGGGGTAGCGCGAGCCATTGCCGCCCGCCAGTACGTTGCCCTCGAACGCGCCGTCGGGGAAGTACGCGTTCATCGCCGGCGTCCCCGTGGCGTAGTTGTCGCCGATGACCCCGTACTGGTTGTGAATCACGATGTTGTTCGCGAAGCGGAAGCCGCGTATGGGCCGGGGCGCGGCGCGCGTCCCGCCGTGCGCCGTGATCACGTTGCCGGTCTGGATGACCGTGTTGTGTTCGACGGTGATGTTCGCCGGTTCGGCGCCGATCAGCAGGAAGTTGCCGCTCCCGCCCCAGCGAGCCGCGTTCACGTCCTCGAACAGGTTGTTGCGAATCACGATGTTCCGCGCCTGGGACGACCGCGCGTTGGTGTCGTACCCGAGGATGTTGACGCCGCCGGCGACGCCGCGCACGATGTTGTGCTGGAAGGTCACGTCCTCGATCGTCGACCACGGCGCAGCGTTGTCCTGGTTCCTGACCGTGAACAGAATCGCGTATCCGACCTGCGCCGCTGCCCAGTTGCGCTCGAACACGTTCCCCTCCACGAGCACCCGCCTGGCATTCTTCAGCTCGAACAGGTTCTTGACCGTCCAGTTCTCCTGGCGCCACGCGAGCGGCTTGCTGAACACGTTCCTCCGGACGACGATGTCGCTCGGCACGAGGCTGCCGATGTGCGGCGCGGCGCCTCCGAAGAGCACGTTGACCCCCGCGGCTTCGAGGAAGTTGTTCTCGATGACGTACGGGCCCGGTCCGTTCCACCCGGCAATGGCCTGTGTCTCCTGGCCGACCGCCTTGATGTCCGAGATGTGGCTGTTCCGGATGGTCGTCGACGCGCTGTTGAGCGCGATGCCGCGCTTCTGTCCGCGCTCGGCGTCTCCCTTGACGATCACCCGGTCGAGCACGATGTCCTGCGGCACCGCCTCGTAGGTGCTCTGCGCCCGCGTGCCATCGCCAAGGACCACCACGTCGGCGCCGCCGGTACCCTCGAAGCGGACGCCCATGATGTGCCAGTGACTGGCGCCCGCGGCCGTCCGGAGCGCGGGTGCGCTGTTGGGCGTCCGAATCGTCGGCATGCGCGAGGCATGCTCGGGTCCGACACGCTGGGTGGGTGATGGCCACCCACGCTCGGTCGCGTCGGTACGGATCGTGATCACGCGGTCGCCCGCCTTCGCCGGCAGCACGTAGTTGCCTTCGAAGACCGCGCCGGCCGCCAGGCGAATCTCATCGCCGGGCTGCGCCCGATCGATGGCCGCCTGCAGGTCGTCGCCCGATCGCAACTGCGCGAGCTCACCGGATCCGGACGCCGAGGCGCAGACCGCGGCCAGCCCGACCGCAACAACGCCCGCGGCCGCCGGGAGCGCGTGCCGATACACGGAACCGCCTTTCTGCTTTTGGATAGTCATGTTCCTCCGGTCCTCGCTCTCGCAGGGCCTCGCAGGATGGAGGTGCATGTTCCGTTCTCAGGCACTGCATTTGCTCCGGCACCCGTGTCGGACGATGTACGGACGTGCTGGATCTCCGACGTGGATGACACGATGAGCCCACACATCACACTCGCGGCGACGATGCTCCTCACGGCGTTCGCGTGGTCGCAGGCGGCGCCGGTGCCACCGTCGGCACCGACGCCGGCACAGCAGCCAACGGCACAGCCGGCGCCGGCGCCGACCGCACCGGGCGCGCCCGAGTACCGGATCGCCCGCGGCGACAAGCTGCGCGTCGAAGTGTACAAGGACGCCTACCTCTCGCAGTCCCTGCAGGTGCGGCCCGACGGGCGCATCACGCTGCCGCTCGTCGGCGATCTGACCGCGGCGGGCCTCACGTCCATCGAGCTCCGAGACCGCATCGCGAACAGCCTCAGGGAGTACGTGGCCAACCCCGTCGTGACGGTCATCGTGGTCGAGGTGGTCGAACCCGTGGTCTACGTCATGGGTGAGGTCAACCAGCCCGGCACCGTGGCCATGCGCGGTCCGATGACGGTCCTGCAGGCGCTGGCCGTCGCCGGCGGCTTCAAGGAGTTCGCCAATACGAAGAGCATCCGCGTCCTCCGCCGGAACGGCGATGCCGCCACGGTCGAGACGATCCCCTTCAACTACAAGGACGCCGTCAAGGCGGATGCACCTGTCCTGTACCTCCGCGAAGGCGACACGGTGGTGGTGCCGTGACACCACGCCTCGTTGGCTGCGCGATCGCCGTGCTCGCAACGGCCCTGCCGGCGTTCGCGCAGCCGACACCCTCCCAGGGCGGCGAGGTGCCGCCCGGCTGGCTCGTCACGCCCAGCGTGGGCGTGGCCGGCCTCTGGGACGACAACGTCAGCCTGGCCGGGAACGAGCTCGACCAGCTCGACGACTTCCTGACGGCCGTCAGCCCGAGCGTGGCGCTCGGTTACCGCGGCCGGCACACGAGGCTGACGGCGGACTACATCGGCCGGTACGACTTCTACAGGCAGCTGAGTGAGTTCGACACGATGGACCATCGCGCGCAGTTCGACCTCAACCGGCAGGCCGGCCGACGCGTCAACCTCTTCGCCAGGAACGCCTTCACGCTGTCGCCGACGACGGATGCCGGGGAGGGGATGCCGCTCGTGGTGCTGCGCCGGCGCACGTCGCGCCTCAATCTCTTCCGCGGTGGTGTCGAGGTGGCCGCGGGCCGGCGCACGACCGTCACGACCGCGTACGGATCGCAGTGGGTCGAGTTCGACGACGACGAGAGCGTGGCGCCACTGCTGCGAGGCGGGTACGCACACCTTGCCGATGTCACCGTCATGCAGCGTCTCGCGTCGCGCGTGTCGGTCGGCGCGACGTACGACTTCCAGCACGCCGTCGTCTCCCAGGGAGACGACGCGTTCGACATCCAGCATGTCGCAGCCGTGGCCGAGCTGGCGCTCTCGCCCAACGTGGAGCTGACCGGCGAGGCCGGATACGCCTGGCTGGCCGCGGGCCGCGAGACGCCCCGTCGCGACGCCCCGACGTTTCGCCTCGGCATCAGGGGGCAGCGGCAGCGGACGTCCTGGGATCTGTACTACGCGCGATCGTTCATGCCGTCGTTCGGCTTCGGCGGCACGGTCCAGAACGAAGAGATGCGCGCGGGACTGCGCGTGCCCATGGGAGACCGGTTCGAGGCCGGCGGCACGGTGTCCTACCTGGAGAACGACTCGCTCCAGATCCCCGATGCGAGTCTGAAGGGCGTGACGGCACGGGGTTCGTTCAGCTGCATGGCCACGAGGTGGCTCCGTCTGGAGCTCTTCGGGATCCACTCCTTCCAGGACTCGCAGCTGCCTGGTGGACAGATTGTGCGGACGCAGGCCGGCGTCCGCTTCACGACGCTCTATCCCATGAGGTTGCGATGACTCCCGCCGATCAGCCCGTCGTCATGGACTATCGCGCGCTCGCCCGGCGCCGCCGCTGGAGCCTGATCGTGCCGATCGTGTGTGGGGCGATCGCCGCTGCCGCGCTCGTCACCTTTCTTCCCCGGCACTACGTCGCGAGGGCCACGCTCGCCGTCGCGTCGCCCTCGGTCTCCGGCGGGCTCACGCAGGGCTCGCAGCTGAACCTGGCCGAGCGCATTCGCGCCGTGTCACAGCAGCTGCTCAGCGAATCGGTCGTGGCCGAAGTGGCCCGCGACGAAGGCCTCGTCGGCGACAAGCCGATCGAAGCCGTCGTGGCCGACATCCGGAGGCGAACGTCGATCGCCCTGCCGGAGAAGGCGCTGTCGCCCCAGGGCGGCCGGCTCGAACCGGATACCTTTGTCGTCTCGTACACGGCGCCGTCTGCGGAGCTGGCCGCTCGCGTGGCCAACCGTCTGACCGACGGGTTCGTGGCGTCGCACACCCGGACTCGCGAGACACGCGCCGAGGACACGTCCACGTTCCTGGCGCAGCAGCTCGACGCGAGCCGCGCACAGCTCGACTCTGCCGAGAACCGGCTGCGAGACGCGAAGGCGTCATTCCAGGGACGGCTCCCCGAGCAGACCCTGGCGAATCTGCAGAGCGTCAGCGAGCTCCGCCAGCGGAGCGAGGCCAACGCGCAGGCGCTCAGCACCGAACGCGAGCGGCTGGCCCGGGTCGAGCAGCAGATGCTCCAGATGAAGGAGGACGCGGAGACCGCGGCCGAGCAGGCCGTCGGCCAGAAGTCACGCGAGCGGGTCTCGGTGCTCGAAACCCAGCTGGCAGAGGCGCGCCAGACCTACACGCCGAAGCATCCCGAGATCCAGCGGCTCGAGAGCGACCTCGAACGGGCCAGGGCCGAAGCGGCCGCCGATCAGGGCAGACAGCCGGTCACGATCACGACCGATCCCGTCTACCGGCAGCTGCAGACCGATGCCGACACGGCGCGGTTGAGGATTCGCGATCTCCAGTCGGCGCAGGCGCGGACCGAGACCTCCCTCCAGGAGTACCAGGCGCGGCTCGACCAGGCGCCGTCGGTCGAGCAGCAGCTCATGTCGCTGTCGCAGAGCTACCAGTTCGAGAAACAGCAGTACGAGAAGCTCGCTGAACGCCTCGCGGCCGCGCGCCTCAACGAGAACCTCGAGCGCAAGGGCGCCGGCGAACAGTTCATCGTCCTCTATCGCGCGGAGGTTCCGTCCAGCCCTTCGTCACCGAACGTGCCCATGGTCGTGGCGTTCTCGCTGCTGGCGGGCATTGCCGCGGGCCTCGGGCTCGCGGTCCTTCGCGAGTTCCTGGACCGCACCGTGCACGACCGGCACACGCTGCAGCAAGAGTTCGATCGACCGGTTCTGGCCGAGATTCATCACTTCTGATGCCAACCGAAAAGATACGAGAGATGAGCCGCATACACCGGATTTTGTCGAAGGCCGAGCGCGACGGGACGGCAACGCGGATGGCCTGGCCGCACGATGGCGAGGAGGCAGTCCCGGCGGGCACCGTGCGATCCATGCCCAACGCCTGGCACACGCCGCAGGGGACGACGCCGGCGAGAGCGCCGCTCGAACCGTTCGAGAACCATCGGCCCGCGTCGCACGAGGGCGAGGACCCGACGCTGCTGCCGGCAAGGCCCGTCTTCGGCGTGAAGGTCCACAAGCTGCTCGTCACGGCGGTCGAGCCCTTCTCGCCGGCGGCCGAGCAGTACCGATCGCTTCGCGCGCGGGTCGCGCAGGCCGAGGGCGGCTATCCACGGCCCGTGATCGCCGTGACGAGCCCTGGGCGGGGCGACGGCAAGACCATGACGGCCGGCAACCTGGCGCTGGCCATGGCGCAGGAGTTCGATCGACGCGCCATCGTCATCGACGCGGACCTGCGGAATGCCCGGCTTCATTCGATGCTCGGCATTGCGCGCGAGCCCGGGCTCGTCGAAGTGCTCACGGGAGCGGTGAGGCTGGAGGAGGCGCTGGTGTCGCTGCCGGGCCACCGGCTGATCGTGCTGCCCGCGGGTGGGGCCCATACGCGGCCCGCCGAGCTCCTCGGGTCGGCCGCCATGCACCGGCTGATCGACGTGCTCCGGCACCAGTTCGACCGGCTCATCGTGGACATGCCGCCGGCCCACACGGCGGATGCCACGGCGATTGCCGCGGCCGCCGACGGCGTGCTCCTCGTCGTTCGCGCCGCCACCACGCCGCGCCCCGCCATCGAACGTGCGCTCGGCTCGCTGCCTCCGGCAAAGGTCATCGGCCTCGTGTTGACAGACAGCCGTCCATCGGACGGCGTGCCTCCGGCGTAAGCACACGACCATGCAGCTGTTCGAGCGCAACGTCTCACCGCACGAACTCATCGTCTTCACGTTCGAGCTGCTGCTCATCGCCGGCTCGCTGGCGGTGGCGGTCCAGCTGCAGGAGCCGGCCGGCACGCCGGGCCTGCTGTGGAAGGTCCTGCTCGTCGCCGCGCTCAGCCAGCTCTGCCTCTACTACAACGATTTCTACGATCTGCGGGTCGTGCACTCGGTCCGTGAGCTGTTCGTCCGGCTGGTGCAGGGCGCGGGGGTCGCGACCATCATCCTCGGCCTCGTCTATCTCCTCGTGCCTGCGGTGGCGCTCGACGCGCAGGCGTTCCTCACGTCGCTCATCGCGGTCATCACCATCGTCCTCGTGTGGCGTGTGTTCGTGAACCACCTGCTGCGGGACTCACCGCTCGTCGAGAACACGCTGGTCGTGGGCACGGGACTGGCGCCGCGTGCCGTGGCCCACGAGCTCGTCGCCAATCACGAGTTCAGCTACAAGGTCGTCGGCGTGGTCGGCGACGGGCTGGAGGAGGGAGAACGGCTGGGTGCGCTGCCCGTCCTCGGCGGCATCGCGGAGCTCTCGTCTATCGTCAAGCGGGAGGACATCCAGCGCATCGTGGTCGGGATGGCCGATCGCCGGCTGCCGGCCGACCAGCTGGTGGACTGCAAGCTCGCCGGCGCGGTCGTGGAAGACGCGCAGGCGGCCTACGAGCGGCTGACGGGCAAGGTGCTGCTCGAGGAGCTGACGCTGAGCAAGCTCGTGTTCGCCGATGGGTTCAACGTGGCCCGGCGACGCCAGATTGTCAAACGGGGCTGGGACCTCTTCTTCTCCGGCGTGGGCCTGGCGATCGCGATCCCGCTGCTCGCGCTGACGGCGCTCGCGGTCTGGATCCTGTCCGGCCGGCCCATCCTGTACCGGCAGCAGCGCGTGGGACAGCACGGGCGGACGTTCACCTTGTCGAAGTTCCGATCGATGCACGTGGATGCCGAGGCGGGTGGACCGGCGTGGGCGAGCGAGCACGACGATCGGGTCACGCCGATCGGCCGCTTCATCCGGCTGACCCGGCTCGACGAGCTGCCCCAGCTCTGGAACGTACTGACCGGCGACATGAGCTTCGTCGGTCCGCGGCCCGAGCGGCCGGAGTTCGTCGAAGCGCTTGGCAGCCAGATTCCGTTCTATCACCTCCGCCACGCGGTCAAGCCGGGCATTACCGGCTGGGCGCAGATCAAATACCGGTATGCGGACTCGTTCGAATCGGCCATGGAGAAGCTGCGGTACGACCTCTACTACGTGAAGCACCTGTCCCCGGTCTTCGACCTGACGATCGTGGTGGACACCGTCAAGACCATCCTGTTCCGCATGGGGTCGCAGTGATTCGCCGACTCGCCGTGCATCGGCTCGTGGCGCCGCCGGCGCCGCCAGCCTGAGGAAGCGACGCGATGTACGAGAAGTTCTATCGCCTTCGAGAACGCCCGTTCGCCCTGACGCCGGACCCCGACTATCTGTACCTGAGCCGCGTGCATCGCGAGACGCTGGCGCACCTCAGGCTGGGCATCGAGTCCAATGCCGGGTTCATCGTCATCACGGGAGAGGTGGGCGCGGGCAAGACCACCCTGCTGCAGACGCTGCTGCGCACGCTCGACGAACGCGCGACGGTGGCGCGGCTGGTGAACACGCTGCTCGAACCGAAGGAGCTCGTCGAGGCGATCCTCATCGACTTCGGCATCGATCCGGCGGCGACCAAGCCCGGCATGGTGCGTGATCTCGCGCGCTTCCTCGTGGAGCAGAAGATGCGCGGGCAGCAGGTGCTCGTCGTCATCGACGAGGCACAGAACCTTCCACACGGCGCGCTCGAGGAACTCCGCATGATCTCGAACCTCGAGACGGAGAAGTCCAAGCTCGTGCAGATCGTTCTCGTCGGCCAGCCCGAGCTGCGCGATCGGCTGCTCGCGCCCGATCTCGAGCAACTGCGGCAGCGGATCGCCGTGCGCCATCACCTGAACCCGCTCGACGCGCGCGACACGCACCTCTACATCAACCACCGGCTCAAGCGCGCGGCCGTCGACAAGGCGCTCGTCTTCGGCCGTGAGGTCACCGATGCAATCCACGAACGCGCCGGCGGGATCCCGCGAATGATCAACGTCATCTGCGACGCGGCGCTCATGGCGGGATACGGAGAGGAGCGGCATCGCATCAGTTCCGCGCTCATCGTCTCGGTCTTCCAGGAGCTCGAGTCGGTCGGCGTCCTCGGATCGCGCACGCCGGGCCGCCGGCCATGGGCGAGAGCGGCGGTCGAGGCCCCGTGGCCGGCCGACGAGGCAGAGACCCAGGCCGGCGACGACGAGGCGCTGCCGCTCTCGGAGCCGCTCTCGGCGGCACGGTCGGCGAAGAGGTAATGGTGGAGGCGGTCTTCTGGATCGCGCTCGTGGTCGTCGCCTACGTCTACGTGGGCTACCCGGCGCTGTTGCTGGTCTGGAGCCGGGTCCGGCCGCGCCCGGTACACCCGCATCCGTCGGACCCGCCCGTCTCGATCGTGATCGCCGCCAGGAACGAAGGACATCACCTCGGCGGACGGCTCGACAACCTGCTGTCGCTCGACTATCCGCCGGATCGCATCCAGGTGATCGTCGCCTCGGATGGATCGACCGACGACACGGCGGAGGTGCTCGCGCGGTATCGTGACCGTGCGACGGCGATCCTCCTGCCGCCGGTCGGCAAGGCGCGCGCCCTCAATGCCGCCGTCGCCGCCGCGACGAGCGACATCCTGATCTTCGCCGACGCACGCCAGCGCTTCGCGCCCGATGCGATCCGCGCCCTGGTGGCGCCGCTCGCCGATCCTGACGTCGGCGGCGTCTGCGGCGAGCTGATCCTCGACAGCGAGTCGGGCGGCGACGACTCGTCGATCGGCGAGGGCCTCGGCGGGTACTGGCGCTACGAGAAGTGGCTGCGCCGGCATGAAAGCCTGATCGGCTCCACCATGGGCGCCACCGGCGCGATCTACGCGCTTCGACGATCGCTCTGGCAGCCGTTGCCCCCCGATACGATTCTCGACGACGTGCTGGCGCCGATGCGGGCGGTGCTGGCGTCATCGCGCGTCGTGTTCGCGGCAGGTGCCTGCGCGTTCGATTCGGCCGGACCGGCGACCCTCGAGCTTCGCCGCAAGATTCGCACGCTGGCAGGCAACTACCAGATTCTCTGGCAGGAACCTCGTCTGCTCAACCCGTTCGCCAACCCGGTGTGGGTGCAGTACGTCTCCCACAAGATCGGCCGCCTCGTCGTGCCCTGGGCGCTCGGCGCGCTGCTCCTGTCGAGCGTGTTCCTCGCTCCGACCTCGGTGATCTATGCCGCTGCGTTCGCGGCGCAGCTGGGCTTCTACACCCTGGCCGCCTACGGTGCGGTGCTCGACCGGCGCGATCGGCGGCGTTCCGCCGCTGGCGTGCCCGCATCCCCCGACGTGCCTGACGCCCCAATCCTGATGAAAGGGTCCCGGACATGAGATGGATCGAACGGCTCGCCCGCGTGGCGTACGCCTTCGTACTGTTCAACTACGCGGCCGTCGCCGGCCTGCTGGCGTTCGGCCGCGGACGCGCTGCCTGGCGATGACCTGATGATCGAACGACTGACCTTCAACCACGGCGCCTCGCTCCTGACGCGCGCGCGCCCGCGCGCGCCGGCGCCGGCGGTCCGGCCGACGGGCCCGCCGACAGGTCCGCCGACGGGTCCGCCCGCTCTCGAGATTCCGCCGGCCACACCTGCCGCCGACCGACCGCTGGCGATTCCCGCGATCCGCGGCGATCTCGCGTACTGGGGTGCACTGGCGTTCACGGCGCTCCTCTTCTTCAGGCCGCAGGACTCCTTCCCCGCGCTGGCATCGCTCCACCTGACGGAGGTCGTCGCCATCGTCTCGCTCCTGGCGCTGGTTGCCAGCCGGTTGTCGGCCGGGCTGCCGCTGCTCCACGTGACGCCGGAGCTCGTTGGCGTGATTGGCCTGGCCGTGGTGATGGTCGGTACGGTTCCGTTCTCCATCTGGCCCGGCGGGGCGTTCAATTCCTTCCTCGACGTCTATCTCAAGGTTGCGCTCATCTTCATCCTGCTGACGCACACGGTGCGCAGTCCCGAGATGCTGCGGCGCCTCACGTGGCTCATCGTGCTCGCGATGGGCTACGTCGCCCTCAGGGGCGTGGCCGACTATGTTCGCGGCATCAACCTGGTGGCCGACGGCCGTCTCGTCGGCCCGATCGCGGGACTCATGGGCAATCCCAACGACTTCGCGATGAACATGGTCACGTTCGTGCCGTTTGCGATCTTCGTGGCGCTCGGGAGGGAATCGCGCCCGCGCCGGATGCTGGCCGCCGTCATTGCGGTGCTCATGATCGCGACCATCCTCTTCACCAAGTCGCGCGCAGGGCTGCTCGGCCTTGGCGTGATGGGCATCGTGCTGATCGCGCAGGCGGGCCGGCTGAGAGCAGGGCTCCTGATGGCCATCTTCGTCGGCAGCCTCATCGCCGTGCCAACGCTGCCCTCATCGATCTGGACGCGGGTCTCGAGCATCGTGAACGAGGATGAGGATGCCACCGGATCGCGCCAGGCGCGCAGGGAGTTGATGGCGCAGGGCTGGCGCACGTTCCTGGAGCGGCCGCTCACCGGCGTCGGCGTGGGCCAGTTCCAGAATTACAACCCGCCAGGGCGGTTGGTGATGTGGCAGGAGACGCACAATGTCGTTCTGCAAGTGCTGGCCGAGCTGGGGATTCTTGGAGGCGCGATCTTCGTCTTCCTGATGGTCTCGCCGGTCATCGCGCTCACGCGCACGCGGCGGCTGCTGCCCCGCGACCCTCCGCCAGGCCGCGAGACCGCAGCCAGCCGCAGCGCCGCGCTGGCCTTCCGGCCGAAGGAAGCCGAATGGATGCGGCTGCACACGGCCGCAGCGACCGCGGCCTTCGCCGGATGGTTCACCTGCGCGCAGTTCGCGTCGATCGGCTACTACTGGACCTTCTACTACCTGCTGGCGTTCATCGTGGTCGGGTACGAGATCGCCCGCTCTCGAACCCGGCTCGTGATTCGTTCGGCGGCCGGCGGCGATGAGGACCGGAGGGACCAGGCCGCCCCATGAGGAGCCGATTGCGTGTGGCCGTCGTCGCACCGTCGCTGGCCATCCTCGGCGGCCAGTCGGTGCAGGCCCGGCAACTGTTGAATGGATGGGCCGATGGCACGGACGTCGAGGCGTGGCTCGTCCCGATCAACCCCGTGCCGCCAGCCGCCCTCCGTCCGCTCGCCAGAGTGAAGTACGTGCGGACGGGCGTGACGCAGCTCACGTACTGGCCGCTCCTCGCGCGCGAACTGGCGCGGGCGGACGTGGTTCACGTGTTCTCCGCCTCGTACACCTCGTTTCTGCTGTCGCCGCTGCCGGCCGTGCTCGTGGCCCGATGGCTCGGCCGCCCGGTCCTGCTCAACTACCACAGCGGCGAGGCGCCCGACCACCTCGCCCGGTCCCGCGTCGCACGCGACACGCTCCGGTCGGTCGCCCGCATTGTCGTGCCCTCGCGGTTTCTCGCCGACGTCTTCGCGGGTTTCGGCCTCGACACCGACGTGGTTCCCAACGTGGTCGATCGATCGGTGTTCGCGTTCCGGCTTCGGGATCCGCTCCGGCCACGCTTCCTCTCCACGCGGAACCTCGAGCCCATGTACAACGTGAGGTGCACGCTCGAGGCCTTCGGACGCATCCAGGCCGAGCATCCCGATGCCACGCTGACGGTCGTCGGTGCCGGATCGCAGGACGGCGCGTTGAGAGCGGAGGCCGAGCGGCGCGGCATTCGCGGCGTGACGTTCGCCGGTCGCGTATCGCCGGACGTGATCGCGTCGTTCTACGCGGATGCGGATATCTACCTCCAGTCTCCAGACATCGACAACATGCCGCTCTCGGTGCTCGAAGCCTTTGCCTCCGGGTTGCCCGTCGTCTCGACGAACGCGGGGGGCGTGCCGGCCATCGTCGCGGACGGGGTCAACGGACTGCTCTCGCCAGCCGGGGACGATCGCGCACTGGCCGCGTCAGCACTTCGGCTGCTTCGCGAGCCCGGCCTGGCGCGGGCCGTGGCGCTGGCGGGATACGCCGCCTCCGAGTCGTACACCTGGACGAGCGTTCGCGGACGGTGGCTCTCGATCTACCGTGGCCTGGCGCCGCACGCGGCGCCGGCCGGCTCGGCGGTGCACACGACATGAGCGCACTCCGAGCGATTCGGCGCCTGCGCCAGATGCCGGCTTCCGAAGTGTCCGCGAGGGCGGCGTCGCGTCTGAGCCACGAGGTCGCCCACCTGTCCTGGTGGCTGTCCAGGCCGACCTGGCGCCGGCAGGATCTGGCGCGCGCACTCGATGGCAGCCATGGCGCGATGGCACGCGTGATCGATCGACTCGGCGCATCGGACCTGTCCGGCGCCCACACCGAGCTCTCACGCCACTTCGCGGAACGGGCGCCGCGATTCATGCTCGCCCCCGGCCGGCGCGCGGAGCTGGCCGGCGGGATTCGCGCGGCCTTCCCCACCGCGACGGACGATGCCCGCCGGCGAGGGGATCGGATTCTGGCAGGGCGATTGAACCTGCTGGGCTACCAGGATGTCGACGTGACGGTTCCGGACGGCGTGGATGCATCCGTCGACTGGCATCGGGATCCGGTGCACGACCGCCGGCCGCCGGCCGCGCATTGGACGCGCGTGCCGTATCTCGACCCCGCCTGCGGCGACCACAAGGTCATCTGGGAAATCAACCGGCACCAGCACTGGCTGGCGCTTGGCCGCGCGTACGCGCTCTCGGGCGATGGCCGGTATCGCGACCGGTTCGTCTCGGAACTCGACACCTGGATGCGGGCCAACCCGCCGTACACCGGCATCAACTGGTCGAGCATGCTCGAGCTCTCGCTGAGGTGCGTGTCGTGGCTGTGGGCGCTCCACTTCTTCGTGGAGCGCGACGAGCCCCCGAACGACCGGGCGTGGCTGGTCGACCTGCTGCTCGGAATCGATCGCCAGCTCTCGCTCGTCGAGCAGAACCTCTCGACATACTTCAGCCCCAACACCCACCTCATCGGCGAGGCCCTGGCGCTCTACGTCGTCGGACAGTGTCTGCCGGAGCTGAGCGGTGCGCGCCGATGGGCCGCACTTGGGCGAGAGACGCTCAGTCGCCAGGCCGACGCCCAGATCTGCGAAGACGGCGGCCACGTCGAGCGCTCGCCACACTACCACCGCTACGTGCTCGATTTCTATCTGCTGGCGCTCGCCGTCGCGCGGGCGACGGGGGACGCCGACGCCATTCCCATCTTCACCGACGCCGCACAGGCGCTTGCCCGCTTCGCCCGCGCCATGGCAGACGACCACTTCCGCCTCCCGTGCATCGGTGATGACGATGGAGGAATGCTGCTCCCGATGTGCGGCCGAGAGGCGGTCGACATCCGCGACTCGCTGGCCGCGGCCGCGGTCCTGACCGGGGCGGCGGACCTCTTCGAGGGCCGCCCGCCCGAAGAAGTCGCCTGGATGAGCGGTGCCGTGCGGGACCGCGTCCCGGGCACGATGAGCCGTCGCTCCGTGGCGCTCGCCGCGACTGGCTACTTCGTGTCGCGGACGAGCCGGGGCGATCACCTCGTCTTCGATGCGGGGCCGCTCGGATTCCTGAACGGCGGGCACGCGCACGCAGATGCGCTCGCCATCACGCTCGAAGTGGCAGGCGTTCCCCTGCTCATCGACACCGGCACCGGTTGTTACACGGTCGATCCGGCCATGCGCGATCGGTTCCGGTCGACGGCGTACCACAACACGATCACTGTCAACGGCCGATCGCAGTCGACGCCGGACGGGCCATTCCACTGGGCGTCGGCGGCGCGCACCAGGCTGCACGGCTGGCGATCCGACGCGGCGTTCGACTTCGTGGACGCCTCGCACGATGGGTATCTGCCAATCACGCATCGCCGGCAGGTCCTGGCCCGGCCCGGCTGCTGGATCGTGTGGGACTGGCTGCTCGGCAGCGGACCCGTCGAAGCGGCGGCGCACTGGCACCTGGCGCCACGATGGGCGGCGTCGGCGTCGGGCCCCGGCGTCCGGCTCGACCATCCGGACGGCGTGCGGCTGTGGCTGCTGACGATTGGCGGTGCCGTTGAAGTCGTGAGAGGCGGCACCGGCGCCCGCAGCCTTGGCTGGTGCGCGCCGATCTACGGGGACATCGTGCCGACCACCACGATCCGCGCGGTCCGGTCCGGCACATCGCCGCTCTCGATGGCGACAGTGATCCTCGAGGCGGCCGAAGAGCCCCGAATCGAGCGGATCGCGGAGGCGGGGCGGCCCGCCCATGCGCTCGCGCTCGAGACCGCGTCGTGGCGCGAGGTGGCCTTCGCCCGGCATCCGGCGGACGTCGACGATCCGGAGGCGGGCCGCGGGCGGACGTCGGCGGCCGGCGTCGAATCGGATGCACGCGTGGCGGTCGTGCGACATCACAGGCCGACGGCGCTCGCAGAAGTCTGGCTCGTGGACGGCTCGACCGCGATCGGCCCGGACGATACGCGTCTCGTGCACGTACCCGTGGCGAGGCCGACGCTGCACCTGGCGGCGCCGCTCGCGACGCGGAACGAGACCTCCCGGCCCTCTCTCATGTCCGGGCACGCCGTCCCGGCGAGGCGTTGACGTCATGTGCGGCATTGCAGGATTTGTCGAGCGAGCCGGCGTCGCGGACGCGGCTCCCGGCGAAGTCGAGGCGCTCCTGATCGGGATGTGCCAGGCGATTCGCCATCGCGGTCCGGACGACTCAGGCACCTATGTCGGCGAGGGCGCGGCGCTCGGCATGCGGCGTCTGAGCATCATCGACGTCGCGACGGGACACCAGCCGATTGCCAACGAGGACGGCACGCTCCGTGTGGTGTTCAACGGCGAGATCTACAACTTCCGCGAGCTCCGGGCGGACCTCGAGGAGCGGGGCCATGAGTTCCGCACCGCCAGCGATACCGAGGTCATCGTGCACGCCTACGAGGAGTGGGGCGAGCAGGCCTTCCGCCGGCTGCGAGGCATGTTCGCCATCGCACTCTGGGACGTGCGCGATCGCCTGTTGATCCTCGTCCGCGATCGCGTGGGCATCAAGCCGCTCTACTACACCGAGTCGCCGCGCCGCCTCGTGTTCGGATCCGAGATCAAGGTGCTCCTGGCGAGCGGCGAGCTCCAGCGCGAGCTCGACCCGGCCGGCCTGGACCACTACCTGTCGTACCTGTACACGCCGCCGGACGGCTCGATCTTCAAGGGGGTCCGCAAGCTGCCGCCGGGCCACCTGCTGCGGTGGCGGGCGGATCGGTACGAGGTGCTGCCCTACTGGACGCCGCCTGCTGACGAGCTCTTCAGCGGGTCGGAAGAGGATGCGGCGGCGATGCTGCGTGCCGTGCTCGCCGATGCCGTGTCGTCGCACATGGTGAGCGACGTGCCGCTCGGCGCATTCCTGTCCGGCGGCATGGACTCCAGTCTCGTCGTCGCGTTGATGGCCGAGGCCTCCTCGCGACCCGTCCGGACCTTCTCGATCGGCTTCGACGAGCCGCAGTTCGACGAGCTCGACGCCGCGCGTGTGGTGGCGCGTCACTTCAAGACCGAGCACCACGAGCTCGTCGTCCGGCCCGATGCGGTCGCGATCGTCGACGATCTCATCGAGCACTTCGACGAGCCCTTCGGCGACATGTCGGCCATTCCCACGTGGTACGTGAGCCAGATGGCCCGCCAGCACGTGACCGTGACGCTCTCGGGCGATGGTGGCGACGAGCTCTTCGGCGGCTACGACCGCTACTTTCCGCATCCGCGGGTCGAGGCCTTCGATCGATGGACGGGATCGGCGGGACGGCGGGTGGCCGGCGCCCTGTGGCGGTGCGTGCCGCGCGGCCGGCGCGGCCGCAACTTCCTTCGCCACGTCGCGCTCGATCCGCGAGGACGCTACGCCGATTCGGTGGCGTACTTCGGCCCGGATGACAAGTCCGCCCTCCTCGCGCCCGAACTGAAGGCGGCGGTCTCCGGCGCGTGCGGCGACGCCTCGTTCATCCACCGGTTCGATCGGTTCGAGCGGCTGGACTGGCGAAGCCAGATGATGCGGGTCGACTTCGAGACCTACCTGCCGGAGGACGTGCTCACCAAGGTCGATCGGATGAGCATGGCGCACTCGATCGAGTCGCGCGTGCCGCTGCTCGACCAGGCCGTGGTGCGCTTCGCGCACTCCCTGCCCGCACGGATGAAGATTCGCGGCACCGATCGCAAGCACATCCTCAAGCGCGCGGCCGAGAGCATCCTTCCGGCCGAGGTGTTGACGAGGCGCAAGCAGGGCTTCGCGGTTCCGATCGGCATCTGGTTTCGCGGAGGCCTGCGTGAGGTGGTCACCGACGTGCTCCAGTCGCCTCGCGCCCGGCAGCGCGGCTACTTCGAGCGAGCCTACGTCGACACGCTGATCCGCGAGCACGTCAGGGGGATCCGCGAGCACACCTTTCGGCTGTGGCAGCTGCTCGTCTTCGAGCTCTGGCACCGCCGCTACCTGGATGGCCACGCCGGGACCACGCGGCCCTTCGGCGTGTTGCCGTGACCGCCCGGCCGGCTGGCGGCGGTGCGGCCGATTTCGCTCCGACGCACCCGCACTTCCGCAAATGAGAAGCCGACCGAACCTCGCCCGTTCCACACGGTTGTTTTCGGGCATGTTTTCGTGGCACCTCGCTTGCTTCGTTCACCGCATGCCGTCGGCCGAGCCGCATCCAATTGTCGTCATGCTGACGAGCTTCGATGTCGGGGGCACCGAGCGGCAAACGGTCGAGCTGGTGAGACGCCTGAACCCGGCGCGGTTTCGCGTCTTTCTCGCGTGTTTCCACGCGCGAGGACCGCTCCTCGCCGCGGTGCCCGATCACGTCGTCATCGAGCGTTTCCCCGTGCGCGGATTCAGGCGGCCCGCCTCGGTCGGGCAGTGGATGCGCTTTGCGCGCTGGTGCCGTGCCATCGACGCGCGCCTGGTCCACACCTGCGACCTCTACGCCAATCTCTTCGGGCTCACCGCGGCGGCCGCAGCCGGCGTGCCGGCGCGCATCGGCAGCCGGCGAGAGGTCCTGACCGGCGACAAGACACGGCTTCAGCTGGCGGGACAGCGCCTGGCGTACGGACGGGCCCACGCGGTCGTGGCCAACTCGCACGCCGCGGCACGCCAGCTCGGGTGCGAAGGCGTGCCGGCCTCGAAAATCCGCCTGGTTCCGAACGGCGTCGACCTCCTGCCTGAGCGTCGGCCTGGCGAGAAGCGCCTGCTCCGCCGAATCGTCATGGTGGCCAACCTGCGCCCGGAAAAGGGCCACGACGTCCTCATCGATGCCGCGCCGCGGATCTTCTCGTCGTGCCCGGACGCGGAGATCGTGCTCGCCGGCAGCGGGCCGATGGCCGACGCCCTCGTGACACGTGTGGCGGCGCGCGGCGTGGCCGGCCGCGTCCGCTTTCTCGGCCGGTCGGACGATGTGCCGTCGCTCCTCGCGGACTCCGACCTCTTCGTCCTGCCTTCGCGATCGGAGGCCCTGCCAAACGCGCTCATCGAGGCCATGGCCGCGGGGCTGCCCGTCGTCGCGTCCCGCGTGGGCGGCATCCCCGAGATTGTCTCGGACGGCGAGACGGGCGTCCTCGTGCACCCCGGCGACCCCCTCGCGCTCTCCGACGCCGTCGTCGGCCTGTTGAACGATGCCGATCGCGCCGCCTCCCTCGGACGGGCGGCGCGCACGTCGGTGAGCAGCAGGTACTCGTTCGAGCGGATGATGGACCTCATGGAGCGCGTGTATCTCGACGAGATCGAGGCGCACACGCCTGCTTCCGCCGTGAGGACGGCCGCCGCATGACGCCGATGACGCGCGGCAGGGGAGAGGCCTGACCGATGTGCGGGATTGCCGGCATGGTCGCCCGCGACGGGCTCGCGCCCGACGACCAGTCGCGCGTCGTGCGCATGCGCGACGTGCTCGCCCACCGCGGCCCCGACGCGGCGGGACTCTTCGCCGACCAGTGGGCGGCGCTCGGCCATCGACGGCTGAGCATCGTGGATCTCGCCGGCGGTGCCCAGCCGATGGGCAACGAGGACGGCACCATCCAGGTCTGCTACAACGGCGAGATCTACAACCACGCCGACCTCCGGCGGGAGCTCGAGCAGGCCGGTCACGTGTACCGCACGCGGTCCGACACCGAGACCATCGTCCATGCCTACGAGCAGTGGGGCGAGGACTGCGTCCACCGCTTCCGTGGCATGTTCGCGTGTGCGATCTGGGACCAGCCGCGCCGGCACCTGCTTCTCGCCAGGGATCGCCTCGGCATCAAGCCGCTTTACTGGGCGATGGCGGGCGATCGGCTGCTGTTCGGATCCGAAATCAAGAGCCTGCTCGAGAGCGGGCTGCTCCCCGTGCGGGCCAACGACGCCGCCCTCCCCGAACTGCTCAGCATGCGGTCTCTCGCGGGCGAGGAGACGATGTTTGCCGGCATCGCACGCGTGATGCCTGGCCATCTGCTCTCGTTCGCGGGAGGCCGCGCCACGACGCGGGCGTACTGGACGCTGCCGGTCCGCGATCCTGGCGTGCCGCCAGGCAACCGCCAGGACGATGAGCGCCGGTTCCGGAGTCTGCTGGAGGAGTCGATTCGGCTCAGGCTGATGAGCGATGTGCCGCTCGGCGTCTTCCTGTCGGGGGGACTCGACAGCAGCGCGATCGCGGCGCTCATGGCGCCGATGATCGGGCGCCCGCTCGAGACCTTCTCGGTCGCGTTCCCCGACCGCGCCTCCAACGAGCTGGGGTTCGCGCGAGAGGTCGCGCGTGCAATCGGCGCGCACGGCCACGAGGTGGTCATCGACGACCGCGACTTCTTCTCCGCCCTGCCGCGGCTCATCTGGCACGAGGACGAGCCCATCGCGCACCCGTCCAGCGTCCCGCTGCATTTCGTTTCCGCGCTGGCGAGCCGCCATGTCAAGGTCGTCCTCACGGGTGAGGGCAGCGACGAGCTGCTCGCAGGGTATGGCCGCTATCCGCGATCGTTGCTGAACTGGCGCATGGGTGGCGTCTACAGCCGCGTGGTTCCCGGCGCCCTTCGGGCACTGGGGGCCTCCGCTGCCGGCCTGCTGCCCGGCCGTGCGGGACGCTATGCCCGCCGATCGTTCCTCGCGGTCGAACACGCCACGGACCTGACCTTCTTCGACAACTTCGCGGCGATTCCGGTGGCCCGTCAGCGCGAGCTCCTCTCGCGGCGTCTCGGCGGCCTCGCCACGCGCGAGCGCGCGTACGGGTCGCTCGTCGCACGATTCGACGCGCCGCCTGCGGGGACCGACACGCTCGATCGCCTGCTCTCGACCGAGATGTCGACGTATCTCGTCGAGCTGCTGATGAAGCAGGACCAGATGAGCATGTCGGCATCGATCGAGAGCCGCGTGCCGTTTCTCGACCACCACCTCGTCGAGTTCGCCGCCGGCCTTCCGCCGGATCGCAAGCTGACGGGCTTCACGACGAAGCGCATCCTGCGGGAGGCCGTGCGGGACGTCGTGCCCCCCTCGATCCTGGACCGCTCGAAGAAGGGCTTCCCCGTTCCGTTCGCGCGGTGGCTGCGCGAGGGCTGGGAAGTGGTCACCCGGGAGGTGCTGTTCGATCGCCGGTCCCGCGAACGCGATCTCCTGTCCCTGCCCGCGGTCAACGGACTGCTCGAGCGAGCGAGGCGTGGCGAGCCCGGCTCGGCCGATGCCGTGTGGAGCCTGCTCAACCTCGAGCTCTGGCATCGCACGTTCATCGACGGCGACGGCATCCAGACACTGCCGGTTCCGCGGCGCGCCGGGCACGGCGTCGCCGCGTCGCCGCGAGCGGCGTCGATTCCGACGGTGCCGCGAGGCTGACATGCGCATCCTGTGGCTCAACGCCAGCCTGCTGCTGCCGCTCGACAAGGGGGGCAGGCTCCGCACGTGGCATCTGATGCGCCACCTGGCCACCCGGCACGAGATCACGTACCTGGCCTTCGCCACGCCCGAGGAAACGAGCACCCATCGAGCGGAGATGTCGGCGGTGTGCCAGCATCTGGTGACGACACCAGGACGGATGGCCCGCAAGGGCACCCTTGGCTTCTACGCCAGCGTGGCAGGCCGTCTGCTCGATCCCGCGCCGTATGCGGTCGGCCAGTATCGGGCGGCCGCGTACCGGCGCGCGCTCGACGCACTCCTCGACACCGGACGATTCGACCGGGTCGTCTGCGACTTTCTCGTCCCGGCCGTCAACATCAGGCGTCGCTTCCCCTGCCCGTCGATCCTCTTCACGCATAACGTGGAGGCCGAGATCTGGCGCCGCCATGCCGACACCGCATCCGGAGTGCTGCGCCGTGCGCTCTATCGCCAGCAGTGGTCGCGCATGCGGCGGTTCGAAGGCCGGACGCTTGCACGCTTCGACCGCGTCCTGGCCGTGTCCGATGCCGATCGCGAGACCTTCAGAACGCTCTACCCCGACGCCCAGGCACCGGTCAGCGTCATTCCGACGGGCGTCGACACGACGTACTTCCGTCCGCCTGACGGCGCCGCCGTCGCGCGACCGCATGTCGTGTTCGTCGGATCGATGGACTGGCTGCCGAACGAGGATGCCGTGGTCTACTTCTGCCGCCAGATTCTTCCCCACGTCGCCAGCCAGGTCCCGGACGTCACGTTCAGTATCGTCGGGCGTTCGCCCACGGCGGCGGTGCGCCGGCTGGCCGACGGCGACCGCGTCACGGTGACGGGCCGCGTGGACGATGTGCGGCCGTCACTGCACGGAGCGGCGGTGGCCGTGGTGCCGCTCCGCATCGGGGGCGGCACGCGTCTCAAGATCTTCGAGGCCATGGCAGCGGGCACGCCGGTCGTGTCCACGACGGTTGGCGCGGAGGGTCTGCCGGCCGTGGCGGGTCGGCACCTGCTCGTCGCAGACGATCCCGACGGCTTCGCCCGCGCCGTCGTCACGCTGCTTCGGAGTCCCGAAGCGCGCCAGCAACTGGCCGCGGCGGCCAGGACTCACGTCGCCGAACGATTCGACTGGCAGGCCGTCAGCGGCCATCTCGACGCGGCCATCACCGGCACGTCGTTTCTCGCCGGGGCCACCTCCGCGGTTCGACACGGGGAGGAAGGTCCCGCCAGGGCATCATGAACATCGCCGTCTTCGGTCTGGGGTATGTCGGAAGCGTGTCCGGCGCGGCGTTCGCCGCCGATGGGCACTCGGTCATCGGCGTGGACGTCAACGCCGACAAGGTCGCCAGGCTCAATGCCGGGCGGAGTCCGATCGTCGAACCAGGCCTCGACGCGCTGATTGCACGGACGGTCGCGGACGGGCGATTCCGGGCCACGTGCGACCCGGACGAGGCGGTTGCGGCCAGCGATGTGTCGCTCGTATCGGTGAGCACGCCAAGCCGGCGCAACGGCAGCCTCGACCTCACCTATCTGGCGCGCGTCTGCGAGCAGATCGGCCGCGCCCTCGCCGCGCGCGACGGCTATCACGTGGTGATCGTCCGGAGCACCATGCTGCCGGGCACGACGCACGAGACCGTGATCCCGACGCTCGAACGCTTCAGCGGCCGCCGGTACGGCGAGGGCTTTGGCGTCGCCGTCAATCCGGAGTTCCTCCGCGAAGGATCCGCGCTGTCGGATCTGCGGCATCCGCCGATGACGCTCGTGGGCCACAATCACGCCGCGGATGCGACCCGCGCCTTCGCCCTCTACGAGAGCGTCGATGCGCCGGTCGTCTCGACGAACATCCGCGTGGCCGAGATGATCAAGTACGCCAGCAACACGTGGCACGCCCTGAAGGTCTGCTTCGCCAACGAGATCGGCAACGTCTGCAAGCGCCTCGACGTGGACAGCCACGAAGTGATGGACATCTTCTGCCAGGACGACAAGCTCAACCTGGCGCCGTACTACCTGAAACCGGGCTTTGCGTTTGGCGGATCGTGCCTGCCCAAGGACGTGCGAGCGCTCGAGTATCGCGCCAGGGAGCTGGACCTCGATCTGCCGCTCATCCGCGCCGTCATGCCGAGCAACCGGCAGCAGATTCAACAGGCGCTGGATCAGGTCCTCGAGACCGGACGCTCCCGCATCGGCTTGATGGGCCTCAGCTTCAAGGCCGGCACCGACGACCTGCGTGAATCCCCGATGGTCATCCTGGCGGAGACGCTCCTCGGCAAGGGCTGCCGCCTCCGGATCTTCGACAGAAACGTGCTCGTGTCACGATTGACCGGCGCGAACAGGGCGTACATCGAGCAGCAGATCCCGCATCTCGCCGCGCTCATGTGCGACACGGTGGACGAACTCATCGCCGACGCCGACCTCCTCGTCATCGGCAATGGCGCAGAGGAGTTCGGCGATGCGCTGACCCGCACACGGCCCGACCAGGTCGTCCTGGACCTCGTACGCCTGCGCTGCGACCTCTCCAGGGTGCCGGCCGAGTACAGGGGGCTGTGCTGGTGACCAGGCTCACGCGAATGCGCAGACGCACGCAGATGCACAGATATACGCAGATGCGCAGACAGACACAGATGCACAGACAGACATAGATGCGCAGACCAACCCGGGTGCTGCAGGAGCCCAGGACAACGCCAGACCGCAAGAACGCCACGCTGGCCAGCACACAGGTGCGCAGGCTGACTCCGACACTGCCGTATACTCGGTGCGACAGCAATATCGCTTCGGCAACGCAGGGGTAGCAGCCGACCCTCTCCCAATCGAGGCGAGCGTGCAGGCCTTTCCGAAGATTCCGAACAGGTCCGCCTGCTGATCAGGCCAGAATTTCCGGTCAGAATTTCCGGAAGATGTGATCAGAAGGCTCGGAACCCACCCCCTCGAGTCTGTCTCGGCCCTTGAATCTGTCCAGGCATCTGCGTCTGTCTGCGTATCTGCGTCTATCTGCGTATCTGTGTCTGTCTGCGTATCTGCGTCTGTCTGCGCATCTGCGTTCCTACTGCGGCGAGATGTTCGGCCTCCCCTGGCGGAGGACGAATTTCTGAATCTTGCCCGTGGCGGTCTTGGGCAGTTCCGTCATCGCGGTGAAGCTGTGCGGCACCTTGAAGTGAGCGATGTGCGCCCGGCAGAACGCGCGGAGTTCTTCGGACGCGGCCGACTGCCCCGCCTCGAAGACGACGAACGCGTGCGGCGCCTCGCCCCACTTCTCGTGGGGCAGGCCGACGACGGCGGCCTCGCGGATGGCATCGTGGCGCAGCAGGAGGGCTTCCACTTCCACGGAGGAGATGTTCTCGCCGCCGCTGATGATGACGTCCTTGATCCGATCGCGAATCTCGATGAACCCGTCGGGGTGGATGACAGCGACATCGCCGGTATGGAACCAGCCCGAGCGGATCACCGCGTCGGTGGCAGCCTGATCGTTGAAGTACCCGTCCATCACGACGTTGCCTCGCGCGACGATCTCGCCCACCGTCTCGCCGTCGTGCGGGACGTCGTGGCCGCCGGGGTCGACCACGCGGGTCTCACCCGAGGTGATGAGCTCCACGCCCTGGCGCGCCTTGACGCGCGCGCGGTCGGCGGGTGCGAGGGCCCGGTGTTCGGGACGAGGCTCGCCGATCGTGATGAACGGCGAGGTCTCGGTGAGACCGTAGACGTGCGTGACGACCCAGCCGAGCTCCTGCTCGAGCCGTTCGATCGTGACCGCCGCGGGCGGCGCGCCGGCCGTCATCACCTGAACGCCGGCCGGCGCCAGCCGCTTGAGCTCCGGTGACGCGCCGGCCAGCGCGATGAGCACGGTGGGCGCCGCGCACAACCGCGTCACCCCCTCGGCGGCCATCAGCGGGAAGATCACGGACGGGTTCACGGCACGGAGACAGACATGCCTGGCGCCGACGGCGGTGATTGTCCAGGTGAACGTCCACCCGTTGGCGTGGAACATCGGGAGCGTCCAGAGGTACACGTCGGCCGGCGTGAGTGCCCAGTGCGCGAGTACACCGATGGAGTTCATCCACGCGTTGCGGTGCGTGATCACCACGCCCTTCGGCCGCGACGTCGTCCCGCTCGTGTAGTTGATGGTGATGGGCGACCGCTCGTCGATCGGCGGCCGCCTGACGTCGAGCGCACCGTCCGCGACGAGCGTCTCGTAGTCCAGCCACCCTTCGCGCGCGTGCTCCAGGGCGACGAAGTGACGGACACCGCCGAGGCCCGTGCGAATGCCGTCCACGGCATCCAGGTACTCGGCCGCGGCGCAGACGACGACGGCGCCGCTGTGCTCGATCAGATAGCGGAACTCGTCGGGTGAGAGCCGGTAGTTGATCGGTACGAGGACAGCCCCGATCTGAGGGACCGCATAGAAGGATTCGAGCGCGGCGTGCGTGTTGGGCGAGATACAGGCGACGCGATCGCCGCGGCTGACGCCGAGCATCTGCAGCGCCGACGACCAGCGGTCGCAGCGCGCGAAGAACTCGCCGTAGGTCCAGCGCCGGCTCCCGTCGACGACACCGTCGCGCGCATGGTAGAGGCGCCGCGCACGACGCATGAAGTCGAGCGGAGTGAGCGGTGTCTCCATGGCTCAGCGAACCTCGAGATTCACGCGGTGGACGATCCGGTCGACGGCGCCGTTCGAGACCGCCTCGGAATCCAGGCTGCCGATGAAGCAGAGGTCGTCGCCGACGACCGTGATCGCGGGCGCCGTCTTCGCCCCCGGAATACGGGTGTCGTACACCGTCGCCCGGGCGACGCGGCGGCCGTTGGCCGCGAGTTCCAGGCGCACGATCCGGCGCACGCCGTCAGGGCCGGCGCGGATGCCCACCAGCGCGCCGCCGTGTCTGCGGAGGCGCTCGAAGCCGCCGAGCGAGACGCCCTTTGGCGCCGTCAGCGGCACCGCGCTCCGGCCGGAGACGTTCACTCGCAAGATGCCGTCGCGGTGAGCCACGTAGGCGACACCCTCGGCCGCACCGAGGGCGATGCTCGTGGCGCCCTCCTGTTCGAGGGCGACGAGCGATTCGAGCCGCGAGGCGCCCGCCCGGATCCGGACGACACGGCCCTGCTCCGCATCGATGCCCAGCACACCGCCCGACGGGGTCACGGCCAGGTCCACGATGGCCATCGGCGTCAGGCTCGTCGCCGCAGGAAAGATGGTGAGGAGCCGGCCGGAGATGAGCTGGAGCTTGTGGATCGCGGCATCGCCGGAGGCGGGATCGGCCGTCGCCACCCAGAGGTCACCGCGCCTGCGGTCGATGTCGATGGCCTGCACGGCGAAGAACCCGGCCGACGACGCACCGACCAGGTCCGCGGCGCTCGGGAGGCCCTCGCCGACGACTCGCAGCTTTCGGCCGTCGCGGTCGCCGAAGACGAAGCGACGCGAGACACCGTCGTAGGCGATTCCACCAGGGATGAACGGATCGGCCGAGAAACGGATGGCCTCCTCGAGAGCGCCGTGGACCACCGAGCCGGCTGCCAGGCTCGTGGCATTCGCGCCCGTCTCGACGGGCACCTTCGTCTCGGCTGCCGCAGGTGCAGGCGCCGGCGGATCGGACGAACGGGATGCTGCTCCGTCAATCGCGGCCTCGACGGCAGGCCACCCTGCAAGCGCGCGCGTCCTGGCGAAGTCCGGATCGTGGCCAACGTCGAGCCGCACGCCCCGGTCCGCCAGCCGCTGCAGCATGACCAGCGCGTCCTGCGGCCGGAAGAGCGATTGCGCCCGCGCGAGCAGCAGCATGAGGTCGGGGTCAGCAGGCGGCCCCGTCTGGACGGCGCGCCAGGCCAGGTCGTGCGCCCGCTCGAACTCGCCGCCGGCTATGGCGTCGAGCGTCTGCGTGCGGCAGTCACGCCACTCGGTGCATGCCGCGGCAGCCGGCTGGCGGCCACTCTCCAGGGACGACGACCCCGCGAGGGCAACCAGGCAGACGACGATGTGAATGCGCGACACGAGGATGTCCCCCAGTGTTGGCGATTGTGAGAGGCGGTTTCAACCCCCCATCGGGACGCAGATGCGCAGACCAACACAGATGACGCAGACGAACGCAGATGACGCAGACGAACGCAGATGACGCAGACGAACGCAGATGGC
>CAZJBN010000006.1:0-797 GCA_964543955.1 uncultured Bifidobacteriaceae bacterium
GCCGGCGCCCTTGCACAGGCCGCGCTTGGTGACGAAGTTGTAGATGCCGCCGACGCCGTTCCGGTCGCCGGGATACCAGTTCTGCACGGTCGAGTACTTGATGGTGGCCCGGTCGAGCGCCACGAGCTCGACGACCGCTGCGTGCAGCTGGTTCTCGTCGCGTTTGGGTGCCGTGCATCCTTCGAGATAGCTCACCGACGCCCCTTCCTCGCAGACGATGAGCGTCCGCTCGAACTGCCCCGTATCCCTGGCGTTGATGCGGAAGTAGGTCGAGAGCTCCATCGGGCACTTCACGCCCTTCGGCACGAAGACGAAGCTGCCGTCGGAGAACACCGCGGAGTTGAGCGCCGCGAAGAAGTTGTCGGTGTGCGGCACGACCGAGCCGAGGTAGTGCCGCACCAGGTCGGGGTGATCCTTCACGGCCTCGGAGAACGAGCAGAAGATGATGCCCAGCTCCGCGAGCTTCTTGCGGAACGTCGTCGCCACCGATACCGAGTCGAAGACGGCGTCGACGGCGACACCGGCCAGGAGCTGCTGCTCGATCAGCGGAATGCCGAGCTTGTCGAACGTCGCCCGGATCTCGGGATCGACCTCGTCCATGCTGCCCAGCTTCTTCTTCTCCTTCGGCGCCGCGTAGTACGAGATGGCCTGGTAGTCGACCCTGTCGTACGTCACGTTCTGCCACGTCGGCTCGGTCATCTTCAGCCACACGCGGTACGCCTCGAGACGCCACGCGAGCAGCCACTCCGGCTCGTCCTTCTTGGACGGGATCAGCCGGATGATGTCCTCGTTGAGCC
>CAZJBN010000006.1:807-68421 GCA_964543955.1 uncultured Bifidobacteriaceae bacterium
TAGACGTTGTCGTTGGCCGTCTCGGGATCGGCCTGCTTCTGCACGCCGGCAAGAATCTCCTGCTCCTTCAGCGGGATGCCGAGCTTCTCGTAGACCTTCAGCAGTTCGGGATCGACCTCGTCGAGCGAGGTCGGTCCGGGCGTGCTCTTCGGCGCGGCATAGTAGTGGATGGCCTGGAAGTCGATCTCGGGGTACTTGAGCTTGGCCCAACTCGGCTCCTTCATCTTGGTCCAGCGGCGATAGGCGTCGAGACGCCACTCGAGCATCCATTCCGGCTCGTCCTTCTTGGACGAGATCAGCCGGATGATGTCCTCGTTGAGCCCCTTGGGGGCGATGTCCTGTTCGATATCGGTGACGAACCCGTACTTGTACTCGGTGCTCGCCAGTTCTTCGATGACCTGCGTGGATGTCGACATGGTGTTGAACTCGGGCTCCTGGCGCCGGCACTAGGCCGAAAACGATTCGCCGCATCCGCACGTGCTCTTGGCGTGCGGGTTCCTCAAGGTGAAGTTGGTGGCCATCAGGTTCTCGTCGTCGTAGTCGAGCACGGTGCCGTCGAGCAGCTTCAGGCTGCGCGGGTCCACGAACACCTTCACGCCGCCGGGGCCCTCGAAGACCTGGTCGGTCGCCTTCGCCTCGCGCTCGAACGCGAACGTGTAGGCAAACCCCGAGCAGCCGCCGGCCTTGATGGCCACCCGGAGGCCGCCGGGCGCCAGGCCCTCCCTGGACAACTGCCGCGCGATGACCCGCGCCGCGCTCTCGGTGATTTCGATCATCGGTCCACCTTCTGCTTCCAATCCGCAATCGCCTCTTCCGCCGCGCGCACGACGGTACCGGCAACCACGCGCCGCCCGGCAGGCAGGGCCAGGTCGGTGGCCACGGACTCGACCGTCGGTACGGCGCTCGCGACCGCCGCGCCTTCGAGCCGTTCGGCGACGAGGCTGGCGCTGGCAATCGCCGCGCTGCACCCGAACACCTTGAACCGCGCTTCGACGACGCGTCCATCGGCGACGCGGATCTGGATGCGGGCCACCGTCCCCTCGTCGACCGACCCGCTCTCGCCGGTGCCGACGTCGCGCGCCTCGCGCGGCAGCGATCCGACGCGGCGAGGGTTCCGCACGCGGTCGAGAACCGCCGCCGAGTACGGCGCATGCGCCGCGTCGCGATGTCCCGTTGCCTGTTGCCGGATGCCGCCTGCCCTCATGAGCCAACCGGCGACATCGCGCGCAGCTGCCTGACGACGGCGGCCACGCGCGCGGCCGCGTAGTCCACCTCGTCCCCGGTCGTGCCGCGGCCGACGCCAAACCTGAGCGAGGCCAGCGCACGCTCGCGGCTCAGGCCGAGTGCCGTCAGCACGTGCGAGGGTTCGGCTGCCGTGCACGCCGCTCCCGACGACACCGCCACGTCGCCCAGGGCCACGAGCAGGGCTTCTCCGTCGATGCCGTCGAGGCTGACGTTCAGGTTGCCCGGCAGCCGTGCCGACATCGACCCGTTGATTCCCAACCCGCTCAGTTCCGCTTCGAGCGCCGCGCGCAGGCGGTCGCGGAGCGCCGCCACGCGGCGCGATTCGACGTCGAGCTCGCGTCGCGCGATTGCCGATGCCTCGCCGAACCCGACGATGCCGGGCACGTTGAGCGTCCCGGCCCGCAAACCCCGCTCCTGTCCCCCGCCGTCGATCTGCGGCGCCAGGACGCCCGTCCCCCGGCGGACGTAGAGGGCCCCGACCCCTTTCGGGCCGTACATCTTGTGCGCCGAGAACGATGCCAGGTCGACATCGAGCGCGGCCACGTCCACCGGAATCCGTCCAGCGGCCTGCACCGCGTCGGTGTGCATCACCGCTCCACGCCGGTGCGCGACACGCGCAATCTCGGCCACCGGCTGAATGACGCCAATCTCGTTGTTCGCGAGCATCACGCTCACGAGCGCGGTGTCATCGGTGACCGCCCGCTCGACGTCGCCCAGGTCGACGAGACCGTCGCCCGCCACGGGCAGCACGGTGACACGCCATCCGCCGGCTTCGAGGCGGCGGCAGGGATCGAGCACCGCCTTGTGCTCGGTCGAGACCGCCACCAGGTGTCGCCGCGGCGACGTCGCGGCCACGCCCTTGATCGCCAGGTTGTCGGCCTCGGTCGCGCCGCTCGTGAACACGATCTCCCTGGCGCTCGAACCCACCAGCCCCGCCACCTGCTTCCGCGCCCGCTCGACCGCCTCGCTCGCGTCCCACCCGAAGCGGTGGTTCCGGCTCGACGGGTTGCCGAAGCACGTGCCGAAGTACGGCAGCATCGCCTCGACCACGCGGGGGTCGACCGGTGTCGTCGCGTGATGATCGAGATAGATCACTCGGGTCCCCCGCCCGAGGGCACGAAGACCATGCGTGAGACCTTCGCCCCGGGCACCACGGCCGGCTGAATCGGATCGGCCGCCAGTTCCGCCACCGACACCGTCGTCAGCATCTCGACAATGCGTGACTTGATTTTCCAGAGAGGGTCCCGGATGCTGCAGGTGCCGTACTGCTCGCACGTGTGATCGTCCGGCGCGCACGCGGTCACCGAGACCGGACCGTCCACGGCCTGGATCACGTCGGCGACGCTGATCGCGGAGGCTGGACGCCCCAGCCGGTACCCCCCGCGAGTACCTTGGACCGAAACGAGGAGTCGGGCCCGCGCGAGGCGCTGCAGCACCTTTGCCAGCAGCTCGAGCGGGATGGCGTAGGCCTCCGAGATCTCACGGGCGCTGGAGGATGTCCCGGCGTCCTGGCGAATCGCCAGGTGCTTCATCGCGATGAGCCCGTAGTCGGACTTCTTGGAGAGTCTCAGCATGGGTTCAGGTCCTAAATCCGACCTTCAAAGTCCTATATTAGCCCGCGCGACAATTGCTGACAAGCCGAGCCGTAGGGCACGGAAGGCGGCGGATATCAGTACTTGGGTTGGCTGGGGTCGACCTGGTCGATCCAGCCCAGGATGCCGCCCGTCAGGTTCTTGACATTTGTGAAGCCGGCCTGCCGGAGGAAAGCCGCCGCCTTGGCGCTCCGCACGCCCGACTTGCACTGCGTGACGACGAGCCCGTTCTGGTCGCCGAGCTCCGCGTACCGCCTCGGCACCTCGCCGAGCGGGATGAGCACGGAGCCTGGAATCCGGTTGATCTGGTACTCCTGGGGCTCCCGAACGTCGACGAGCACGAGTTTGTCGCCGCGGTCGAGCGCGGCCTTCAGTTCCAGCGGGCTGAGGTCATTTGACATGGCAGAAACGGTATCGGTTTCGGGTGTCTGAGGGCCAGCCCCGGGTACACCACAGAACTGGTCGTAGTCGATGAGCTCGCGGACGGTCGGGTGATCGCCGCAGACGGGGCACTCCGGGTCGCGACGAAGCGTCAGCTCGCGGAACCGCATCCGGAGCGCATCGTAGATGAGGAACCGGCCGATGAGCGGCTCGCCCTCCCCGACAATGAGCTTGATGGCTTCGGTGGCCTGGATGGTGCCGATGATGCCGGGCAGCACGCCAAGGACGCCGGCTTCCGCGCAGCTCGGAACGAGCCCCGGCGGTGGCGGTTCGGGGTACAGGCAGCGGTAGCATGGACCGCCCTTCGTCGCGAAGACGGAGGCCTGACCCTCGAAACGGAAGATGCTGCCGTACGCGTTGGGCTTGCCCAGCAGCACGCAGGCATCGTTCACGAGGTAGCGCGTCGGGAAGTTGTCGGTGCCGTCCAGGATGATGTCGTAGTCCCTGAAGATCTCGAGCGCGTTGGCCGAGGTGAGCGCCGTCTCGTAGGTCTCGACGTGCACGTTCGGGTTGAGCGCGCTGATCGTGTCCCTGGCCGAGACGAGCTTCGGCTTCCCGATATCGGGCGTCGTGTGCAGCAGCTGACGCTGCAGGTTGCTCAGGTCCACGACGTCGAAGTCGACGATCCCGATCGTTCCCACGCCCGCGGCGGCCAGGTACATGGCGGCCGGCGAGCCCAGCCCGCCCGCGCCAATGCACAACACCCTGGCTGCCTTGAGCGCACGCTGGCCGTCCATACCGATCTCCGAGAGGATCAGGTGGCGGCTGTAGCGCTTCACCTCCTCGGGCGACAGCTGCGGGAGCGGTGGCGCGCTCACCACGCCCGTGCCGCCGGCCACGGACGGAATGATGCTCACCACGTCACCCGACTCGAGCGGCGTCTGGTCCTTCGCGAGATAGCGGATGTCTTCGTCGTTCACGTAGATGTTGACGAAGCTCCGGATCCTGCCTTCGGGCGTGAAGAGGTGATTCTCGAGCGGCGCGAACCTCGCGGTGAGATTCTGCAGCAGTTCCGCGATCGTCGCCCCTTCGACTTCGACCGCGTCGAGCTTGTCGGTGAAGGGCCGGAGTGGCGTGGGAATCAGGATCGTGATGGGCATGATGGGGTCCTCAGGGCTCAGGGCTCACGGCCTGGGAGTCCGGGCTCGCGACGGTCAACGGCTCCTCGTCGAAGGCCGAGCGATCGTCGCGCAGGCGCCAGGAGGTCATCTCGCTGGGCTCGCCCTTCCGGACCGAGACAATGACATAGGAGAAGACCGGCCACGCATGGTCCAGGTCGTACTGCGATGGACGCGCGGGATGGTCGGGATGCGAATGGTAGAAGCCGAGGAGATCCAGTCCACGCTCCGTCGCACGACGCTCGGCCTGGCGGTAGTCGTCGGGCCGCACCAGGAACCGGCGCCGCGGGCCTTCGTCGGTGGTGTTCGGCAGGGGAAACGCGTCGCGTGCCGTGTCGTCGCCGCCGAGGAGCGCGCCGCAGCATTCGTGCGGGTACGCCTCGCGGCTGTGGGCGCCAACGGCCTCGGCGACTCCGGAGGTGAGATGGAGGCCGCTCGTCACGACACCTCCCAGAACGGCTCGGACAGGTAGCGCTCTCCCCCATCGCACAGCACGGTCACGACCACGGCGGGCGGCGTCACGGCTCGGAGCGCGGCCACGACGTTGGCCCCCGACGAGACGCCGACGAGCAGGCCTTCGTCCCGTGCGAGCCGGCGCGTCATCGCAATCGCGCTCTCGGTGTCGACCTGCACGTCCACGTCAGCGATCGAAGGATCGTAGATGGACGGCACGATGGCCGTCTCCATGTGCTTGAGCCCCTCGATGCCGTGGAGCGGAGCGTCCGGCTGCATCGCCACAAGGACGACCGATGGCGCCAGCTGCCTCAGCCGTCGTCCTGCGCCGATGAACGTGCCGCTCGTCCCGAGCCCGGCGACGAAGTGCGTCACGCGTCCATCCGTCTGCTCGAACATCTCGACTCCGGTCGTGTCGTAGTGGGCACGCCAGTTGAACTCGTTGCTGTACTGATCCGCGTAGAAGTAGCGATCCGGATCCGCCTGATGGAGCCGCCTGGCCTCGCGGATCGCACCATCGGATCCGTCGAGCGGGTCGGTCAGAATCAGATCCACCCCGTACGCCCGCAGGATCTGCTTGCGTTCGCGCGTCACGTTCTGCGGCACGCACAGCGCGACGGGGTAGCCGAGCGCGGCGCCCAGCATCGCGTACGCGATTCCCGTGTTGCCCGACGTCGCATCCAGGATCACCTTTCCGGGCCGAAGCTCCCCGCTCCGCATACCTTCGATGAGCATGCGCCGGGCCGGCCGGTCCTTGACGGACCCGCCGGGGTTGGTGAACTCGGCCTTCCCGTACAATTCGATGCCGGGAACGTCGCGTTCGATCCGCCCGAGCCGAATGAGGGGGGTCGCCCCCACCATTTCGAGGAGCGACGTGCCCTGCCGGGAACTGGTGTGAGAGGAGCACGGAGACATTGTGAGTGCAGCCCGCAAGATGACTAGAAAATCACGCGCGCGGTCGGCAGGGCAAGGGAAAAGGGCCCCGGACTACGCGCGTGCCCGCCGCCACCTGGTCGGTGTGGACCCCACGATGGCCGCCCTGATCCGCCGGCTCGGACCGTGTCGCCTGGGCCACGGCATCTCCGGCGATCCATTCACGGCGCTCATCAACTCCATCGCGTCGCAGCAACTCTCCGTCAAGGCGGCTGCCACGATCTTCGGCCGGGTCTGCGCGCTCTTCCCGGACGGCGTGCCGACGCCGGCGGGGCTTGCCCGTATCAGCGACGACGCCCTCCGCGCCGCCGGCTTCTCACGTCCGAAGATCCGCTACGTGCGCGATCTCAGCGAGCACATCGAGGATGGCCGTCTCCACTTCGCGAGCCTCGCGTCGCTGAGCGACGAGGAAGCGACGAAGAGACTGACCGCTGTCAAGGGCATTGGCGTCTGGACAGCCGAGATCTTTCTCATGTTCCGACTCGGCCGTCTGGATATCCTGCCAGCGGACGACATCGGACTGCTGCGCGCAGCCAGGCAGGTGTACGGATTGAGGACGCGGCCGACGCCGGCTCGCCTGCGCCGCATGGGGGAGCTCTGGCGGCCGTACCGCTCCGTCGCCGCGTGGTATCTCTGGGCCAGTCTCGCTACTTGATCTCGGCGGTCACCGTGACGTGGGCGCGAATCTCGATCTCGCCCTCGGCGATGGGCGTCGACTGGACGGAGTCCGCGGCCGCACGCGCGAACATCGCCGCCTCGGGCCGGGCAAGGGCCACCGGGCCGGACTCAGCGATACGAATCACGCGTGCCACGGTGCGACCGGCGCCGCTCGCCGCAGCGTTCGCGCGTTCGAGGGCATCCGCCACGGCGCGCCTGAGCGCCTCGCGCTCGCTCCGATCACGCTCCTTCAGGTCGAAACGCAGCCCCTGGATGGACGTGGCGCCCGAACCCACCGAGGCGTCCATCACCTCGCCGAGCCTGGCCAGATCATCGACGCGGACCTCGATCACGTTGCGGGCCAGGTACCCGCGAGGCGTCTGACGGCCCTCGTGGAAATCGAACTCCTGCTGGAGCGACACGGTCACGGTCCGGATCGCGTCCTTCGGGACCCCGCTCGACACGAGGCGTTGCTGCACGGCGGTCATCGCCTTGGCATTGCTGCCTTGCGCCTCTCGCGGGTCCTTGGCACGCGACTCGGCAGCGATCCGCACGAACGCCTGGTCGGGGGCCAACCGGACGATGCCTTCCCCCTGGGTCACGACGACGGGCGGTTCCGGGGGCGTCTGTTCCTGCGCCAGTCCCGTCGTGGCCATGAAGCCTCCCGCGAATGCCAGAGCCAGTAGTGTTCGCATAATCCCTCTTAGCATAAGACGCGGGACCCGGGCGAAACGTCCGTTTCCCCTCCTTCCCTCCAGGCGGCTCGAAAGTATACTGCCGGGCATGCGACTCGAGGTCTTTGCCATGGAGCGGATGCAGTCCACCTACGAGAACGAGGTGGACGTCAACCTGTCGGAGAGCGGCGTGCGCCCCTTGTCTCCGCGCGAGCTCCTCGCAGACGACGCCGCCATCGCCGCGCTGCTGGACCAACCGCTCGTCTACACGCAATCGAACGGCACGGCGGACCTGCGTGCTGCCATCGCCTCGATGTACCCGGGCGCGACGAGTGAGCACGTCGAAGTCACCAACGGCGGGTCCGAGGCCAACTACGTCTCGACCTGGCATCTCGTGGAGCCGGGCGACGAGGTGGTCATGCTCGTGCCGACGTACATGCAGACCTGGGGCCTGGCTCGTGCGTTTGGCGGGACGGTCCGCGAGTGGCGTCTGGTCGAGGACCAGGCGGCCGGGCGCTGGCGCGTCGACACCGCGGTTCTCGATGCCCTCGTCGGTCGCCGGACGAAGCTCATCGTGCTCTGCAACCCCAACAACCCGACGGGCGCGCGTCTCACGGCTGCGGATCTCGACGCGGTCGCGCGCGCGGCGGATCGCGTCGGCGCCTGGGTGCTGTCGGATGAGATCTATCGCGGCGCCGAGCTCGATGGCGTCGAGACGCCGACGATGTGGGGCCGAAGCGATCGCGTTCTCGTCACGAGCGGGTTGTCGAAAGCGTACGGCCTGCCGGGCCTGCGCATCGGATGGATCGTCGGCCCGCCCGAGACGATTGCGTCGTGCTGGTCGTACCACGACTACACGACCATCGCCCCCGGCGCGCTGAACGATCGGCTGGCGCGAGCGGCGCTCGACCCCGAACGGCGACAGTGGCTGCTCGAGCGCACGCGCCGCATCCTCGTCGCCAACCTGCCGATGCTCGAACGGTGGCTGAACGGCCATCCCGGCGCCTTCCAGTGGATACGGCCCGAGGCCGGCGCCATCCTCTTCGCCCGGTACCGGCACCGCATCAACTCCACGGCGCTCGTCAACCGCCTCCGCGACGAGAAGAGCGTGCTCATCGTGCCGGGTGATCACTTCGGCATGGACGGCTACCTGCGCCTGGGCTTCGGCGAGCCGTCCGACTACATGATGCGCGGGCTCGATCGGGTCCACGACTTCCTCGCCGCGCTGCCGGATGCCGAACGGGCGCCGGCAACGGCCACATGAACCGCCCGGAACTGCTGCTCGTCCTCATCGGCTTCGGACACGTCGCCCGACGATTCGTGCACCTCCTCGAGGCGATCGACGATCGCCTCGACTTCGACTGTCGCATCGTCGGCCTCGCGACGCGGAGTCATGGATCGGTCGTCGACCCGGACGGCATCGATTCGTCGCGCGCACTGGCGGTCATCGAAGCCGACCAGTCGCTCGCGCGGCTCGATCCGCACGGTGCCGAACGAAGCGGCATCGACGTCCTGAGGCAGGTGGCCGACCTGATGGCCGACGAGGCGTCCGATGGACGGCTGGTGGCGGTCGAATCGACCGTGCTCGACATCGAAGGCGGCGAGCCGGCGGTGTCGCACGTGCGCGCGGCGCTCGAGGGCCAGCTGCACGTGGTAACAGTGAACAAGGGACCGGTGGCCTTCGCCCATCATGAGCTCGACACCCTCGCCAGCCACATGGACCGCGCGTTTCTGTTCGAAGGCACGGTCATGGACGGGGTGCCCGTCTTCAACCTCGTACGGGAGACGATGCCCGGTGTGACGATCCACGGCTTCCGCGGCGTGCTCAACACGACCACCAACTTCATCCTGTCCGAGATCGAGCGCGGCCGCACATCCGACGCGGCCATCCGCGAGATGCAGGCTCGCGGGATCGCCGAGGCCGACCCTTCGCTCGACGTCGACGGATGGGACGCGGCCGCCAAGGTCGCGGCGCTCGTCAACGCACTCATGGGAGGCACCGTGACGCCGCACGACGTCCAGCGGACCAGCATCGCGGAGGTGACCGGAACCGACATGGCGGACGCCATCGCGAGAGGCCGGCGCATCCGCCTGGTGGCCTCCGCGACCCGGCACGCGAATGCCGTCACCGCGCGTGTGGAACCGGAGGAGATCGATCTTCGCGATCCACTGGCCACACTCGACGCCACCGAGAACGCCCTCTACCTGCGCACAGACCTGCTGGGCGAAGTCGGCATCGTCCAGCGCGGGAGCGACGTCGGACAGACGGCATATGCGATCGTGAGCGACCTGGCGCGGATTGCCGCCCGGTCGCGGGAAGACACGGCGCGATGAGCGGTCCACTGTCAGGGTTGACGGTGGTCGACCTGTCGCGTGTGCTGTCGGGCCCCTACTGCACCATGGTCCTCGGCGACCTCGGCGCGCGCGTCATCAAGGTCGAGCACCCCGGCCGCGGAGACGACACCCGGCAATGGGGTCCGCCGTTCGTGGGGACCGAGTCCGCCTACTTCCTGAGCGTCAACCGGAACAAGGAGAGCGTGACGGTCGACTTCAAGCATCCGCGCGGGCTCGAGGTGCTGTCGCGGCTCATCGCACGCGCCGATGTGCTCGTGGAGAACTTCAAGCCCGGGGCGCTCACTCGAGCGGGACTCGGCTGGGAGGCACTGCACGCTCGGCACCCGCGGTTGATCTACGCGTCCATCTCCGGCTATGGCCAGACGGGCCCGCGACGGGACGAGCCCGGGTACGACGCCGTGATCCAGGCCGAGGGCGGGCTCATGAGCGTCACCGGCGACCGCGGCGGACCAGCATACCGGCTTGGGGTCGCGATCTCCGATATCGTGGCCGGCCTCTTCGCGGTGCAGGGCATCCTCGCGGCCCTCTACTCACGGGAGCGGACCGGCGAAGGCCAGCGCGTGGACATCGGCATGCTCGACGCGACGGCGGCGCTCCTGACGTACCAGACCGCCAATTTCTTCGCGACGGGAGTGACGCCCGTTCGGCTGGGCAACCGGCATCCGACCATTGCCCCGTACGAGACCTTCGAGACCTCCGACGGCGAGATGGTCATCGCGGTCGGCAACGATGCCATCTGGCGTCGACTCTGCCCGGTGCTCGGACTCGCGCACCTGGCGTCCGATGCGAAGTTCGCGACCAATCGCGACCGGATGGCCCACTACGAGGCCTTGCGGACGGAGCTCGACGCCGCGTTCCGGCTGCGAACCCGGGCGGAGTGGATCGGGCGCCTGCGGACGGTCAGCGTGCCGTGCGGCGCCGTTCGCGACATCGGCGAGGTCGTCACCGATCCGCAGCTGGCCGACCGGGAGATGATCGTCACGCTCATGCATCCCACGGCTGGCGCAACCAGGGTGATGGGGGTTCCCGTCAAGCTCTCGGCCACGCAGGGGGCGGTGCGGACGCCGCCTCCGACTCTGGGACAGCACACCGACGCCGTACTCGGCGAACTGGAGTACGATCGCGAGATGATTTCGAGCCTCGAGGCCGACGGAGCGATCTGACGTGGCCGACGCCGCCCTCATCCGCAAGCGCGTCCAGCGCGTGATGGAACACGCACGCCGCGAAGCCGTCGATCGGCGGGCCCGCGTCCAGGAGGCGCAACGCGCCTACGACGAGTTCCTCCAGGCGCGCGCGATCCCGGCGTTCCGCGCCGTGGCCATGGTCCTCAAGTCCGAAGGGCAGCCGTGGGAGGTGATGACGCCGTCCGGCGAAGTCCGGATGAGCCCCGAGCGCCATCGCGACGACGCGATCCGGTTGTCGTTCGATCCCACCATCGAACCGCCGCAACCCATCGTGCGCGTAACGCGCGGCCGAGGCGGGCGCCTGCTGCAGTCGGAACGCCAGGTGAAGGACGGCGTTCCTGGATCGGACGGGCTCTCCGAGGACGACGTCGTGGACATGCTCCTCGACGAGATCCGCCCCTGGCTGGGCTGAGGCCGGGGGGCCGGCCAGGCGTCAGGCCAGCCGATCCACGAGGGTGGTATCCACGCCCGCAGATCTGAGCGCCGAGACGAGCCGCTCGCGGTCGGGCGCCTTGCGATAGGCTTCGCGCACGTCCACCACGCCCGACTGCACGTGATCGACGAGGGCATCGTTCAACCTCGTCATGCCGAACGAACGGCCGGCCTCGATGGCCGACGGCAGGTTGGTGAGCTCGGGGTCGGCGAGCGCGCGCGAGACGTCGCCGGAAGCGAGCACGACCTCGCGTGCCGCCAGGCGTCCCCCGCCGGCCTTGCGCAGGAGCAGCTGCGACACCGCGCCGCGGAACGAGTCGGCCAACCGCCTGCACGCATTCGGGCGGCGGCTGTCCTCCATCAGTCCCACCAGCTGCGCAATCGCCGAGCTCGACGACGCCGACGGGACCGACGCCAGCACGAGAAGGCCTCGTCCGGCCGCATCCAGCGTCAACTCGAAGAGCTCCGCCGAGTCCACACCTTCGACCACGAGAACGTCCGGTTCCTCGCGCAGGGCTGCGCGCGCCGCGGCCAGCCTGGCCGCGGCATCGCCCTTCACCTCGCGCTGGCTGATGAGCGCATGCCGGTTCTCATGCACGAGGCGAACCTCCGGCTCGAGCGTGATGACGTAGTCGGCGCGCCGGCGGTTGATGGCATCGACCAGTGCGGAGAGAATCGTGGACTTGCCGCTTCCGTCCGGCCCGGCCGCAATCACCAGCCCGTCGGACTCGGTGGCCAGGGCTGTGACGGCCGGCCCGAGATCCAGTTGCTCGATGGACGCGGCGCGGCTGCGGACGATGCGGCAGAGCAGGCCGAGTCCGCGGTGATCCCGGAAGCTCGCGCACCGGACGCGTCCGACGTCGGCGACCTCCGTCAGCCATTCGATCGCGGCTCCCTGCCTGACGTCCGGCAGCAGGCCCTCGGGGGCCGTTTCGGCGGCCATCGCCTCGACGTCTGCTGCCGTCAACGGGGGTTCCGCATCGATCGGGCGGATGTCGCCGTCCACCCGCAGGTAGGGTCGCGCGTGCGGCGTGAGGAAGAGTTCGGTGGCGCCGGCGGTCGTCGCGATCCGCAACAGCCGGGCGACGCCAGGCAGTCGTTGGGTGGTCGTCATCATGTGGGGCACTTCTATGCGAACGGTTCGGGTCACAGCTGGTGTCGGACCAGGGCTCGGTTCTGCCGGAGCGCGGCCGAGGGCATCGGGGTCGTGGGGTGGCGCCGCAAGCGGCGGTCGTGGAGGCTCAACCGGAGAAGGCTCACCTGCGGCTGGCGAGACATCCGACGGGGTCGTGGGCGTCGACGACGAAGCGCTCATGACCACCGACCCGATGTGGGGAACCGCCGAGACCGTGCTCTCCGCCATCGACGACGCCTCGAGCACGTAGACTTCCTCCGCGGGAGCATCGGACTCGGTCGGAACGATCGTCTCTTCGACGTCAATCGCCGGTGCAGCGTCGCTGATGGCTTCCTGTGCCGTGCTCACCTGCAGTGGCGGGCCATCCTGTTCGGCGGCAACCGTCTCGTCGTGGTCGAGTGGTTCATCGACGAGGTCGACCGTGTCCGGCATGTCGCCCGCGTCCACCACGGCGGGAGCGGCCGGCGCCTGCCGACGCCGGATCTCGATCCAGATGTCCTCGCCTCCGCGGGCGGCCACGACGGTGAAGCGATTGGCGCCTCGCGATGGCAGCGTGTGCTCCACGGCGCCGAGATCGTCGAGCACCGACCTGGCCTCGGCCGGCAGCAGTCGCGACAGCATCCCGTTCATGGCGCCGATCCCGAGCGCATGGGACGACACGTCGATCGTGCGAGACTGCGCGATGACGTACGGACGTTCACCGACGTGCATGACGAGCGCGTCGCCATTGGCGCGCTCCATCGCCGTGAGAAGGGAATCGACGAGCGTCATCGGTTGATCGACCGAAGCGCAGCGAGCCTACACACCGCCGCCCTGCGCTTCACCACTCTATACATCGGCCCGTGGCGAGGCACTCGATAGTCGGCGCCGGGCCACGTGCAGGCTCATCAGGCCACCCATGAGCGGGACGATACGCACATCCGTGAACCCCTGTGCAACGAGCAGGCGCGCCACGCCCTCGGCTCCGGGGTACCGTCGGATCGACGCCGGAATATAGCGGTAGGTATCGGGATCGCCGTGGAGCAGCCAGCCCAGGATGGACCCGATGATGAAGAGGTAGCCGAGGTAGATCGTCCGGACAACCGCGGACTCGGGCTTGTTGAAGTCCAGCGAGACGAAGCGGCCGCCGGGACCGACGATACGGGCAATCTCGGCAATCGAGGTGTCGAGATCGGGAACGTTGCGGAGTCCGTAGCCCGTCGTGACGAGATCCACTGCGGCCGTTGGAAACGGCAGCGCGCCCATGTCTCCGCCGACCCAGGACACGTCGCCGCCCTTCTGCGCGGCCAGCTCGAGCATCCGTCGCGTCAGATCGAGCCCGACGACACGGCGAGCGCCGATGTCGGCGATGGCGAGCGCGAGGTCGCCGGTGCCACAGGCCAGGTCGACGACCACGTCCGACGCGCTCACCTGCGCTTCGCGCACGAGCCGGGCCTTCCATCGGCGGTCCTGGCCGAACGACAGCACGCGGGTGATGACGTCGTAGCGATCCGCGATCGTGGCAAACAGGTTGTGGACGTACGCCCGCTTGCGGTCCGGCGTCGTGAACGCGTCGTTCAGGGACACGCGGACATGCTACACGGCCCCGCGTGCGAGGCGGCGCCATCATGCGCCGAAGAGGATTCGCGCGATCGTGGCGGTGAGAAACGTGACGAGGAAGGCCAGGGCCAGGGGCATCAGGGCGCCGACCGCCGCCCACCTGGCACTCAGCGTCTCCTTGTAGATCGTGATGATCGTGGTCGCACAGGGGTTGTGCAGCAGGGAGAACAGCATGAGGTTGACGGCGGTCAGCAGCGTCCAGCCGTGCTGATCGACCAGGAGGACCCTGAGCTCCTCGAACGAGGTCATGTCGGTCATGATGCCCTGCGACATGTACACCATCAGCATGGTCGGCACGACGATCTCGTTGGCCGGGATCGCAATGATGTAGGCGAGCAGGATGACGCCGTCGAGGCCGATCGCCCACCCGAGCGGGTCGAGCGCGCCGGCAGTCCGCGCCGCCAGGCTCACGCCGCCAACCTCGATGTTGGCGAGCAGCCAGATGACCGCGCCGGCAGGCGCGGCCGTGAGAATCGCGCGCCAGAGGACGAACAACGTCCGGTCGATCAGCGACGTATAGAGAATCCGCGTGACACCGGGCCGCCGATACGGGGGCAGCTCCAGCGTGAAGGCCGACGCCTCGCCTCGGAGGATCGTGCGCGACAGCAGCCACGACACCGCGAGCGTGAAGACCACGCCGACGAGGACGATGGCGACGACCGCCCCGGCCGCCACGAGCGAGGCGGCCGCCGGGGAGAACGACGCCGCGACGAACACCGTCGCCAGCATGATCAGCGTCGGGAACCGGCCGTTGCAGGGCACGAAGTTGTTGGTGAGGATCGCCACGAGCCGCTCGCGCGGCGAGTCGATCACGCGCGTCGCAATCACACCGGCGGCATTGCAGCCGAAACCCATCGCCATGCTCAGCGCCTGCTTGCCGTGCGCGCCGGCCTTCTTGAAGAGGAAGTCCAGGTTGAAGGCCACCCGCGGCAGATATCCGAGATCCTCCAGGATGGTGAACAACGGGAAGAAAATGGCCATCGGCGGCAGCATCACGCTGACGACCCAGGCCAGCCCGCGGAAGACGCCGTGCCACGTGAATCCGGTAATCCACCACGGGAGGCCAAGGGCCTCGAACGCCGCCGCACCGATGTCTTCGATGCGAAACAGGGCCGTCGCGAGCATCTGCGACGGCACGTTCGCGCCGACGATCGTGAGCCAGAAGACGACCGCGAGAATCGCGAGCATGAGCGGGAGCCCGAACACGCGCGAGGTGACGATGCGATCGATGCGCTGGTCGAGCTCGCGTCCGTGATCCCCCGACTCGTGCACGGCCCGGTGCGTGATGCGCTCCACCTCCCCGTACAGGGACGTGACGACTTCCTCGCGGAAGCCGGCCTCGAGCGATCGGCGAAGCGCGGCGGCCTCGCGCACGATGTCGGCCGGTGCAACGACCGACGCCCGGGTGCTCACTGCGCGCCTTCCAGCGCGATCTTGCGGCTGAAGCGGGCGTCCGGCGCCTGCTGTCTGGCCACCAGATCGGCCAGCGCTCCGCTGGTGAGCGCCTGCTCCACGGCGGCGTCTCCATCGAGCAGCCGGATGGCAATCCATCGCGCGTTCGGCACGTCCGGCGCGACCGATTCGATCATGGGGACCAGGCGCGCGATCGCCTGCTCGAATGCCGGCGTGCCCTGTGAGCGGAGCGGCCTGGTCAGGGTCTCGCCCGATGCAATGCCCGCCACTTCGGCCAGAAGGGCCATCACGTTCTCGTTCGTGCGGGCGACAATGGGCACCACCGGAACCCCGAGATCGCGCGCGAGGGTCCGCGTATCCACATCGATGCCGCGCCGCCTGGCCTCGTCCATCAGGTTGACGGCGACGACGACGCGGTCGGTGATCTCCAGGACCTGCAGCACGAGATAGAGGTTCCGCTCGAGCGCGCTCGCGTCGACGACGACGACCGTGCAATCCGGCCGGCCGAACAGCAGGAAATTCCGCGCGACTTCCTCGTCCTGCGAAGCCGACAGGAGCGAGTACGTCCCCGGCAGGTCGACCAGCTTGTAGCGAACACCCGATCGCTCGAACCCGCCCTCGGCGCGCGTGACGGTCTTGCCGGGCCAGTTGCCCGTGTGCTGGCGGAGGCCCGTCAAGGCGTTGAAGAGCGTCGACTTGCCGGTGTTGGGGTTGCCCGCGAGCGCGACGACCCGATCGAATCCGCCAACGGCAGCGCCCAGGCTGGACATCTCCGCATGCACCGGACACGTCTCGCAGTTGTGAGCGCTCATCGGCGGCTGGCCCTTCGTGGTGTGACCCCGGCCAGGCCGTCCTGACCATCAGCTGTCTCACGCGCGGCTCGGGCCGGCATCGGCAGCCGGCGCACGAGTATGCTCCGGGCCTGCTCGCGACGAAGCGCGATGGTCGTCCCGCGCAGCCGGTACCCGCACGGGTCCCCGGCAAACGTCGTGAGATCCCGGCGAATGCGTGAGCCCGGCGTGAACCCGAGGTCGAGCAGCCGCCGCCGCATGAAGCCCCGGCACGCCGAATCGATCGCGACGATCTCTGCCGTCGCGCCGGACCCGAGGTCCGACAGGCGGACCACGTCGGCAGCCCGAGCCGGATCGCCGTGGACTTCGGCGACATGCACGTTGCCCGCCAGCGCGGGTGCCAGCACGTACTCGTTCTCGCCGTCGCTCAGCACGAGCCGCGCGGCCGACCGGTCGATGATTCGCACCACCTGGCCAAGGTGCAGGCCCTCGGCCGTCAGCTGCGCATAAGCCAGCGGCGGCTCGTCCTCGAGATGGACGATTCGGCCCGGCATGGCGGGCGGCCAGCTCGGAAGGGGCGTTCCCGGCTGCGCGGACAACCGGCCATCGCCGCCGGGAATCGGATCGCCGTGCGGATCCACGTGCGGATGGCCCATTGCCGCCGAGAGCCGGTCGACATCCGCCTCGCTCAGCCTGTGCTCGGCACGCTCCGCTTCGGAGTGCACACGCTCGAGGGGTACGCCAATCTCGTCCGCCAGGTACAGTTCCCACAACCGGTGCGCCCGCAGCACATGCAGGGCAATCCGCTCGCCATCCGGCGTCAGGCGGAACTCCGACCCGTCCGGTCGAATGAGGTGCTCGCGTTCGAGCCGTTCGACGAGTGACAGAATCTCGCGGTCGGAGAGACCGAGCGCGCCCTGAAGCGATGCCATCGAGGCGCCTCGGCCCTCGGAGGCCTGTCCTTGCAGGTGCTTGAGAGCGTTCTCAGCCTGTTCCCGCGCCAGCGCCCGCCGATATCGCTTCGCCCGCGCAATCAGCCCGTGAGTCGGGGCAAGGGCGCCGAAGGTGAGAACCAGACCGATCAGGAGCCACAGCAGCAGGTTCACGACAGTGATTTTGATTAACCAAAATCAAAACACGTCTGTCGACTAAAAGTCAACTCCGCCCGTCTGAACCTCTGGTAAGCTTCTGAGAATACGATGCTTCCGTCGAGCACCGTCGAGAACTACCTGAAGGCGATCTTCATGGGCGAGACCCAGCTCCCGGAAGGGCAGCCGCTCATGCCCATGGGCCAGCTCGCCTCGGCGCTGGGCGTCGCGCCCGGCACGGCCACCACCATGGTCAAGGCGCTTGCCGAGGCCGGCCTGGCCATCTACGAGCCGTACGTCGGAGTGCGCCTGAGCCCGGCCGGCGAGAAGCTCGCCGCCCTCGTGCTCCGGCGACACCGCCTCATCGAGCTCTTCCTGGTGCAGGTCATGGGCCTCAGGTGGGACGAGGTCCACGACGATGCCGAGCAGCTCGAGCACGTCGTCTCGGATCGCCTCATCGAACGGATCGACGCGATGCTGGGTCATCCGGAGGCGGACCCTCACGGCGACCCGATCCCCACGGCGGACGGGCAGCTGCCGAGGAAGGAACTGGATTCCCTCCTGACGTGCGGTCTGGGGCAGCCCGTCATCGTCACGCGCGTGACGGATCAGGATGCGGCGTTCCTCCGCTTCATCGCGGATAACCACCTCAAACCCGGCGAAACGATCGAGGTCGAGGCGCGCGACGATGTGTCGGACAGCGTGCGCCTGAAAGGCCGGAACGGTCAGCGCATCACGATCGGCATGCGCGCGGCGTCCAAGGTGATGGTGTCGATGACCAACGGCAAGTCGCGCGGCTGATCGACCATCACGCTGTCGATGGGCAGAGGGCCGCCGAACTTCGCCAGTCCGAAGCCGTAGCGGGCGAGGACCGCGGTGCAGCCGGCCGCCCGCGCAACCTTGTAGTCGGCCGGCGAGTCTCCGACCATGACCGCGGGCCCTGGTGACTTCCGCGTCAGCGACAGCAATCCGGCCGGGTCGGGCTTGCGCGGGAGCGGGCCGTCGCCGCCGACGACATCGACGAAGAAGCCCCGCAATCCCAGCTGGTCGAGGATCCGTTCGGTCGGCGCCAGCGGCTTGTTGGTGAGCACGGCCAGCGGGCCCCTCGACACGAGAAGCGACAGGACCTCGGCCATCCCCTGATAGGCGGTGGTGTGATCGACGAGGCGTCGGTCGTAGATCTCCATGAAGCGCTCGAGCGCGCCTGGCGTGGCGGGGTCCAATCCGGACTGCTGGAGCGCACGCCGCACGAGAACCGGCGCACCGTCTCCCACCATGGCCACGACCTCGTCGATCGACAGGGGCGCGGCGCCGTAGCCCTGCACCAGCTCGGAGGCCGACTCGGCGAGATCCCTGGCGGAGTCGATGAGGGTGCCGTCCAGGTCGAAGACAATCGTCATGTACTGAGAACGCGGCCGCCGCCATGGTCGAACAACGCGCGGGACCAGCGGTCAGGAGAGAATACTCGCACATGGCGGATCGAACCACGCTGGTGCTGCTCTCGGGCGGGCTCGACAGTGCCGTCCTCGTCGCCCACGAAGCGGAACGGGGCCGCGTGACGCCGATCTACGTGAGTGTCGGCCTGGCGTGGGAGCCGCTCGAGCTGGCGATGCTCGATCGGCTCCTTGCCGAACCCGTGTTCGCCGGTCGTGTCGCGCCGCTGTCGCAGGTGGCGTTCACGATGCGCGACGTCTATCCGCCGACGCACTGGGCGATTCGCGGCGAGCCGCCTGCGTACGACACGCCGGACGAGGACGTGTACCTCACCGGCAGGAACCTCGTGCTGCTCTCCAAGGCGGGCGTCGTGGCGGCCGGGCATGGGATTCATCGGGTCGCGCTCGGCCCGCTCTCCGGCAACCCCTTTCCCGACGCGCGTCCCGCATTCTTCGCCGCCATGCAGGCAGCGCTCTCCCTTGGCCTCGACCACGGAATCGAGATCGTCACGCCGTTCATCGACTGGGACAAGGCGGCCGTCATCAGGCGCGGCGTCGAGATCGGCGTTCCGCTGGAGCTGACGCTCTCCTGCATGAGTCCTGTGGACGGCAGACTGCCGCGGCACTGCGGCCTCTGCAGCAAGTGCCGGGAGCGACGGGATGCGTTCGCCGAGGCGCGTGTCGACGACCCCACGGAGTACGTGCGATCGTCGCCTCGCGAGAAGGGAGCGCGCCCGCGCTGAGGGCGGAGTCAGTCCTCGATCCGGATCGAGCCGTCTCCGGTGCGAATCTTCAGCAGGGGTCCTCCCGAGCCCATCGTCGTGCGGAGCTCACGCCTGCGCTCGCTTCGGTCGGCGCCGTCCCGATCCCCGCCGCTGATCCCGGGGTGTGACGTCGTCACCCTGCCATCCGATGTTTCGGCGTCGATCTCGGCATTGAAGCCCGTCGGCAGGGCAACGGTGATGCTGCCGTCGTTCGTGTGCACGTCCCAGGGGCCGGCCATGACGGCGCCTGACGCGATCCGCAGGCGGATGCTGCCGTCGCCGGTGTCCGCGCGCAGCACGGACGGCTTTCCGTCGAACGTGACGCTGCCGTCGTCTGTTTCGAGATCCAGTTCGCCTTCGGCGTTGTCGACGCGGATGGAGCCGTCGCCGGTCCGGATTTCGACGTTGCCGGAGACGCGGTCCGCCGTGACGCTGCCATCCCGCGTGGCGAGCACGAGGCGTCCGGTCAGGTTCTCGACGCGGATGGACCCGTCACCGGAACGCGCCTGCAGGGTGAGCGATCGGGGCACGGCGACCATGAGCCTGGCCGCCGGTGAGACGTGAACGCCGATGGTGACGCCGCGCGATTCCCTCGGAGAGGGACCCTTGACCTGAACCACGATGCGATCCCCGTCCTGCGTGGCCTCGACGGTCATCTCGTCGATGAGCGCCTGTTCCATGGCGCGCTTCTCGATCTCGACCTCCACCTCGTTGCGGTCCCAGGAATGGATCTCGATCGAGCCATCGAAGGTGTCGAGGGTGAGATCCGGCTGGCCGCTGACCGCGAACGTCCGCGTGTCGCGCGTCGTCAGCCCCTCGGTGCTGAGGTTGACTTCGCACGCGGCAAGCGCAGCGCCCGCGGCGGCGACGATGGCGAGCCGGGCGCAGGAGGCGGCAAGGGTTTTCTTCATGGAGGTCCCTGGCGACTGTAGACGGAGAGGAGGAAGTCAGGGTTCCAACGCCGGCTGGCCCTCGATGTAAGTCTGGCTCACGAAGAGCGCGTCGTCCAGCACGGCCAGGTCGGCGGCGGTGCCGATCTCGATGCGGCCTGTCTCGTGCAGCCCCAGTTGGGCCGCCGGCGACGTCGCGCACAACCGGGCCGCCATGACGACCGAGAGGCCGGCCTGGCGTACCAGCATCCTGAAGGCGCCGTCCATCGTCAGGACGCTTCCCGCGAGTGTCCCGTCGTCGAGCTCGGAGGAGTGCGCCTTGACGACGATGGTGCGTCCACCGAGGCGCGTGCGCGATCCGATCGAGAGGCCCGAGCCCGCTGTGCCGTCGGTGATGGCCATCATGCGGTCGACGCCTTTCAGGCTCACGGCCATCGAGACGACCGACGGGTGGACGTGATAGGCGTCGCAGATGATCTCGGCGGCCACGGCGCTCGATTCGAGGACGGCGCCAGCCACGCCCGGCTCCCGATGACCGAGTGGAGACATCCGATTGAAGAGATGCGTGGCGTGCGTCACGCCGGCGCCAATCGCGGCGCGAGCCTGATCGCAGGTGGCACCCGAGTGGCCGATGGACACGATGTGGCCCGACCGGGTCAGTGCGCTGACGAGATCCATCCCGCCGGCGATCTCCGGCGCTGCCGTCACGATGGCCACCTCGTCCCGGCACGCCTCGATGATCGAGATGATCGCGTCGGCCGTGAACGCGCCAGGGTCTGCAGAGCGAACGGAGGACCCGAACTCCCGGAGGCACTCCGCAGGCTGCGCGCCCTTCCAGGCGGGGTTGATGAAGTTGCTCTCGAGGTGCGCCGGCAGCACGCGCGCCGATTCGCGCGCGGGAATGGCACGCGCCCGACGGATGGCCCGCAGCAGGGTCTCGAGCGTCGAGGGCGTGCACGCCACCGATGTCGGGCAGAAGGCCGTGACGCCGTAGCGGGGCAACTCGGCCGCCACGGCAGCGACCGCGTCGCCATCGTCGAGCACGTCGACGCCGGCGACGCCGTGCACGTGAACATCGATGAACCCTGGCACGATGGTGTGTCCGGTGACGTCCAGCCGCGTCGCGCCCTCCGGTCCGTCCAGTGTCCGCGCATCGATGTCGGCGATGCGGCCTTCGTCGATGACGAGGGTGCCTCGCGAGAGGACCCGGTCCGGCAGCACGACATCGCCGCCGGCGAGAACGATCATGCGCGGGCGCTGACGAGCCGCGCAGCCCCGATGGCCGCCGCGTCAGCTCCCAGTTGAGACAACACGATGCGGAGCCGATCCGCCTGCGCCTGGGGCAGCCGCCGGCTGCACTCGGACCGGATGGACTCGAGGAGCACGTCGCCGGACGTGGCCACCATCCCGCCGAGCACGATGGCCTCCGGGTCCAGCGTCGCGGCGACGTTGGACAGGGCCATGCCGATGTACTTCGCGGTGTCGCGAATCACGGAGACCGAGACGCCGTCGCCGGTCCGCGCGCCCTGGAAGACCTGGGCAGCCGTGACGCGTGACAGATCTCCGCCGGTCTGGCTGGTGATAACCGACTCGTCGCCCGACTTGATTCGCCACACGATCCGCCGGACGATGCCGGCGGCGGCAATCTCGGCCTCCAGGCCGCCAAGCCGGCGGTAGTCTTCGCGCTCCACGGGGTTGAGCGCGAACCATCCGAGCGAGCCGGCCAGGCCGTGCGCACCCTGCCACGGTTCGCCGTTGAGCAGGATGCCGGCGGTGACGTGCTCCCCGACCGAGAAGCCCACGACGTGGCGCAGGTCGCGCGCCGCGCCGCACCACTGCTCGGCGATCACCGCCGCGATGCCCGCGGAAACCGCGCGTAGGTCCGGACCGTTCGGCACGAGCTCGGCAAGTGCGGACTCGAGCTCCGGCGGGAGCGTATCGCCCGGAGATGGCAGCGCGACGCCTGCCCGCGAGACGGTCGCTCCAGCCCCGGCAATGGCCCGCCGTGCGGCGGCAACGGCGGCCGGCACCGGGCTCGCTCTGCCCAGCTCCTGTTCCCCTCGTGCCAGGACCTGCGCGTGCATGTTGACGACGACCGCGCGAGCGACGCCGTCGGAGAGATCGAGGCCCAGGGTCATGATGGCCAATCGGAATGGGCGTGCAGTGTACGTCCCTCCAGAGGCAGCGGACCATCCGCCGCCCGAAACAAACCGACGTCGAGCCGCGTGACGAGCGCTTCGAAGCCCGCCGCATCCGGCGCGGACAGCACCAGGACGCCGGCGCCGGCCGCCACGGGGAAGCGCCGCTCGTCGAGATAGTCCCGGTCCAGCGTGACGAGCGTGCGCCTCAGCTGGCGCGCCAGGTGAAAGTGTGCCAGATCGCGCGCGCGGCGCAGGTCCGGGTGCTCCATCACGAACAGGACGTCCCAGTGGAGACGCATGCGCATGAAGGCCACGAGGCCCGCGGGCAGGTTCGCGTCCGCATAGACCCTCGGGCGATCGGTCACCGCGTCGACGACGGGCCCGAGTTCAGACCAGAGCGTGCCCATCGATCACACTCTCCCTGCGGGACATCGCCTTAGGGTAGCATTTGCGTGTGATGGCTGGAGCCGCGAGTGGATGATATGACCGTCGCCGCACGGCGGGCCGGCGCGGGTCGGACCGAAGCCGATGTGGAAGCCCGGTTCAAGGCGCTCGTCCAGTCGCCGCTGCGCGCGGGCATCCTGCGCTTCCTGAGCGCCCGCCCGAACGAGTCGTTCGACATCGAGTCCCTGATGCAGACGTTCGGCCGCATGCGGCTGGACGTGGACAACTGCGTGCGCGAACTGGTCGAGTTCGGGGTCGCCCGCCGATCGGGGGCGAGTCCACACACGTACGGGGCGGCGCGGCCGGAGGGCGCGGCCGGCCACCTGCTCGACGCCTTCCTGGAGCGCCGCGCGCACATCGGTGTCGAGGAGTCTTCGCCGTCCGTCCAGCGCTTCCGCGAGATGATCGGGCGCGACGAGAAGATGCTCGCCATCTTCGAGTGGATTCGCACGGCGGCCAAGTCGGATATCTCGGTGCTCATCCTCGGCCCCACCGGCTCGGGCAAGGAAGTCGTGGCGCGGATGATCCACGAGCTGTCCCGCCGGGGCCAGGAGCGGTTTCAGGCCGTCAACTGCGCGGCTCTTCCCGATACGCTCTTCGAGTCCGAGATCTTCGGCTACGAGAAGGGCGCCTTCACCGGAGCGCACGACCGCAAGCCCGGACGCCTCGAAATGGCCAACGGCGGCACGCTGTTCCTGGACGAAGTCGGCGACCTCTCGCTCGTGGCACAGGCCAAGCTGCTTCGGGTGCTCGAGGAGCGGCGATTCGAACGTCTCGGCGGCAACCGGTCCATCTCCGTGGACTTCCGCCTGATCTCGGCGACGAACCGGCCCCTCGACATGTTCGTGCGCGAGAGCCGCTTCCGCGAAGACCTGTACTACCGGATCAACGCGTTCGCCATCCGCCTGCCCTCCCTGCGGGAGCGGGCCACCGATATTCCCGTCCTCGCAGGCCGCTTCCTCGCCCGCTACTGCGCGGGCAACGGCCTGCCGCTCGACGCCAAGCAGTTCTCTCCAGAAGCCGCCGACGAGCTCGTTCGCTACCACTGGCCCGGCAACATCCGCGAGCTCGAAAGCACGGTCTCTCGCGCCGCGCTCTCGGCACCCGGCCGCGTGATTCGCGCCGCCGACATCGAGTTCCTGCACGGATCGGCCGCCCCGCGCGCCGACGAACCGTCGGGCAATCGCCTGCCGTCGCTGAGGGACGCCGAACGCGCGCACATCATCCGCGTCCTCGACGCCGCGCGATGGAACAAGCTCGAGGCCGCGCGCATCCTCGATATCAGCCGCGGCACGCTCTATCGAAAGATCGAGGAGTACGGTCTCGAACCCGGGCCTGGAATGGGAAAGCGAAGAGCCAGGCGGGAAAGCGTCGAAGCATGACAAGACGTGCATCTGTCGTGTTCTAGATGACTTCAACGTAAAATAGATGTCGAGCATGCGTGCGCTGCCTCCCGCCGCGCGACTCTACGTCAGCGCCATCATCGCGATCGGCGCGGCGCTTCTCGTGTGGCTGGGACCCAGGGCGACATTCGATCAGCCGTCGCTCTTCATCGCGCTCCTCGCCCTGTCCGCCATCACGTCGGCCTTCAAGGTCAGCCTGCCTCTCGACCGCAGCGGCTCGACGATGTCGGTGTCCTATGCGGTGGACTTCGCGTCGCTCCTGATGCTCGGCCCGCACGAGACGATGTTCGTGGCGGTGACGAGCGCGTGGAGCCAGTGCACGTTCCGCATGAAGGCCCCGAACCCCGTACACCGGACGGCCTTCAGCATGGCGTGCCTGGCGATCACCGTGCAGGCGGCCGGCCTGGCCTACGCGTCGCTCGGTGGCATCCCCGGGCAGTTGGCGCCCACGGTGGCGGGCGTCGCGCGTCCGCTCGTCGGCGCGGCGACGGTGTACTTCCTCTTCAACACGTTCACCATCGCGATTGCCATCGCCCTGTCGACCTCGCAGAGCCTCCTGGGCGTCTGGAACAAGAACTTCCTGTGGAGTGCGCCGAGTTACTTCGTCGGCGCAGGCGCGGCCGCGCTGGCCACCTGGGCAGGGTTCTCATCCGGCGTGTGGGTGGCGCTGCTCGCCGCGGCGCCGCTCTTCCTCACCTACCGGACTTACAAGGTGTACCTGGGCCGCATCGACGACGAACGCCGGCACGTGAGCGAGATGGCGGATCTCCACCTGGCGACGATCGAGGCGCTGGCCCTCGCGATCGACGCCAAGGATCAGACCACCCAGACGCACATCCGGCGCGTGCAATCGTATGCGACAGAGCTTGCGCGCAGCCTGGGCATGAGCGAGAGCGACATTCAGGGCGTGCGAACGGCCGCGCTTCTGCACGACATCGGCAAGCTGGCCGTGCCGGAGCACATCCTGTCCAAACCCGGTCCCCTCACGCAGGAGGAGTTCGGCAAGATCCGGCTTCACCCGCAGATTGGCGCCGAAATCATCAGCGCGGTCCCCTTCCCCTATCCGGTCGCACCGCTCATCCTGAGCCATCACGAGCGATGGGACGGCAAGGGCTACCCGCAGGGTCTCGAGGGCGACGCCATTCCGCTCGGCGCGCGCATCCTCTCGGTCGTGGACTACTTCGATGCCCTGACGTCGGATCGGCCCTACCACAAGGCGATGTCGCAGGAGAATGCGCTGACGCTGCTCCAGCAGGAGGCCGGCCGCGCGCTCGATCCGACCGTGGTCAGGCTCTTCATCCAGAAGCTGCCGGCCATGCTGGAGCAGACGGCGCTGCTCGAGGCCACGCCGAGCCGCCGTCTCTCGCTCGAGACGGTGTCGGATCGCGGCGTGCCGGCGGCCGGTTTCCAGCCCGAGCGCGCGCCGCTCCTGCCTCCGTCGGCCAGCGGCTCGGTCTTCGACGACATCGCGCACGCCCACCGCGAGATTTATGCGCTCTACGAGATCGCCCAGACGATGGGCACGAGCCTCGGCATCGCGGACACGATGGCGCTCATCGCACCGAAGCTGAGCAACCTCGTCCCGTTCTCGTCCTGCGCGCTCTTTCTCCACGACGAGTCCGAAGGGGCGCTCTGCTGCCGGTTCGCCACCGGCTCGGAGGCCGAGGTGCTGGGGAGCCTCTCGGTGCGCGCGGGACAGGGACTCGCCGGATGGGTGGCACGCAACCGCCGGCCTCTCGTCAACGCGCGCCCGAGCGCGGACTTCGAGGCTGCCGGGCTCGGCAAGCACGCCACGTGGCTCCGGTCCGCTCTGGTGGCGCCGCTCGTGTTCAACGATCGGCTGATCGGCACGCTGGCCGTGTACCACGTCGAGGCCGACTTCTACTCCGACGATCACCGGCGGCTGATCGACCGTGTCTGCGAGCAGGCGGCCGCGGTCATCCACAATTCGATCATCTTCGAGCAGACGCAGGAGGACTCGCTCACCGACGCGTTGACGGGCCTGCCCAACACGCGCTCGATGTTCCTCCACCTCTCCCGCGAGCTCGCACGCGCGGAACGGATGAAGGGCGAGGTCGCGCTGCTCGTGATGGACCTGGACAACTTCAAGGACATCAACGACACCTACGGGCACCACGTCGGTGACCGGGCGCTCTGCGACGTCGCCGCGATCCTCGAGGCGACCGTCCGGCCCTACGACATCTGCGTCCGCTACGCCGGGGACGAGTTCATCGTCGTGCTGTCGGGCTGCGGCGCCGACGAGGCCGAACGAAAGCGCCTGGAGCTCCAGGACGCCGTGGACGGCCTTCTGTTCGAGCCCGTGCCCGGACGCCGGCAGCCATTGTCGGTGAGCGCGGGCGCCGCGGTCTTTCCGCACGATGGGGACACGTACGAATCCCTCATGGCCGCGGCCGACCTGCGGATGTACGGCGACAAGACCCGCCGCAAGCGCCCGCTCGGGGGTGAGCCGAGTCGAGCCGTAACGGAGGTCCCGGCTCGAACGACTCCCTCGCCACAGCCCGAACCACGCGCCGAGAGCGCGGGACTCGGGGCCCGGTAGCCGAACCATTCATGAGGCCCGGATCGGTTCGCCCTTCGCGGTTCGACCGTGCTCACCGCGCCCTGAGTGTGCCGAAGGGCGGGCTTCGACTCCGGCCCTCGGCGAGCCTCGGCTCCGGACCAGCCCGGCCATTCGAACCGCCGACGATCTACGATCGGCCTCGTGGACCTGACGACGCTCGGCGTGCGCGAGGTGGTGCAGGCGACCCCTCGCACCCGCGTGCTGCGGCTGGACCTCGACGGCTCGCCTTTCACATTTGCCGCCGGGCAGGCCGTCATGGCCGGACTGCACGGGTCGCCTCTTCGCAAGCCGTACTCCATTGCCTCGGCCCCCTTCGAAGCCGCGCGCGACGGCGCGATCGAGCTGCTGATCCAGGTCGAGGACGCCGGCGGCCTCGACCCGCACCTCGAGCTCGCCGAGCCGGGCCGCGCCATCGATATCGAAGGTCCGTTCGGCAGCTTCGGACTGCCGAGCGAAGGCAGGCGCCCCTTGCTGTTCGTCGCCGGCGGGACGGGCATCGCGCCGCTTCGCTCGATGCTGGTCGAAGCGCTGCACCGCGAACCGGAGCTGTACCCGTCGATGCTGTACAGTGCGCGAGCGGCGGAGGAGTTCGCGTATCGAGGGGAACTGGAGCGGCTGGCCGACGAAGGACGTTTGAAGCTCTACCTGACCGTGACGCGCGACCGTGTGGGCGAATGGCCCGGCCGCCGGGGCCGGATTGACGATCGCCTGCTGGCGGCGGCGCTGCCGTCACCGGATGCACGCTGCCTCGTCTGCGGTCCGCCCGCCCTGGTGCGCGACGTCACCATGAGCCTGGAGCACCTGGGCATCCCCGCGAGGGCGATCATCGTCGAACGCTACGAGTGAGGCTGCCGTCCTCGAGGCGGAAGCCTGAGGCACGGGGAGCGCCGACACGTCACATGCCGAGCACGTGAAAGCCGGCGTCCACCATGAGGACTTCGCCTGTGATGCCTCGCCCGCCGTCGCCAAGGAGGAAGGCCGCGGCGTCGCCGACTTCCGACGTGTCGATGGCGCGGCGAAGCGGCGCTCGCTCGCGGACGACGCCCAGGATGGACGAGAAGCCGCCGATGCCTGCCGCCGCGAGCGTCTTGACGGGCCCGGCCGAGATGGCGTTCACGCGGATGTTCGACGGACCGAGGTCGCTGGCCAGGTACCGCACGGAGGACTCGAGCGCGGCCTTGGCAACGCCCATGACGTTGTAGTTCGGGAACACGCGATCGCTGCCGAGGAACGACAGCGTGAGGATGCTGCCGCCGCCGCGCTGTTCCATCAACGGCATGGCACCGCGCGCGAGGGCCACGAGCGAGTACGCGCTGATGTCGAGCGCCAGCCGGAAGCCGTCGCGCGAGGTCTCGACATACGGTCTGGCGAGCTCGTCGCGCTGCGCGAAGGCGACGCCGTGCACCAGGAAGTCGAGGCCGCCGTGCTGCTCGCGAATGTGCGCGAAGACCGCGTCGATCTCGGCGTCGTTCTGCACGTCGCAGGGCACGACGGTGGACGGCGTGGGCAAGGTTGCCGCGAGTTCCTTCACGTGATCCTCGAAGCGGCCCTGGTAGCTCAGGACGAGCGTGGCGCCTTCCGCCGCCGTCGCCTGAGCGATGGCCCACGCCAGCGACCGGTGATTGGCGACACCGACGACCAGCCCGACCTTGCCTTCCATTCGCACGCTCATCCGTCGCTCGATTCTGGTGTGGAGTCGCGGGCCGTCGGCCCGTTCAGTGCTTCTTTCGCCGTCGGCGGCGGCCGCCCGGGCCGTTGCCCTGTTCACGCGCTCCGAACCGCATCGGACCGCCGGAATCGTGCCCCGGTGACGGCCGCCTGCGGAAGCGGCCGCCGCCACGCTTCCCGCGGGGATTGACCGGCTGGTGCATCGTGAATTCGGGGATGGCGCGCGGCGGAGGAGGCTGGCCTTCGGGTCGCGGCAATTGGGCGCGAATCAGGGACCTACGGAACGGCCGGTCTTCCGCGCCCTCCGCGGCCGCAGCGGCCGGTTCACTGGTCTCAGGGGCTTGTGGCGCCACAGTCTGGGGGGGAGCGACATCGGCCGCGGGAGGATTGGCCGGGACCGAGGTCTCCGGCGCCGCAAGGCGGCTGGCCGGCGCCTCGATGTTGTCCAGGACCTGGGTGAAGAGCGCCGCGGTCGTCCCCTTCTTGCGCTGGGCCGGCACGCGCGCATTCTTGAACTCGTGTTCCGCCTCACACACGACACATCGCGTGCGTTGGACGTCATCGTCGACCATCGCCACTACGGCATGGTCCGTTATGCGACGCTCGCGCGGACAGTAATCGTCGAGCACGTCGCCAGGTCGATACTGGCGTTGCTGCATGCAACTCCCCCGAAAAGCTCTACAGGCCCGTCAAGAGCATCAGCGCAGGGTGGGAAGCTCAGGCCTGAACGGTCGGTAGACCGCAGGGCGCAGGGCAAAGGGAGTTTAACAGAGGTCGGGCTCCCGGGCAACTGGCGGTTGAAGCGACCCCAGCCAGCCCCTCAGACTGGCGAGACGAGACGCCACGGCTTCCGGATGCGTCGATTGTGGCGTGCGGCGTGCCGCGACCGATGCCGATGCCGTGACCCTGGACGTGACATCTTCGGCAAAGAGCGGATGGAAGACCTGCCACTCCGGCAGGCTCAGGTCTTCGATGGCCCGGCCATCCTGCAGCAGCTGGCGCACCATGGCGCCCACGACCTCATGCGCCTGCCGGAACGGCACGCCGCGCCCCACGAGGTAGTCGGCGACGTCGGTGGCGAGCAGGAGGCCGGAGGCCGCGCGCGTGGTCCGCACCCGATTCAGCGACAGACGCGACACGACGGAGGCCGTGGCGTCGAGCGACACGCCGAGCGTGTCCTCCGCGTCGAAGAGCGGCTCCTTGTCTTCCTGCAGGTCCTTGTTGTACCCGGTCGGCAGCCCTTTCATGGTCGCCAGGAAACCGGTGAGGTGACCGATGCTGCGGCCGGCCTTCCCGCGCACGAGCTCCAGGGGATCCGGATTCTTCTTCTGCGGCATCATGCTGCTGCCCGTCGCCGTCTGGTCCGACAGCTCGAAGTACCCGAACTCTTCGCTCGTGAAGAGGATGAAGTCCTCGGCGATGCGGGACAGGTGCACCATCGCGAGCGAGACCGCGTAGAGGAAGGTGGCCGCGAAGTCGCGATCGGAAGAGGCGTCCATGCTGTTGAGCACGACACGCGAGAACCCCAGTTCGCGCGCGAGCGACGCGGTGTCCACGGCGTAACCGGTGCCGGCAATCGCGCCGGAGCCGAGCGGAAGGGCATCGGCTTCGTCGCGCGCGCGGGACAGCCGATCGTGATCGCGCTGAAGCGCGACGGCGTGGCTCAGCAGGAAGTGCGAGACGAGCACCGGCATCGCGCGACGAAGGTGCGTGTAGGAAGGCATCAGTGCGGCCTCCGCGCGCTCGGCCTGGTCGGCGAAGGCCGCGATCGTGCGGGCGAGCCTGGCCTGGAGCAGGGGAATGCGACGCCGCAGATAGAGCCGGAGATCGACCGAGACCTGTTCGTTCCTCGACCGGCCCGTGTGCAGCCGGCGGCCGGCGTCGCCGATGCGCGCGACCAGCTGACGCTCGACGAACGCGTGAACGTCCTCGTCCGGTCCGGCGATCCACGCGGGATCCGCCTTCCCCTGCTCGAGGATCGCGGTCAGTCCGTCGCGAATCGCGAGGGCGTCGGCCTCGTCGAGCACGCCGGCCTCGTTCAGCGCGCGGGCCCACGCCAGGCTGCCCGTCACGTCGTCTTCGAAGAGGCGGCGATCGAACGGAAAGGAAATGCCGAAGTCGAAAGCGGCCGGGTCGGGCGTCGAATCGAATCGACCCGACCAGAGATGCTGAGTCATGGGACCTGACGGATGAACGAGTTAGGATGCCGCTCGCGCGCGGGCGACAGCCTTCCGATCATACTGCGCAGCCCGAAGGCCGTCATCGAGGCTCCTTGCCCGATAGCTGGTTCAGCGTCTTCGCGACCGCCTGCGCGCGCCGCGCGTCGCGCGCGATCACGAGGATGGTGTCGTCGCCGGCAATCGTGCCGACCACACCTGGCAGGCGCGTCCGGTCGATGGCAAGACCCAGCAGCTGGGCCTGCCCCGGCCCGGTCCGCAGCACGATGAGCTGCTGCACGGGCTCGGCACGTGCGAGGTACTCGGTGGCCGCGCGCGACAGCTGGGCCATGGCCGACGCCGCTTCGGGCACGGCTTCGGCGTCCGCGGGCTGATACGCGCCGTCCGACGCTCGCTTGGCAAGGCCGATCTCCTTGATGTCCCTCGACAAGGTCGCTTGCGTGACGACGAAGCCCCGCGCGGCCAGCCGCAGCCTCAACTGCTCCTGACTCCGGATGGCTTCGTGCTCGACGAGATCCCTGATGGCCGCAAGGCGCCGTGGCTTCATGACAAGTGATAATTATGCGTCCGCGCGCATGAATATACATCGATTCGTCGATTGTTTACACCCGATTCGTTGACACGAATGAGCCGGTCCTGTATAAATATTCCTTCCTGGCGCCGGCCAGCAGGCAGCGACACGCACCACGGAGATCGACGTGACGGACGAGACCAGGGCGGCAGCGGGTGAGATGGCCGATCGCGAGCACGAGGCGCCCGTGCGGGTCGGCATTGCCGGCGCGACCGGGTATGCCGGACAGGAGCTCGTGCGCATCCTTGCCCGCCATCCGCACGCGCACCTGACGATCGCCACGGCCTCGCAGGCCACCAGCACGCCGCGGCCGCTGCCCGCGCTCGCGCGGATCTGGGACGGCGACGTGCGGCCGCTCGACCTCGATGCGCTCGTCGACCAGGCCGACGTCGTCTTCCTGGCACTTCCGGAATCGGCCTCGGCCCAGGTCGCACCCACGCTGCTGGCCGCGGGGACGCGCGTCGTGGATCTGTCGGGCGCCTACAGGCTGCGCGATGACGCGTGGCGCGAGCGATGGTACCCGGCGACCGGGTCACTGCCGGACGGCGTCGCCTACGGGTTGACGGAGTTCGAGGCGGCGTCGATTCGCGATGCCCGCCTGGTCGCCAATCCGGGCTGTTACCCGACCGCTTCGCTCCTGGCCCTGCTGCCGCTCGCCCGGGCGGGCCTCCTCCCGATGGACACCGCGATTGTCATCGACGCCAAGTCGGGCATCTCTGGCGCGGGGAAAGCGCCGTCCGATCGCACGCATTTCTCCGAGAATCACGGCAGCGTGTCGGCCTACGCGGCGTTCGGACACCGCCACACGCCGGAGATGGAGCAGGCGCTCGGTCGATCGGTGACCTTTGTGCCCCACCTGGTGCCTCTCGATCGCGGGATTCTCGCGAGCGTGTACGCCACGCTCGTGCCGGGCGCGACGGCCATAGCGGTCGCCGCCGCCTTCGATCGCGCGTATGGGTCGGCGCCGTTCGTCCGCCTGACCGGCGATGCGCTGCCGGAGATCAAGCACGTCGCGCACACCAACTTCTGCGACATCGGCTGGAAGGTCGACGAGTCCGGCAGGCGCGTCTTCGTCGTCAGCGTCATCGACAACCTCGGCAAGGGCGCCGCGGGACAGGCCGTCCAGAACTTCAACGTGATGCAGGGGCTCGACGAGCGGACGGGCCTGTTGTGAAGACGACGCTCGTCAAGCTGGGTGGGGAGCTGCTCGAGAACGACGCGAAGCTGGCGTCGATGGGCCGCGTGCTCGCACAGGCGTCACAGGCCGGTCCGCTCGTGGTCGTCCACGGCGGCGGCCGTGAGATCGATGCGGCGCTGGCCGCGGCCGGCCTCCCCAGGCGCCAGGTCGACGGTCTGCGCGTGACCGACAGCCACACGCTCGGCGTGGTTGTCGGCGTGCTGGCGGGCCTCGTCAACACGCGCCTCGTGGCCGCCATCAACGCGGCCGGGGGGCGTGCCGTCGGCCTGACGGGCGCGGACGCCGAGGTCGCTCCCCTGCGCAAGGCCGCGCCACATCGTGCGACGACCGGCGAAGTGGTCGACCTCGGCCTGGTCGGCGAGCCGACGAAGGCCAGGTCGCCTGCCCTTCTCGAGGTCCTCACCAGGCGGGCGTTCCTGCCTGTCGTCGCGTGCATCGGCGCCGCGAAGAACGGGCAGCTCTACAACGTCAATGCCGACACCCTTGCCGGCAGTCTCGCCGCCCGGCTTGACGTCCGCCACCTGATCATCGCGGGCGGCACGGCAGGCGTCCTCGACGAAGAAGGCCGCACGCTCCCCGTGCTCGACTCGAAAGAGATCAGGGCGCTCGTGCGGTCCGGCACCGCCAGCGCCGGCATGGTCGCCAAGCTCCGGGCGTGCGAGGCCGCGGCCCGAAGCGGCGTCCGGCACGTCACCATCGTCGATGGCCGCAACCCTCGAGCGCTCGGTCGTGCCATCGCCGACCGGGGGGCCATGACGGGACTCGAAGGAACACGGATCACCGCATGACAACGACAACCGAACACGTGCAGGCTCTCGAAGCACGCCACGTCCTGCAGACCTACAAACGGCAGCCGCTTGTCTTCGTTCGCGGCCAGGGCACGCGACTCTTCGATGCCGAGGGGCGGAGCTATCTCGACTTCCTCTCCGGCATCGGCGTGGTCGTGCTGGGACACGCGCACCCGCGTCTGACGGCGGTCATCGCCGAACAGGCGGCGACGCTCATCCAGACGTCCAACCTGTACTACCATCCGCTCCAGGGCCAACTGGCGGCACGACTGGCGGCCCTCTCCGGCCTGCAGCGCGCGTTCTTCTGCAACAGCGGCGCGGAGGCGGTCGAGGCGTGCCTGAAGTTCGCCCGCCGCTACTGGTTCTCGCAGGGCGTGAAGCATCGGACAGGATTCGTGGCGCTCGAGCACGGGTTCTCGGGCCGCACGTTGGGTGCGCTCTCGGTGACCTCCAACCCGCACTACCGCGAACCCTTCGAGCCGCTCGTGCCTGGCGTGACCTTCGTGGCGCCCGACGACGTGCAGGGTCTCGAAGCCGCGGTGACCGACCGCACGGCCGCGGTCATCGCCGAGCCCATCCAGGGAGAGGGCGGCGTGCACCCGCTCTCGCCAGGGTTTGCCTCGGCCCTGGCCCGCGTGACCAGGGCGACAGGAACGCTCCTCATCGCCGACGAGATCCAGTCCGGCCTTGGCCGAACGGGCGACGCGTTTGCCCACCAGGCCTTCGGGTGGACGCCGGATCTCATCGCGGTGGGCAAGGCAATTGGCTCCGGCGTGCCGGTCGGCGCGGCGCTCGTGGCCGAGCACGTCGCGCAGCAGATCTTCGCCGGCGATCATGGGACGACCTATGGCGGCAACCTCCTCGCCATGCGGTCGGCACTCACGGTCATCGAGGAGCTCACCGGGACCACCGAGGCTGTCCCGTACGACGGGGGAGGCGTCATCGGACACGTGCGCGAGGTGGGGCCGTACTTCGGCCAGCAGCTCGAGTCCCTTCGCGCCCGGCACGCATCCGTCACATCGGTCAGGGGGGCGGGAGTCATGCGCGGGCTGGAACTCGCCATCGACGCGCAGCCCGTCGTCGACAGCGCCCGGAGCGCGGGCCTCATCGTGAACCGAACGGCGGAGCGCGTGGTCCGGATGCTGCCGCCGTTCACGGTGACGACTGCCGAGATCGAGGAGGCGGTGGCGATTCTGGATCGAGTGTTGTCGGAGGTCGACGGATGAGCACGCGGATCGTCGTCGACAACCGCCGGGTGCTCCGATCCGCGCCGGGGGCGGCACCGCATGCCCTGTAGCCGAATCGCGGGAGGCGTGACGGCCCCGGAAGGATTTCGCGCGAGCGGCGTGCACTGCGGCATCAAGGCCAGCGGCAAACCAGACCTCTCGCTGCTCGTCTCCGACCTGCCGTGCACCGCGGCCGGTCTCTTCACGCTGAACCTCGCGAAGGCCGCGCCGGTGCTGGTCAGCCAGGAGCATCTGAGTCGAAGCGGCGGGCACGCCCAGGCCATCGTCACCAACAGCGGATGTGCCAACGCCTGCACGGGCCCGCAGGGGCTTGCCGACGCGCAGGAGATGACGGCGCTTGCCGCGGCAAGCGTGGGATGCCCGGTCGACCACGCGCTCGTGGCGTCGACCGGCGTCATCGGAGTGAACCTCCAGATGGACGCCGTCCGATCCGGCGTGCCGCGTGCCAGTGCCGGCCTCTCGACCGACGGGGGACGCGCGGCGGCGGTCGCCATCATGACGACGGATCCCTTCCCCAAGGAGGCCGCCGTCCAGGTGGCGACCGACGTCGGCGCATTCCGTGTGGGCGGCATGGCCAAGGGCTCCGGCATGATCGAGCCGCGCATGGCCACCATGCTCGGCTACCTCACGACGGACGCGGCGGTGGATCCGGCGATGCTGTACCGTGCGCTCTCGGATGCGTCTCGCCACACGTTCAATGCCATCACGGTCGACGGCGAGCCCTCGACCAACGACTGCGTCTTCGCCCTCGCGAACGGCGCGAGCGGTGTCGTCATCGACGAAACGCTGTACCCGACGCTCGTCGAGGGCTTCCGGGCCGTGGCTCACGAACTGGCGATCGCCATCGTTCGCGGCGGGGAGGGCGCAACGAAGGTCGCCGCCGTCACGGTCACCGGAGCGGCCTCGGACGCCGACGCATGGACGGCCGCTCGCGCCATCGCGAACTCGCCTCTGGTGAAGACCGCTCTCCACGGCGCGGATCCGAACTGGGGACGGCTCGTGGCCGCCGCGGGGCGGTCCGGAGCTGCCTTCGTGCTCGACCGCTCGCACGTCCGGATTGGCGATCTCGTGCTCTTCGCGGACGGACGACCATTCGACGATCGCGCGCCGGCGGCTGCCGACTACCTGGCGGGCACCAATCTCGACATCGAAGTGAACCTGGGGACGAACGGCACCTGTGAAGCCACCGTGTGGACCTGCGACCTGTCGGCGGAGTATGTCCGGATCAACGCGGACTACCGCACCTAGTCCAGCGGCCTCCTCCAGGACGACGATCACCCGGAAGGGACAACCGTGACGAAGAACTTCCTGTCAGTTCTGGATCTGACGCCCACCGAGCTGCGATCGACCATCGAGCTGGCGATCCAGATGAAGGCCGACCGCCGGCTCGGGCCGAAGGCGCCAACCGCACAGACGCTGGCCGGCCGTCACGTCGGCCTGCTCTTCGAGAAGCCCTCCCTCCGGACGCGCGTCACCTTTACCATTGGCGTCCGCGAACTGGGAGGTGACATCGTCGAGATCCCGGCCGACGTCATGCACGCCGACCGCGAGCCGCTCGATGACGTGGCGCGCAACCTCGAGCGATGGATGGACGCTGCCGTGATCCGGACCTTCGCACAGGAGCGGCTGGTCGAGATCGCGCAGACGACGCCGCGGCTGAGGGTCGTCAACGCACTGACCAACGAGGAGCACCCGTGCCAGGCACTGGCCGACATGCTCACCCTGGCCGAACGGTGGAATGGACGGTTCGAAGGGCGCCGCCTCGCATTCGTCGGCGACGGCAACAACGTGTGCACCTCTCTCGTGCACGCGGCGATGATGCTGGGAGCCTCGGTTCACGTCGCAACCCCCAGGCAGTACGAGCTCCCCGACGAAGTGGTCGATCAGGCTGCCGAGGTCTCGCAGCACGGTGCGGGGCTGACCGAGTTCACCGACCCGAAGGCAGCCGTCCGCGACGTCGATGCGGTCTACACCGACGTGTGGACGTCCATGGGCCAGGAAGTCGAATATGCCGAACGCCACCGCAAGTTCGCGCGGTACCAGGTGACCGCGGCGCTCATGGCGCTGGCCAGACCTGACGCCGCGTTCATGCACTGCCTGCCGGCGCACCGCGGCGAGGAGGTCACCGATGAAGTGATCGAGTCGCCCGCGTCGGTCGTCTTCGATCAGGCGGAGAATCGGCTGCACGCACAAAAGGCGCTGCTGGTCACCCTGGCGCGATCGGCCCGCCCCGTCTAGCGGACGCGGCGCGCGCGGATCAGCACGTCGATCCCGCCAGGCCGGTTGTTCTCGAAGGCGAGCCGCTGTCGGCCGTCGGCATCCTCGGAGATGGTGCCTGGTACCGCACTGGCGACGACCGTCCACCCGGCTGGCAGCAGAACCGTGTTGCGAGGGCGCCCGAACGAACGCTCCCAGACCAGTTCGTCGCCGTCCAACCGGTACCGTCCAGGATCGGCGTAGGTCTCAGAGATGCGCAGCCGCGTCGATCCGCCAGCCTTCACGGACGGAAACGTCACCACGACGACGTCGTTGCCAGGTGCAACCGGCTGACCCGGGTCGAGATTCCGTGCCTTCAATGCCTCGCCCGTGAGCGTCTCGACCGCGAGATCTTCGCCGGTATCGAGGTTGCGCGCCGAAGGTCGCGACACGCGGCTCCCTGGTCGGACGACATTGAAGTAGTGAGCGATACCGGGCCTTGTCTCCGTGTAGTCGTGAGAGAGGTCGAATCGGTGGGAGCGAGGGTCGTCGAGGACGTAGACGATTTCGGGGTCCTGTCGCGCGCGCTCGATCAACATGGACGCGTGTGAGGGCGGCGTGACGAGGGCGGGCTCGCCGCGCGTGTCGGGAATCGAGGGCGTGAACCGCGCCAGTCCCGGCCGGGCTCTCACGATCAGCGGCGCCGCGGCCGGACCGGGGTTCATGAACGAGATCATCACGCGACCGTCGGTGGTCGGCAGCACCTGCGACGGCACGTTGCAGCTCACGAGGCCATAGCCGGGCGGCAGCACGATGCTGTTGCGCCGGATGCCGAGCGCGCGATTGAACACGATCGTGTCCCCTTCGCGGTAGTAGCTCTTGTCGTCCTTGTAGGTCTTGTCGATGAGGACCCGCGCCTCGCCGTCCCTCGGAACGGGCCTCGCCAGGTGGACCTTGATCCAGTCGGTCTCGAGGTCAGCCGCGGGATGTCCCTCGGCTCTCGCCTGGGCGCCGCTCACGACTTCCCACTTCAGCGGCAGGCCCGTCGCCCGATCGGATACGCGCTCGTCTGTGGCCACGCTGCCGCGACGAATCGCGTTGAAGAAGTATGGTGCGCCGGCGCGAGTCGCGGTGACCTCGTACAGGATCCGGAACTGCCCCGTCTCAGGGGTGAGCAGCTCATATCTCGTGTAGTCGTCCTCCTGCGTCTGCGGCGGACCCTGGGCCACCGCACTCCCGAGGGCAAGGAGGACGAAGAGCGACGTCAGTCTCATGCGGCGCATGATAGCGCCGAACACCGCTCAGGCCGAACGGCGCGGCCGGACGAGTGCGGGGCGCGGACGTCGACCGCGAGCCGCGTTGACAGCGCAGAACCCAGGCACCACACTTTGAGCGTGCTTGGGCTGCTCGGCCTGGTTGCGGCCACACTGGGCCTCGCGATCCTGGTCCTGCCCTTCGTGGGCTTCATCCGCCTGTCCCGCCTGTCGAACGACGTGACACGGCTTCGAGCGCGGATCGAGTCCCTGGAGGAGGCTGCCCTGCGAGCACCCGGATCGGAGGCGAAACCAGCCGCGAGCCACGCGGCGCCTGCGGCTGCTGACCTCGCACCAGGACCGAGATCCCACCTCCCGATCGAGCCGCGCCATCCACAGCCGGACGGCGCCACCGCCGGCGAGGCGGCTGTCATGGCCGGCGGGCCGAGCGCGTCCGACGACCTCGAATCGCGCATCGGAGGGCGCTGGCTGCTGTATGCGGGCGTGGCCATCCTGCTCGTCGGCGTCAGCTTCTTCCTGAAGTACGCGTTCGACAACGACTGGATCCCGCCTGCGACCCGCGTCCTCACCGGCGCGGCTGCAGGCCTGGCGCTGGTGGCCGGCGGATGGCGGGTCGCCCGCCACGTGGAACGTTTCGGCCTGGCACTGACGGGCGTCGGATTGGTGACGCTCTATCTCGCCGCTTATTCGGCGCTCGCCTTCTACGCGCTCGTCGACCAATGGACCGGTTTTGGCGCGATGTTCAGCACGACGCTGCTGGCCACGTGGCTCGCCAATCGCGGCCGATCGCAACTGCTGGCCCTCATTGCCTGCATCGGCGGCTTCCTCACGCCGTTCCTCGTGAGCGGCAGCGCGCACGACACGACGCTGTTGTTGTCGTACTTCCTCGCGCTCGCTCTCGGCGTGCTGGTCCTCGTCGCACGGCAGGGGTGGATGGCCGTCGCGTCGGTCGGCTACGTGCTGACGCTCGGCGTGCTGGTCAGCTGGGCCACCGTCAACTACGCGGACGATGACTGGGCCTGGATCCTTCTGTGCCTCACGGCATTCTGCGCCGTGTTCGTTGGCATGTGGCGAGTGACCGTACGCATGGACGGCGGCGGCGCCACGTTGGCAGCGGCCCTCCTCGGTACCGCACCGTTCTTCTACCACCTCGCGGCGCTGGCCATCACCTCAGGTCACCCTCCCTTCTTTCACGTCTACCTGATTGTGGTCACCTCTGTCGGCCTGCTGCTCACGACGACTCCGCACCGTGGATGGCTGCGGCTGCTCATCCTCCTCGGCACCTACCTGCCGCTGCTCGGCTACCTCGAGTACAGCAGCACATCGTCGCTGACGTCCAGCTTCGTCACCGCGATCGCGCTCGCGACACTGCACGTGGTCGCGATGCTCGACAGAATGCTTCGGCAGGAACGGCCGCTCGGTCTCCCGGACCTCCTGGTCCTGCACCTGTCGATGATCGGTCTGTTCGGGCTGCTCTCACAGATACTGGGTCCCGTCGCTCCCGACTGGCGGGGTGGCGCCGGCGCCGTCCTGGCGCTCGTGTCTGCCGGTCTCTGGTTCATCGCGGAACGCCGCGATCCGGTGATGGCACTCAATGCGGCCGGGCTGTCGTTCACGCTGGTGGCGCTGGCCACGGCCATTCAGTTCGACGGGCGTGTCGCCGTGATCGGGTGGGCGGCGGAGGGTGCGGCGGCCGCGTGGATTGGACTGAGGGCGCCCAGCCGGATCTTCCGTATCGGCGGGCTGGCGCTGCTCGCGCTGGCTGCCATCAGGCTGTCCGACGGCTACTTCGATTCAGGGGCGTCGACGGCCGTCATCGTGAACGATCGATCCCTGGCGACGCTCGTGATTGTCGTCCTGGCGTATCTCCTGGCGCGGGCGTGGCGCCTGCACCGCCCGGCGGATGAGGCCGCCGGCGCCCTGCCGGTCGGGTTGGAGACTGGCGCGAGTGTGCTCACGATGATGTGGCTGTCCGCGGAGATCGCGGCGTACTGGGACGCGCAGCCGCGGACGCTCCAGGCCGCACTCAGCGAAGAGCTGATGCGGTCGCTCGCGTGGGGTGCCTACGGCGCCGCGCTCATTGTCATCGGCATGTGGCAATCCCTGGCGTCCATCCGGTGGATCGGCATGGCCGTCATCGGTGTGACGGTCGTGAAGGTCGGTATCGTCGATCTCTCGACGCTGGGCGGCATCTACCGCGTGATCGGATTCCTGGCCATTGGCGTGCTGCTCGTGACCGTCTCGTATCTCTACCAGCGGACACGTACCGGGAACGGCGCCCGTGTTCACGATGGGCCCGGCAACCGGGCCGCTGCCGATCGTCGAGCGCACGGCGACGACGGCGTCTCTCCGTGAACGACGACGCCTGTCGCTGACCTGTCAGTTCTTCGAGGTGTCTGCCCATCCGTGGGCGGCCGGCCCGGCATGTCCGACGGCAGCCGCCGGTTCCCTGCGGATCCGAACCCACCCGTACGACGTTCCCGTCCCGCCGCTCGGTTGTCTTCAGTTGACCATCGACGCCGGGCCCGCTCTGAGGTCCCGCCGCCGCTCCAGCGCACGCAGGATCACGGTCCCGACTTCGGCCAGGTCGAGCGCTTCCATTGTCAGGCAGACGGCACCGATTTGCAGGTGGACCTTCCCGCACGAGCATTGATGGACGGAGACGTTCTCGCTCTCGGCCAGTGTTTCCTCGTCGTGTGCTGCGGTGGATGTCATGGAGTGCTGCGCCATCGGCCCTGTCCCTTCCTGTTCTTGTGCCTGCTGCTCAGAGTACGCGCGAATAGTGCTCGACGATCAAGCGCATCTCGACGTCGAACGGCACGAACGCCTCATCCGGGTAGGAGACGACGCGGACCGTCTGCTCGGACCGATTGATGTCGAGCCATGGCGATTCCAGCCCTGAACCCGATTCGTAGGCGCGCTCGACCGCTGCCCGGCCTGATGGTTTCACCCCGACCACGTCGTTGAGGTCGAGCCGCCTGGACGGGATGTCGCAGGTGCGGCCGTTCACGGTGATGTGGCCGTGCGCGACGAGCTGCCGCGCCGCGGGAATCGTGCGGGCGAACCCGCTCCGGAAGACCACGTTGTCGAGCCGCCGTTCGAGCAACTGAATGAGCGTCACCCCTGTGTTCCCGCGCATCCTGGTGGCGCGTTCGACGAGGCCGCGCAGCGCGCGTTCGGTCAGTCCGTAGTTGAATCGGATCTTCTGCTTCTCGCGAAGCGCAAGCGCATACGACGAGGCCTTCTTCCTGCGCTGGGTCGGGCCGTGCTGGCCAGGGCCGTACGGACGCTTCTGGGCCGACTTTCTCGTCAGACCGGGCAGCTCGGTGCCGAGCGCCCGAACAATTCGCAATCGCGGGGACGTCAACCGTGACACGTCACAACTCCGTTCGAATGGACCGTCATCGGTCGATGCTTCCCGGAGGCGCCGATGCCGCCTGCAGCCGAACCCACTCGACGAGGCGGTCGTCGGGCATCAGCGCCTGGCTGGTCATCGTGTAGGCAAGCCCTTCGAGACGCTTGCGGACGCCTTTCTCGATGCCTCCGAATGACAACAGGTGTGGAACCACGAGCACACTGCGCCCGGCCGCGATCTCGCCCTCGACGAGCTCGCGCAACTCCTGCGTGGCGCGCTCGCGCATCTCGGGACCCGCATCGTCTCGGACCGTCATGTAGTGAACGGCGCCGTACGGCGCGGACGCTCTCACCTGCTCGGCCAGAACGGCCATGTCGGCAAGCCAGCGCCGATTGTCCTCTTCGGGTACCGGTCCGTGCGCAATGATGACCACGGCTTCCCGGGCAGGCGCCGCGCTGACCGAACGCGCGCGATCGGCCAGAATGCGGCCCACCAGCTCGTGGCGGTTGAGCGCGGAGGTCATCCGCACGGGAACCGGAAGAGCGACCGGCGAGGTCGGGTCGGCGGCTGGCGCCGCATGTTGCGCATGACCGGCCGCCGGTGCGGCGGTCGAGGCACCATGGGCGGAGTGGTCCATCCTGGCGAAGAGCGCGAGATCCGGTGGAGCCTCGCCGCGAAGCCCGAGCAGATACTCGGTCGACGTGATCACCGAGCTCCAGGACGACACGAACAGCGGAACGGCGACGACCTCCGTCACGCCGCGCGCGGCCAGGCGATCGACGGCGGCCTGGATGGACGCGCGAGACGCCATGCCGAACGCCACTTCGACCGGTTGCTCCTCGTCGAGGGTCGAGGCGAGCGCCGTGACGCGTTCATTCCACTCCCTGGCCCCGCCGTGAGCCAGGAGGAGAATGCCCGTCTTCGGCGGGGTCTGGGCGCTCGACGGCGTCTGAGCCGCAGTTCCGACGACGGTCGCGCCGACGAGCATGACGGCGAGCATGATGCGAATCACTGTCAGTCTTCCCTTCATCGAATGCTCCTGCAGGTCGTCAGAGCTCGGCCCACTTCCTCAGGAGGTTGTGATAGACGGCGGTCAACTGGACCGCCACAGGGTGATCGACCCGCTCGTGGGTGAACCCACGGATGGCCGTATCGAGATCGAAGAGCAGCGTGCGATCGACGTCGTTGCGCACCATGCTCTGCAGCCAGAAGAACGAGCTGGTCCGGGCCCCACGAGTCACGGGGCGTACGTGATGGAGGCTCGCCGAAGGATACAGTACCATGCGGCCAGCCGGTCGCTTGACGCTGTGCACGCCGTACACGTCCTCGACAACGAGCGCCCCGGCGTCGTACTCGTCGGGATTCGACAGGAAACGCGTGCAGGACAGGTCGGTCCGCATCCTGTTTGCGGTTCCGGTCACCTGCCGGATGGCGTGGTCGACGTGTCCGCCGAAGGACTGGCCGCCGGAAATCGCGATTGAAGAGGGGCGGAAGGACGTGCAGCCGCAACGCGGCGGTCAGAACGAGCGGGTTCCTCTGTAGCGCCATGAGGATCGTCTCGCCGACCTCTCGGGCAGCGGGAAGGCCTTCCGGAATCTGGACGTTGTCCTTGGCGCGGGCCGACTGGTGGCCCGCGGCGACCTTGCCGTCTACCCATTCGGCCGCGTCGAGCAGGCGGCGCGCGTGCACCACCTGCTCGGCCGACAGCAGATCCGGAACAGCGATCAGCAAACGGATCTCAAAACGCCACGTGTGTGTTGATGCGGGAGCGGGACGTGCGGCGACCGCGCGGCCAGCAGGCTCGACAGACGAGCCGGGCATGGTGGGTGCCGCCTCCGGTCCGGCCTCGAGAACCTCCGCCAGCAGCGTCTCTGGCAGAAGTCGCCCGGTTCCGGCCGGAGGCAGCACCGACCACGCGCGGCCGAGCGTCTGCTGCTCGCGGGTCGGGGCCACGCCGGCGACCGACTTGATGTTGGCAATGCCGGCTGGAACCCCGGCAGCGTGGTGGAGCGAGATCACAACGGTTCGTGGCAGTACCATGGAAGAAGCAGAGTTGAGACATAGTCTCAACTCTGGGCTCCAAGCCTAATTCCGACCGAAACGGTCGGTCAATAGAAAAATGAGAATTGATCTCAATTCTGATGTCGGCGAGTCGTTTGGTCCCTGGCTCATGGGCGAGGACGCATCCCTGATGCCCAGCATCACGTCCGCCAGCGTCGCCTGCGGATTCCACGCCGGCGACCCCGGCGTCATGCGGGAGACGATCGCCCTCGCCAGGCACGCGGGCGTCGCGGTCGGGGCGCATCCCGGGTTTGCGGATCTGGTCGGCTTCGGCCGGCGCGAGATGACGTGCACGCCCCAGGAGGTCGAGGACCTGGTCGTCTATCAGGTGGCCGCGCTGGCCGGGGTCGCCGCTCGACAGGGGGTGCGCCTGCAACACGTCAAGGCACACGGGGCTCTGTACAACATGGCGTGCCGCCATCGGGCGCTGGCCGACGCCATCGCCCGGGCCGTTGCGGCAGTGGACCGGCGACTGATCCTCTTCGGGCTCCCGGGTTCCGAGTTGCTGAAGGCAGGCGCCAGCGCCGGGCTCCGCGCGGCCGCCGAGGTCTTTGCAGACCGCGCGTACCAGCCGGATGGCTCTCTCGTGCCGAGAACCGTGTCCGGAAGCGTGATTCACGACGAGTCCATCGTCGTCAGGCGCGCAATCGGGATGGCCCGCGGCGGCGGCGTCGCCGCTCTCGACGGGACGCCGATCGCGCTCGAGGCGGACACGATCTGCGTCCACGGCGACACGCCCGGCGCGGCGAGCCTGGCCGCGGCGATTCGACGGGCGCTCGAGCAAGAGGGGATCCACGTGCTCCCGCTGGCCGCGGAGCGAACCACGTGAACACCACCGGCGTCGTCGTCGCACAGGTCGGAACCCCCGACGCGCCAACGCCCTCGGCCGTGCGACGTTACCTCGCGCGGTTCCTGTCCGATCCGCGCGTCGTGGACTACTCGCCCCTGTGGTGGCAGCCGATCCTGCGCGGGGGCATTCTGCCGCTGCGCGGCCGGCGTTCCGCGGCCCTGTACCGCCGCATCTGGACCGACGAGGGATCGCCGCTCCTCGTACACTCGCAGCGACAATGTGCGGCGCTGGCAGCCCGCCTCGGCGAGGGGTACCGCGTCGCGCTCGGCATGGCGTACGCCGGCCCGAGCTTCGAGGCTGCGGTCGGCGGGTTGGTCGCCTCGGGCATCGAGCGCATCGTGGTTCTGCCGATGTTTCCGCAGTACTCGTCGACGACGACCGCCTCGATCTACGACGGGGTGAACGAGGCCGCGACCGGGCGCGCGGGCCTCGTTCAGAACGGTCTCCGCAGGTTCGTGCCCACAATCCAGTACGTTCCGCCGTTCTTCGAGCACCCGTCGTACATCTCCGCGGTGGCTGCGTGCATCCGCCGTGCGACCGCGGCCAGGCCGGAGTCGCCGGACAGGATCGTGCTCACGTTTCACGGGTTGCCCAGGCGCTACATCGAGACCGGCGATCCATACCTGTCCCACTGCGAAGCCACGGTGGAACGCCTCGCGGCCGAGATGGGCTGGCGGGCGGAGGACTACACGGTCTGCTTTCAGTCGCGATTCGGTCCCGAGGCGTGGCTCGCCCCGGCCACGGCCGACGTCCTCGCGCGCCTGCCGTCACAAGGCGTCAAGCGCCCGCTGGTCGTCGCGCCCGGGTTCACGACCGACTGTCTCGAAACGCTCGACGAGCTCGGCAACGAAGGGCGGCATCAGTTTGCAGCCGGCGGCGGCGACCCCGAGGCCTACTCGCTCTGCCCGTGTCTCAACGACCTCGAGGAGTGGGTCGATGCCATGGCCAGACTCGTCAGGGAAGCGGATCGGCCTGCGAACGGAGGAGACGCCGCTCGCCGCTCGCAAGCAGAAATGTAATCCGCGTCACGAGCCTGTCGAGTGCGAGGCCCGGTCCTTCAATCAACCGAGAGAATTTCGGCCAGATCGGCAACGGCACGAACCTTGTTTATGTGGACCGCGTCGCCAGTTTGTTATCTGTGGCACTGTGCTGCAGATGCTGGGGGGAGCCAAGCTGGCGGCAATTCTCCGAGGAGGGCAGTCCGTGCGCGGCACGGGCTGCCCTTTTCACTTTCGTGGTGTGCGATCAGATCGCGCCTTCCGGGTACTGCAGGGCGAGGCGCAGCTCCTTGGCGAGTCCATCGACCGTCGTGCCCTGGCGCTTCCACGCGCCGTCGGTCTCGAAGCGCAAAGACCCGATGCGGCGGCCCCACGGCGAGATCACACGGCCAATCGCCCGCGAATCCGATCGGTCGGCGTGCTGCTGGTCGATCTTCTGGATGACATCCGGCGCGACGCGAATGAACGCGCGCAGGGCGGCCGCGGACTTGACGCTGTATTTGCGGCCGTTCCACGCCGGCTCGAAGATGTTGGCGATCTGCTTGAAGTAGTTGACGAAGAACCGCTTGGCGTCCTCGCGGAAGTCGTCGGCCTTGCGCGCGCCGCCAAGCGCCTCGTCATCGGCGAAGAGCTTCTTGAGCTCCTGCGCGAGCGGCGCCTGCGCGACCCGGCCCCTGCCAACGCCGAGCAGCTTGATGTCCCCGTGCAGTGGCGATTCCTCGCGGTCGTTCAACGCGCGGACCACGTCGTGCGCCGCCGCGAGCGCCTCGTCGCGGTAGAGCTGGCGGCCGGAGAGCGTGACCAGGTGCGAGGCGTTCAGGCGCGTGTGCTTCGCATTGATCGTCACGAACATCTGGACGATGTGATCCTCCGGAAGCCGGTCGAAGATGATTGCCGGCACCGTGAACGGCTCGTCGCCAAAGCGGTCGATGTCGGCATGGAGCGCCAACAGCCGATGCTGACCGTCGATGGCACGCAGGATGCCTTCGCGCTCCGGCACACGGAGCCTGCCAACCATACTGCCGGGTTCCACCGGATCGAACGTCAGCTTCTCGTCCGCGGAGATGATGACGGCGCCGGGAATCGAAGGAAGGTCTCGCGCCTGCCGGCACTGCTCGTAGTACTGGACGAGCTCTTCGATCTTCTTGCGGATGATCTGCCGTTGATAGGCCTTCTCGCTCGACGCGATCCGGCGTTCGAGCAGGTCCCAGTTGATCTTCGATTGCGGGGCCCTCTTGCCCCCGCGCACGCCGCCCGACTGGTCCATGTAGCTCAGCACCTCGAAGCGCACGAGCTTGTCGATGTCGTTGGCCGTGAGGGAGGCCTGATAGAATTGCACGCCGAACTGCTGCATTCGAATCGCGGCCACACTGATCATAGGATTCTGCCCAAAGCGTTGGATTCTACCGTTGTGCGCCCCGCTCGCCAACGGTTTTTGGCCTGTTTACCCTATCTCTTTGACTGACGAGGAGTTACCGCAAATGGAGCGTATCTTACCTCGGAGGCTCCGCCGTCGGCTGCCCCTGACGATCCTGGTCCTGGTCCTGTTGGGAGCTGCACCGGGCGCCGAGCAAGCTCAGCCGGCCGCCGGGGCCGGCCGGACGGCAGCCACCCAGCCGACCGACCCGGACTTTGCGGCGTTCGTGAAGAAGGCGACGACCAAGCCCGAATTCCTGTCCCCGCTGGTCGAACAACTGCCCGTCAAAACGGGCGTCCCGACGCCGAAGGACATCCTCGGCTATCACATCGGGACGGAGAAGAAGCTCACCTACACGGCAGACCAGTTCCGGTTCTTCCGTACGCTCGAGAAGGCGCTCCCGGGGCGCGTCAAGACCTTCAACATCGGCACGACCGAAGAAGGCCGCGAAATCGTCGTGGCGTTCATCAGCTCCGAGGCCAACATCAAGAACCTCGAAGTCAACCGGCAGAACCTCAAGCGCCTGGCCGACCCGCGTGGCTTGTCCGACACCGAAGCCCAGCGGATCATCAACGCCACCAGGCCGCACTACCACATCACGGCGGGGCTCCACAGCGCAGAGACGAATCCTCCCGAGAGCGTCATGGAGCTCGGCTATCGACTCGCGGTCAGCGAGGAACCTTACATCCAGCAGATCCGCGACAACGTCATCGTCAGCATCACGCCGAGCACGGATGTCGACGGCCGCGACCGGTACGTGGACTGGTACTACGCGTACAAGATCGACGAGGCCTACGATGGAGGGGAGAACTACGGCGGCCCGCCCTACTGGGGCAAGTACGTCTTCCACGACAACAACCGCGACATCAACTACGGCGTGGACTCACTGCGCGCTCACCTGAACTGGTATCTCGACTGGGTGCCGCCCATCTGGCATGACGTCCACGAGGCGCAGACGCTGCTCTACACCTTCAGCGGCCAGCCCCCGCAGAATGCCAACCTCGATCCCATGCTCTACACCGAGTTGCCCTTCTTCGCAACCTACGAGGTCAACAAGCTGACCAACTACGGCATGCCGGGCGTGTGGCATTTCGGGTTCGTGGACATGTGGTCGCCCGGCTATCTCGGCTTCTCGGCGGCCAACCACAACGGGATGCTCCGGATGTACGAAGTCTTCAACCAGGGCGGTGCCAACACGAAGAAGGCCCGGCTGCAGGGCAATCAGACGACGCGCCAGTGGTACCGGCCCAACCCGGCGCCGGTCGGCGAAGTCGACTGGTCGATTCGCAATTCCATCAACTACGCCGAGACGGGCCTCCTCACGGCCCTCGAACTGACGTCGAAGTTCCCGGCCATGGTCGTGGACAACTTCTATCGGAAGTCGCTGAACGGGGTGAACGCCGGCGCCGACAAGGCGCCGCACGCTTTCGTCATTCCCGCCGGGCAGCGCGACCAGACACAGGTGGATCGCGTCGTCAACCTGCTGAGGCGACAGGGCATCGAGGTGCACCAGGCGACCGGGGAGGTCACAGTCGGCGACGACACCATCGCGGCGGGTTCGTATGTCATCAAGCTCAACCAGCCGTACGGCAGGCTGGCCAAGACGCTGCTCGAAAAGCAGACGTACCCGGATCCCTCGCTGACGACGTACGACGACAGCGCCTGGACAATGCCCCTCGCCAACAACATCGACGTGAAGACGATCGGCGACAGGGCAATCCTGGAGGCATCCGGAACGCTCCTGACAGCGGACGTCGTGACGGCGGGAGCCGTTTCGGGCACGGGCCCGGTTCTCGCCGTCAAGCACAACGGCTCGCTCAACCTCATCACGCTGCGCTACCGCCTGAAGGACGTGGCGATCAAGGGTGCGAAGGCCTCGTTCACCGCCAACGGCACGGACTTCCCCGCTGGCTCGTTCGTCCTTCCAGACTCGGAACGCGCCCGCAAGGAAATCCAGGCCCTTGGCCTGCAGGCCGCCGCCCTGCCGTCAGCGCCCGATCTCGAATCGACCGACGTGGACCTGCCGCGCATCGCGATGTACACGACCTGGGCGAACACGGAGAAGGTGGGCTGGGTGCGCCTGGCGTTCGATCGCTTCGAGGTCCCGTTCGATCTGATCCACAAGGACCACGTGCAGGCCGGCGCCAACCTGCGCGGCAAGTACGACGTGATCCTCGTCCCGCACCAGACACAGAATGGGAAGTCGGTCGTGTTCGAACAGCCGAAGCTGTCGAAGCCGCTGGCATACAAGAAGAACGACACGTTCAAGACGATGGGCATGTATGCCGAGACCGACGACGTGCGCGGCGGAATGGGTCTCGAAGGCGTCAACGAGTTCCAGAAGTTCCTGGATGCGGGCGGGCTCCTGATGACGTTCGGCGTGGCGAGCTACTTCCCCGCCGAGTTCGGCCTGGCTCGGGGCGTAGACGCGCAGCGGCCGGCAAGCGGCTGGTACGCACCAGGGCCGTACGTGCAGGCGGAGATCCTGCAGCCGACGCATCCGCTCTTCTACGGCTACGGCGGGCAGAAGACGCTACCGGTTCGCTGGGCTGGTGGACCGCTGCTCCAGGCCGGGCCACCGGCGCAGTTTGCCGCCATGGCGGGCTCGACACCGAACCCGCCACGGGTGCTCGCGCGCTACCAGGGCGGTGACGCCGGTGTCCTGAGCGGTCTGCTCCGCGGTGCTGACCAGCTCCGCAACCGGCCCATGATCGTGGACGCGCCTTCGGGCAAGGGCCGGGTCATCTTCTTCGCCAACAACCCTATCTACCGGTGGCAGACCTTTGGCGAGCACCAGCTGGTCTTCAATACGCTGCTCTTCTGGAACGACCTGCCGGACGTGTTGCCCAAGCCCGCAACGGCGACGCCGACAGCGTCGCCGCAATAAGGTCGAGGCGGCGGGAGCCCTTCCACACGATCAATCTGGAAGCGGTCCCGCCGTTGACGTCCCGCCGGGCCCTGGTTCCCGAGCCTCGAGGAACTCCCGGATGAGCAGCGCGTTGCGCTCATTGGCCTTGAACCAGATGTCGGCGAACACCCCGACGAACGGAATGGCCCCCAGAATCATGTCCGTGAACACGTTCGCGAGCATCCTCGACACAACGGGTGCCGGCGGACCGTATCGCAGGCTTCGCGCGACGAGAACGAGCGACAGACCACCGGCAACGAGATCGCCTGCCACCGGGAAGAGGCTGATCGCGACGTCGAGTCCCACCGGGCCGAGGATCGGCAGCCTGACCGCACTGTCCATGAGCCGGGCATAGCGATCGATGCGCTGGCCGAACCGGCTTTCGGCCTCCGTGACATCCACGCCGGTGGCTCGTGCGTAGACGGCCAGACGTGTGAGCCCGCGTGCCGCCACGCCGCCGACCTGGCGGTCGATGAGGCGGGCGATACGCTCCGCCGTCGCGACGAACAACCACCGCGTGACAAAGAACCCGGCAAAGGCCAGGCCGGTCACCAGCACGAAGGCAACCGTCAGCCACGCGAGCAGGCCATCGGGCATCCGGTTCGATTATGGCCGTCACCTTCGTCGTGCGGTCAAGAAGACTGCTTCCCTGTCCGCGATCGTCAGCCGGGGCACGCTTCCGCCGTCCCTGACAAAGGCAATCCTGACCGTGCCGGGGCCTTGCGGGAAGAAGACGAGCTGGCCCGCGTGGTGGAGCGACTGCCGGGAGCTCCCGGGCCTCTGGATGCCAAGCCGGTCGCTCAGCACGTCGACAACGAAGTGATCACGTGGTCCCGGGCCAAACGTGTACTCCCCGCGGACAGCGTCCCCCAGCGTACGGACGCGGTCGAAGTCGCGGTGGGAGACGCCGACCGTTTCCTGGACGAGTGCCGGATCCTGCCGCGGCAGCCAGTCCGGCGCGCCACTGCCGTTGCCAACCTGCTGTCGGTCCGTGGACTCAATTGCCGCGATACCGCCCGCGACTGCCGTCATCCCCGACAGGAACTTCCGCCGGTTCACTGTGCGCATCGCCGCCTCCTTCTGCTGAGGCCACAGGCAGTCTCGGGGCGGACCGCGGTCGAGTCCAACGAGGATTGGCCGGCCCGCGTACCAGGACCGAAGTCGAGGGCCGTCCTGGGCTTACGGCATGAAGCGAGGCGTGTTCGTGCCTCGTTCGACGACGTGCTGGCGAACGGCGTCGGCCAGACGCCCGGCCACGAGACCTTCGATCCCGTCGAGCTCGTCGGGCTGCCTGATCACGCGCGTCACCCACAAGTGCGTCCCATCGTCCAGGCGGACCAGGTGTGTGACCATACGGAGCGCCGGGCCGTCCGCCTGCAGTTGGCCGAACACGAGATAGTCTGCGGCAGTTGCCTGCCGAATTGCGGCGGGATCACGTGACGAACGCGGAACGCGAAGGACCGGCGCGTTGCCGATGATGCCGACGTCCGGGCCGAGTCCCGTGAGTCGATGCACGATGACATCCGCGGCGCCGGCAGCCAGGCGATCGTACTGGGCCAGACCTGTCTCGTTGTCGAAGAGGGCAACCGCGACGATTGGCGGCCTCGAGAACAGCGACTCGCGCACGCGCCATGCCGCGACCGCGAGCAGGACAACGCCCATCGCGACGAAGGCCCACAGCCGACGTGATGGCGACGCCTCCGGTATCGACGGCGCGTCGGTCTGCCCGTTGTCCGCGGAGCTCTGTGCATCCGGGACCGGATCCCCTGCCGGCTCCTCGTGCGTGTCGTCCTGCCGAACCGGGGCAATGAACCGGTATCCGCGGCGAGGCAGGGTCTGAATGAAGCGCGGGTTGTCGGCGGTGTCGCCGAGTGCGGTGCGCACCTGGCCAATGGCGTAGGCAAGGCCGCGATCGAAGCCCACTGTGGTGTCGTTGCCCCAGAGGCACACGCGCATGTCATCTCGCGACACGACCTTGCCGGCGCGTTCGAGCAGCAGCATCAGGGCCCTGGCCGGCTGCGGTTCGAGACGGACGCGAATGCCGTCGCGCCGCAGGTCGGCATCCTCCGTGCGGAACTCGAAGACGCCGAAGCGGTAGACCATGCGCGTCGCCTCCGCGGCGCTGGACTACTTCACGACCAGCAGCCGGTAGTTGGCCGGGTGCACGAACTGCACGCCGTCCTCCATCAGGACGGCATCGTCTTCGATCGGAATGCGCAGCTTTGCGCCCTGCCATTCGGGGATGGGTGTGTAGGCGAAGTACTCGAAGGCGAACAGGTGGCCCGTGCGGAGCACGAAGGTGCTCTGGAGTGGCTGCCACGTGGTCAGCGACGGGCCGATGTCGTGGCCGGTGTTGCCGACAGGATGGAAGCCGAACACGACGTCGGTCTTCTCGTCCTGGTTCGGCTGGTTGAACGGGATGACGCCGTAGCCTGCCGTGCGAAGCGCGGCTTCCATGCGTTTCATCGTCTCGTCGGCACGAACGCCGGGCTTCAGTACCCCCTTGAGCACGCTGCGGACCTCGAGCGCCTTGTCGAACGCCTGCTGGATGCTCGGCGGCGGCCTGGTCTCACCGTCCTTCAGGACGTAGGCCACGCGCTTGACGTCGGTGCCGAAGTTCATGAGCTGCACGCCCCAGTCGATCATCATCACGTCGCCCGGCTGGATGATCCGATCGGACGAGGTGGCCACGATGCCCTTGGGACCGGTGACATACACCGACGGCATGTCGAACTCGGACCCGAGCCCTCGCTCGAGCAGCCGATCCTGCAGCCACCACGCCACGTCTTCGAGCGTGGTCTGGCCCACGGTGATGACCTCGTTCGAAAGTGCGCGCTCCGCCAGTTGAACGGCAAGGCCCGAGGCCTCGCCGAATGCCACGATCTCGGAGGCCACGCGCCGCGAGCGGAAGTCCGAGACGAGCTTCTCGGCGCTCACCAGGCGGCTCGCATAAGGTTCGCCCAGGACCGACTTCAGGTGCGCCAGCATCGTTGCCGAGAGGCCGTCCGCCGGACCGAGCTCGTCGGACATGTTGACGCCGATGCGCTGGGGTTCGCGATCCTTGACGAGGCTCGGCAACTCGGATGAAGCACCGATCCGATCGTAGGCTCCCGACTCGTCGATCAGATAGCCGGAGGGACCGAGCGCAACACGTTCGATCCGCTCGCCGCCGCGGTCGATGAACACGTAGTAGCCGATGCCGGTCACGTATCCGCGGCCGAGGTCCCTCCAGAGCGGATCGTAGTGATTCTCCTTGACGGCAACGATCCACATGTCGATGCCGTTGTCGCGCATGGCGCGGGGCAGGACCTGTTCGAACTTGTCGAGCCGGATCTGCCGCTCCATCTCCCAGCGGCGGCGGGCTTCCTGCGCATCGACGGTGGCGCCGCAGACCAGCAGGAACAGCACGACGCACGAGCACGCTCGGCTCATGCGCGCATTGTACGCAGATCCGCAGGGGCGAACCACGACCGCGCGTCGGCGTGCGTCACTTGAGCACGGGGGCGAGGATCCTGAGTCCGCGCGGAATGCCGCACCGCGCGATCAGGCGGTCCTTGAGCAGGACCAGCCCGTAGAGCACCGCCGACAGCAGCAGGGTGGCGAGGATCGCGAACTCGAGGGGTAGCGCGCGCTTGAGGGGAGTGGCGATCGTGCCGTACACCATCTCGACATGGATCCAGTAGACGAAGAGGGACGATCGGCCCATCGTCACGATCGGTTCCCACGCCAGGCCGACGAGCCAGGCTGCCGGAATCGTGGCCGAGACAATGCCCAGACGGATGAAGAAGAACGTCGGCGAGCTCGTCCAGAACTGCGCGTTCTCGTAGATGGCGGGAAGAAACGATGCCAGGTACCCGCCGGCGATGCCCGCAATCGCGCCGGCGGCCAGTCCTGCGTGCAGACGCACCTCCGCTGCCGGCGAGCGGGCTGCGTCGACCAGCTCGCCGACGAGCGCGCCAGCCATCAGGAAGCCAGCCCAGGGAAAGAGGGTGAAGGTCGCGCGCCCCGGCACAGGCCTGAGATACGACTCGATCGGATCCGGCAGCCAGGCCAGCCACGCGGCGTCGCGAACGATTGGCGTGAGGAAGGTGAAGGCGGCGGTGGCGAGCGCATAACACCCGATGCGTGCCGCCCGAGTGCCGACCAGGCGCCACAACCACGCCGCCAGCACCATGGCCAGGCCCATGACGTTGAGAATGTCCACCTTGAGCAGATTGATGAGCGGCCCCCACCCGAGCAGCTGCGACTGCAGGCGAAAGAGGAACGCCAGGCCGAAGATCTGCCATCCACGACGGTGAACAGAGGCCGCCGCCTCCGCGGCGCCAACCTTTCGTGCTCTGCTCTCCGCGGCCATGGCCAGCGCGACGCCCGCAAGAAACAGGAACATGGGGGCGGCGAGACCGTTGACGAAGACCAGTGCGAAGTACCGCTCATCGTGGCGATCCGCTTCGCGCGTCCACGAATCGGTCACGTGTGCGGCCACCATCACGACGACCGCCACGCCCCTCAGCGCATCGAGATAGGCCTTCCGCTCGCTCAGGTTCGAACCTCGAAGGTCGTCGTGAGAGGGATGTCCTGCCTCATCGAATGCCAGACCGAGCAGTACTTGTCCCGCGAGAGCTGCAGCGCGCGTTCAACGGCGGCGGGCGGCACGGCGCCCGTGACAACGAAGTGCATGGTCACCGAGAGAAATCGGCGGGGAGGCTCGGGGGCCCGCTCGGCCACGAGCTCGGCCGAGAGCCCGGTCAACTCGTGGCGGCCTTTCCTGACGATGTCCACGACGTCGATGGCCATGCAGCCGGCCACGGCCATTGCCAGGGCCTGGACGGGCGAGGGGCCGGCGGTCCCGTCGCCGTCGAGCATCAATGCGATGCCGCCGCTCCGCGCCTCGAAAGAGAGATCGTTGCGCCATCGAAGGGACGCGGTCGTCGAGAGTGACATGACCTCACGTTACAGAGGGACCAGGCGAGTTCAAAGGCCAAAGTGGATGACCCGAGGCGCCAGGGAACATCGTGCTTGCAGGGCTCGTCTGTTGATGCTAAAGAATTAGCAATGACCCGCCTGACACCATTTGTGCTCGTCGGCCTCCTCCTGGGAGGCGCCGCCACCCCGGCCCGCGACCGGGCGGGTGTGATCCTGCAGGACATCACGATCGTCGAGGTGACGACCGGCCGGATGCTCGCGCATCGGGACGTGATCGTCCGCGACACGCGCATCGAGTCCATCCGGACCACGGGAGGCGCGCTGCCGGAGGCCAAGTACCTCGTGAATGGATCGGAGAAGTTCGCGATTCCCGGCCTGTTCGATGAGGGTGCACGCCTCGCCTCCGTGCCGCGGCACCTGGCCGGGCGCGCGGTCGCCGACGGCGTCACGTCGGCGTGGCCGGCGGACCTCGCGGCCGACGCGGCCGAGCAGTGGCGGCGCGACCTCGATCGGGGCCGGTTCTACGGCCCGCGGCTCGTGGGGATCGGGCTCGGGGCCTCGCGGGTGACAGTCCCCACGCGCTCGGGGAGCGTCCACGACACTCTCGCAGGGCTCGTCCACCGCGAAGGGCTCGCGCCAGCGGCCGCGCTGCGGGCCGTCACGCTGGGCCTGGCCGAGCGCACTGGCAACGCCTCGGATCTCGGCTCGATCGACGAAGGGAAGATCGCAGACCTCGTCGTGCTGACCGCCAATCCGCTCACGGACACCCGGAACTCGCGCGCCATCGATGCGGTTGTCTTTCGGGGCGAGATGCTGACGCGCGCCCATCTGAACCTGCTGGCTGCGGGCCGCCTGCGCCCCGGTGACGTCGCGGTGGCGAGGCCATGACAACGGCCGAGACCCTGTCGCGGCGTGAGCGCCAGATCATGGACGTGCTGTACGCGAAGGGCGCGGCAACCGCGGCCGAAGTCCAGGCGTCATTGCCCGATCCGCCCAGCTATTCCGCGGTGAGGGCCCTGCTTCGGATCCTCGAAGACAAGGGCCACGCGCGGCACGAACAGCAGGGGCCGCGCTACGTCTACCTGCCGCAGGTGTCCCGCGAGTCCGCGCGTCACTCGGCCCTGAAGCGCGTGGTCACCACGTTCTTCGAGGGTTCCGCGGCCCAGGCGGCGGCCGCACTCATCGACTCGGAGGACGTTTCGCGGGACGATCTCGCCCGGCTGTCGGCACTCATCGCGAAGGCCAGGAAGGAGGAACGATGACGCTCGAGCTTGCCCTGCGCGCGGTGGTCGTGCTCGGAGTGGCCCTGGCAGCCGCACGTGGTCTGAGCCGCGCCTCGGCCGCGACGCGCCATGCCTTCTGGAAGCTCGTCATGGCGGCCGTCCTGGCACTCCCCGTCATCAGCGCCATCGCGCCGTCGTGGTCCGCGGTCGAGTGGACGTCCGGTCCCGGGTCCCGGACCCCGGCAGCGGCCGTGCTGCCGTTGCCGGAGAGCCCGATCACCGACCTCACCATTCCAGGGACCGGCAATGCCACACGCTGGGCCGCGCTCGAGACCGGTGCGGGCCGCACGGAGCTCACGCGGGCGTGGCTCCTCCTCTGGAGCGCCGGAGCCGCCGTGATTGGTCTCTACGTCGCCGCCGGGCATCTGTCGCTCTGGCGCCTCCGGCGCCGCGCGGCGCTCGCACCGCTCTGCTGGTCAGCGGTCGCCATGCGTGTCGCGGCCCGTGCCGGCCTGGCCCGCGTGCCCGATGTGCTCGTGAGTCCGGCCGTGCCCGGTCCGCTGATTGCCGGACTGCTCCGTCCGGCCGTCTTCATCCCGCCGGACGCGGCCGCATGGCCCGAGTCCCGCATCGAGCCCGTGCTCGTCCACGAGATCGCACACATTGCCCGGCGCGATCTCCAGGCGCACGCGCTCGCGCACGCCGTTGCCGTGCTGCACTGGTTCAACCCGCTCGCATGGATGGCCGCCCGCGCCATGCGGCGCGACCAGGAGCTTGCCTGCGACGACGCGGTGCTCGCCTCAGGGGTCGCGCCTGCCGACTACGCGGGAGAGCTGCTCGGCATTGCCGCGGCGTCGCTCGATCGACGGGCACTCGTCTCGGCGCTGTCGATGGCACGGCCATCCGACATCGAAGGCCGGCTCATGGCCGTCCTGGGCCATCGTCCGCGGGCCAGGACTGCGGTGTCGCGCGTCGGTGTGCCCCTGGCGATCGCACTCGCGACGACCGCGGTCGCCGGAGCCTCGGTGACGCGTGGGCCGGCTGTCCCATCGGGTGACCACTCGACGCTCGGTCCGGCGATCGTCAATCCGCCGCTCGTGATGAGCCCGGCGGACGACCTCGACGCGGCAGTTCGACAGGACATCCAAGCAGCGGCCGGCGATGACAATGCGCAGGTACGCGAGAGCGCCGTGTTGAGGCTGGCGGTGCGGTCCGGCTCGGACGTGGTACCGCCCCTGATCGATGCGCTGAAGGATCCGAACCATCGCGTGCGTGAGAAGGCCGTCGTCGGCCTCATGTGGCGTCGCGATGAGCGTGTGGTCCCGGCACTCGTCGCCGCGGCGTCGGATCCCGACCCGCGCGTCCGTGAGAAGGCGATCGTCGCGCTCGTGCTGTCAGGTGACGAGCGTGCGAGGGCCGCCGTCGACGCCGCCCGAAGCGACGCGGATCGCGGTGTTCGAGAGAAGGCCGAGAAGGCGGGGATTCTTCCATGACCACCCTCATCGCCGACATCCGCTATGCGGTCCGCTTGCTGTCGCGCGCGCCCGTGTTCACCGTCTCGACGGTGCTGATTCTCGCGCTCGGCATCGGCGCGACGACCGCTGTGTTCAGCCTCGTGTACGCGCTGCTGCTGAAGCCGCTGCCCTACGCGAACGCCGACCGGCTGGCGGTGATCTGGGAGAACAACATCGTGCGGAACCGGCCGACGAACGTGATCAACGCCGCCAACTTCCTGGCGTGGAAGGAGCGCAATCGTACGTTCGAGGACATGGCCATCTTCACGACATCCAGCGTCAACCTCACCGGCGAGGGCGAACCGGAGGAGCTCGAAGGATTGAACGTCGCGGCAAACCTGCTCGGGATGGTCGGCGCCCGGCCGATTGCCGGACGCGTGTTCGTCGACGGCGAAGACGAACCGGAGGCGGAGCGCACCGCGATCATCAGCGAGGGCCTCTGGATCAGGCGCTTCGGCGGGCGGAGCGACATCGTCGGACAGGCCATCACGCTCAGCGAACAGCCGACGACGATCGTCGGCATCCTGCCGTCGTCGTTCGAGATTCTCGGACAGCGCGCGGACGTGTGGCGGCCGCTCGTGCTCCTGCCGCAGCACAAACTGTTCCGCGGTCGGGGATTCGTCTCGCTCGGCCTGCTCCGACCCGGCGTGTCACGCGATCAGGCGCAGGCCGACATGGAGGCAATAGCCGCCGCCCTCACCCGGGAGCAGCCCGACTTCAACTCGGGCTGGACGGTCAACGTGGTTCCCCTGCGCGCGCAACTGACCGGCGCTCTCAGGCCCGCGCTCTTCGTTCTCTTCGGCGCTGTGCTCGCAGTGCTCCTGATCGCGTGCGCGAACCTCGTGAACCTGCTCCTCTCGCGGTCGGCCGCCCGGCAGCGCGAGCTGGCCGTCCGATCGGCGCTCGGCGCCGGCGCGGCGCGCCTCTCGCGCCAACTGATCACCGAGGTCGCCCTGCTCGTCCTGGCCGGAGGCGGCGCGGGGTTGCTCCTGGCGCGGTGGCTCCAGTCCATCATCGTCTCCACCGCCCGATCGCAGGCGCCCGTGCCGCTGCTTGGCGAGGTGGGCATCGACCTGCCGGTTGCCGCCTTTGCCGCGGCAGCAACGGTCTTCACGGCTCTCGTCTGCGGCCTCGCCCCGTTGTGGAGTCTGCGGCACACATCGCTCGCGTCGTCGCTTCGCGATGGCGGCCGGGGCACGACCGATGCCGGGCACGGCCGGCTTCGCTCCGCGCTCGTCGTCGTCGAGGTCACGCTCGCGGTGGCGCTCCTGGCGGGCGCCGGGCTGCTCGTCCGCAGCGTGCTCGCGCTGCAGGCGGTGGACCCCGGGTTCGATCCGTCACGGGTCCTGACAGTCCGCGTCTCGCTCCCCGGCGCCGGGGACCGCGCCGCGCGAGCCCACGAGGAGAACGTGGCCCGTTTCGCGGCGCTCCCGGGTGTGCGCGCGGCTGCCGGCACGGTGTTCCTCCCGCTCGCCGGCATGGGGTCTGCCACGTCGTTCTGGATGGCCGATCGGCCTGAACCGGCTGCTGCCGACCGGCCCGTCGCCGACATCCGCCCGGTGACCCCGGGCTATTTCCGGACGATGGGCATTCCGGTGTTGGCCGGCCGCGACTTCGACGCGGGGGACGAGCCCGAACGCCCGCTCGTGGCGGTCGTCAACGCGACGTTCGCCCGCCTGCACTCACCGGGCGAGAATCCGATCGGACGCCGGCTCGTCTACTCGTGGGATCGGCCGACGCCCGTCGAAATCGTCGGTGTCGTGGGCGACGTGAAGCTGACGGCGCTCGACGGCGAAGTGCGCGGCACGGTGTACCTCCCGAGCCTCCAGCGTCCGATCTCCATGATGACCTACGTGCTCCGTGCAGATGGAGCCCCCTCGTCGGTGGCGGGCGCGGCGGTCACCGCACTTCGCGCGACGGCGCCGGATCAGCCAGTCAGGGTGCGCACGCTCGACGAGGTGCTCGAGAGTTCGCTGGCACGCCCGCGCGTCACGTCGACCGCCCTGGGCCTGTTCGCGGCCCTCGCGCTGCTGCTCGCCGCCGTGGGCGTCTACGGCGTCATCGCGTACAACGTCTCGCAGCGGTGGACGGAGTTCGGCGTCCGTCTCGCACTCGGCGCATCGCCCGGCAACATCCAGCGGATGGTGCTGACGCGCGGCATCCTGCTCGTGGGCAGCGGCATCGTGCTCGGGCTCGCGCTCGCGTTCCCCTTGTCGCGCGCGCTCCAGGCACAGCTCTTCGGCGTCGGGCCGTTCGACTGGCTGACGTACGGCACCGTTGCCGCGCTCATCGGCCTCGTGGGCCTTGCCGCCAGCTGGATTCCCGCCGTCCGAGCCACTCGGGTCGATCCTGTGTCGGCGCTCAGGGCGGACTGACGAGATCAACCCGCCTGCACCACCGTCCGCCGGCTCCGGTGGCCTCGCACAATCTCCGCAGGCAGGAGCTTGCTCAGGTACACCTTCGACTCGGCGTTGTCGATCGCAGGCTCGTACTTGACGACGTTGAACTGCAGCTGATCGAGCACGGCGCGCATGTCGTAATAGCGGTTCTTGGTCTTGACGACAATCTCTTCGAACCCGCTGGCCAGCGCCCACGCCTCGGACTCTTCCGTCAGGGCCCTGAAATGGCCCTGCCCGCGCCAGTCGCGGCGGGTGCCGCCGATCCACGAATAGAGGATGCGCCGGCCGTCGAAGTGGAGATGGCCGCCGAGCCGTTCGACGAGGTCGCGAAGCTTCGGAATGGACTCTTCGGCACGAATCTCGTGCACGATCTTGTAGGAGACGGGTACGAGCACGCCGGGGTCGTCGGCAAGGGGCGCTTCGGCCATCAGGATGAGCGACTCGCGGTCGCTCAGCCGGTTGATGATCTCGGATGCCGTCTTCCGCCGCGGGAACTCGCCGAAGTACTCCTCGATGTACTGGATCTCGAGCGCACCGGACTCGAGCGGGTATTGCTTGATCAGATACTCCACGCGGACTCCCAAACGGCGATTATAGCCGCGGCACCCGCCTGTCCCTGTTCCGCCAGCTGCCCGGCCAGCCGGGGGGGTCCGGCTTCGGCAAGCGAGCACCGGCGAGATGGGCCCGCCGCGCAGGCGCGCAGCAGGACATCGACGAGGCCCGCACCCGCCGCAATCACACGATCAATAGTCCATCCCGATCACGTTGCCCTCATCGTCGACGTTCAGCTTCTGAGCCTGCGGGACCTTCCCCAGCCCGGGCATGAGCATCATGCTGCCGGCAATGGCCACGACGAAGCCCGCACCCGCCGAGAGCGACACATCGCTGATCGTCAGGGTCCAGCCGGTTGGCGCGCCCATCTTCTTCGGATCGTCGGTGAACGAGTACTGGGTCTTCGCAATGCAGATGGGCAGGCGCCCGTAGCCGGCGTTCGTGAGGCGCAGCAGGCGGGCCCGTGCCGCGGGCTTGAACTCCACGCCATCGGCGCCGTACACGGTGGTGGCAACGGCGGTGATCTTCTCCTCGAGCGACAACTCGGCGCCGTAGATGGGCTTGACGGTGGCCGGATCGCTCGCCGCCGCGGCCCCGACGACGCGGTCCGCCAGGTCGGTCATGCCGTCGCCGCCCCGCAGATAGCCGTCGGCGAGTGCGCCCTCCACGCCGTGCTGACGACAGTAGGCGAGCACGGCATCGAGATCCGCGTCGCTGTCTCCCTCGAAACGATTGAGCGCGACCACGGCCGGTACACCCCACCGCCGGATATTGGCCAGGTGGCGGTCCAGGTTGGCAAACCCCGCCTGAACGGGCCCTGTGGCCGACCCGCCCTGCGCGCGGAGTGCCTTCAGCGTCACGATGACCACGGCAGCCGAGGGCACGTGGCCGCACATGGGCATCACGAGGTCGAAGAACTTCTCGGCGCCGAGGTCCGCGGCAAAGCCGGTCTCGTTGACCACGTAGTCCGCGAGGTGCAGGCCCATCCGCTGCGCCAGGACGCTGCTCGTTCCATGGGCGATGTTGGCGAACGGGCCGCAGTGCACGATGGCCGGCACGCCCTCCGTCGTCTGGACGAGGTTGGGCAGCAGCGCCTCGTTGAGCAGCACCATCATCGCCCCGACGGCGGAGAGATCGCCGGCCGTGACGGGCTGGCCCGCGGCATCGAACGCCACCACGATGTTGCCAAGCCGCCGGCGCAGGTCGGCTCGGCTCTCCGACAGGGCCAGGATGGCCATGATCTCGGAGGCCGCGGTGATGACGAATCCGGTTTCCCTGGCCGGGCCGCCATCACGGCCGCCGAGGCCCGCCACGATCCGGCGGAGCGCCCGGTCGTTCATGTCCATCGCACGCGGCCACAGGATCTCGCGCATGTCGACGGCCGGCGACCCTCCGAAATGCAGGTGCGAGTCGAGCATTGCGGCGAGCAGGTTGTTGGCCGATGTAATCGCGTGGAAGTCGCCGTTGAAGTGAAGGTTGATCTTGTCGACAGGATAGAGCGACGCCTTGCCTCCACCGGTGGCGCCGCCTTTCTGCCCGAACACGGGACCGAGCGACGGTTCGCGCAGCGCGGCCACGGCCCGGTGCCCACGCTTGACCAGGCCCTGAGTGAGCCCGATGGTGTTGACGGTCTTGCCCTCGCCGCTTGTCGTCGGCGTCATGGCGGTGACGAGAATCAGCCGCCCGCGGCGCTCCGGGAATCGCGCGAGAGTTTCGAGGCGAATCTTGGCCGTGTAGCGGCCGTACGGCTCGAGGAGGTCGGATGAAAGGCCAAGGAGGCCGGCAGTTTCGGTAATCGGGCGAATCGACACAGCGCACTGATTCTATGCGAACCCGATTGACGGCTTCTCCGTCTAATACATAGCCTATCTAGGCAAAGACCTTCGAGGCATTGATGAGCCGAGCACCGACCGACTTCCTTCCCGGCACACTGGAGACGCTGATCCTCAAGACGCTCACCGGCGGACCCAAGCACGGATACGGCATTGCACGGTGGATTGAGGAGGTCACGGGGAATGCCCTGCCGGTCGAGGAGGGCTCGCTCTATCCGGCGCTCTACCGCATGGAGAAGCGCGGGTGGGTCGAGGCGGAGTGGGGCACGTCCGAACTCGGCCGCCGCGCGAAGGTCTATCGACTGACCCGGACAGGACGTCAGCAGTTGGCGGCCGACCAGGTGGCCTGGGCGGCATTCAGCACGGCGGTCAATCGCATCCTGGCATAGGCGCAGCCGGCGCCGTTGGGTGGAGGCAGACCCTCATGGGCATCAGAATGCGGATCCGATCTCTGTTGTGGCGCGTGCCCGTCGAACAGGAGGTGCGCGAGGAGATCGCGCACCACGTCGATCAGCGCGCGCAGGAACTCATCGACAGGGGGCTGGATCCTCGCACCGCGCGCCGCGAAGCGGAACGGCGCTTCGGCGACGTCGACCGCCTTCGTGCCGACCTGACGCGCCTCGGCCGGGAGCGCAATCGCTCGTGGGCGCGCGGCGAGTGGCTGACGGCCGTCGGGCAGGACCTGCGCTTCGCACTCCGTCAGGCGCGCCAGCGCCCGGGCTTCACCGCGGCCGCGGTGCTCACACTCGCCGTCGGCATCGGCGCCACCACCGCCATCTTCAGCGTCGCCTACGCCGTCGTGCTCGAGCCGTTTCCCTTTACGGACCCCGATCGCGTCCTCGTCGTCCAGACGACACGGCGTGAGGGACCGAGCGAGACATCGGGCGGCAACTACGACTACATCCGCCAGCGCGTCCCCTCGCTCGAGCACCTGTCCGCCGCAGCACATGCCAGCTTCAACCTGGCAGGCGACGACGACGCGGAACGCGTCCTCGGCCTGCGGGTCACGTGGAACTACTTCCCGGTGTTCGGTATCGTGCCGCTGCACGGCCGCACATTCACGCCGGACGACGACCGGCCCGGGCACGAGCAGGTGGTGATGCTGAGCCATCGCTTCTGGGCGCAGCGCTTCGCCGCGGACCCGGCCGTTGTCGGGCAGGCGATTCATCTGAACGGTCAGCCTCATGACGTGGTCGGCGTCATGCCGCCGGCCTTTGACGCCGTGATGGGCAACGAGCAGATCTGGGTCCCGATGGCGTTCACCGCCGAACGGCTGGCCACCTACGACGAGCACTTCCTCTCGCTGCACGGCCTGCGGCGCGCGGACGCGACCCTGGCCCAGGTGAACGACGACCTCGCACGCGCCGCCGAGGGGCTGCGCCGTGACCACGCCCGGTACAACCACGAACGCGGCGCGGGCGCCCGGGTCTACGGCGAGTTCCACACGGCGCCTTACCGGACGCGCTTCGTCGTATTACTGGGCGCGGTGCTGGCCGTGCTGCTGATCGCGTGCGGCAACGTCGCCAACCTCTTCCTGGCCCGCCTGGCCTCGCGCTCGCGCGAACTGGCCATTCGCGCCGCAATCGGCGCCGGACGCGGCCGGATCGTGCGGCAGGTGCTCACGGAGAGCCTTGTCATCGCCCTGATCGGGGGCGCCGGCGGCGTGCTGCTGGCATGGTGGGCGCTGCCGGGGCTCCTTGCCAGCGCTCCGGCGATGCAGCGGATCGGCTCGGCGTCGCTGAACCCGCCGGTGCTCGCGACGGCGCTGGCGCTCGTCGTGGGGAGCGCCGTGCTCGTGGGTGTCCTTCCCGCGTGGATCGCCACCAAGCGGCGGGATCTGCGGCACGAGCTGGGCGACGGCAAGGGCCTGCCCGGCGGCAGCGTACGCCCGTGGGTGCGGCAGGCGCTGGTCGCCGTACAGGCCGCGCTGGTGCTCATGGTCCTCGCCGGCGCGGCACTGCTCGTGCAGAGTGCCATCCGGCTCTCGGAGGTGTCGCTCGGGTTCGACACCTCGAGCGCGCTGGTCGGACGCGTCGGGCTCATCGGCGCCGCGTATCGGCAGCCGGAGCGCGTCAAGGCAGCCTTCCAGGAACTGGTCGAACGCCTGCAGTCCACACCCGGCGTGCGCGCGGCCGCGCTCGACTCACAGCCACCGCTTGTCGGCGGGGGCAGCTCCAACGGCCTCATCCCCGAAGGCCGCGCCCTCTCGATGGAAAGCATCATCGACAGCGAGTCGCACTTCATCACGCCGGACTACTTCCGCGTGCTCGACGTCCCGCTCCTCGCCGGCCGTACGTTCACGGAGGGTGACGTGCGGGGCGCACCGCTCGTGATGATCGTCAACGAGACGCTGGCCCGCCAGGCGTTCGGGGACGAGAGCCCGCTCGGCAAGCGCATCACCTGTTGCGAGGGCAGCCCGGACGATCCGGCGTGGAAGACCATCGTCGGGGTCGTCGCTGACGTCCACTCGCGCGGCCCCGCGATCGAGCCACGCCCCGAGTTCTACATCCCGATGACGCAGATGCCGGACACCGCGTGGTCGTGGGTGCAGAACACGCTGATCATGATCGTGCGGCCCGAGAACGGGCCGCCGGCGGCAATGGCTCAGGTCATGCGGAACGCCGTCCGCGAGATGGACCCCTTGCTGCCCGTCTACGGCATCGGGACGTTCGACGATGCGCTGTTCCTGTCGACGCGGATGGCGCGGTTCAACACCCTGATGATGTCCCTCCTGGGACTCACCGGCCTGCTGCTGGCCGCGCTCGGCATCTACAGCGTGATGGCATGGCTGGTGGTCCAGCGCACGCGGGAGATCGGCGTGCGCATGGCGCTCGGCGCCTCGGTGCCGACGGTCGTCGCGATGGTCGCCGGGCACGGCCTCGCGCCGGTGATCGTCGGGCTCCTGGCCGGCATGGCGGGCACGCTGGCCGCCGTCCGCGTGCTGCAGGGACAGCTGTTCGGCGTGGCGCCGCGCGATCCCGTCACACTCGGGACGGCCGCGATCCTGCTGTTCGTGGTGGCGGCGCTGGCCGCGCTCGGTCCGGCCTGGCGGGCTGCCCGGATCGATCCGGCCCGCGCCCTTCACGAGTAGCCGATAGGTGACACTGACCATAGGCGACCCTAAAAGGGTCGCCTCCATAGGATTATTCGGGGGCAGTTCGATCCGGTCGCCTCCGCACAGGACTTGTGGGGCAACTCTCCCCAAGATCGGATTCGTCGGGCAACCCTCCTCCACCTACGATCTGTGTGGGCAACCCTTCCGCCTTCGCAAATGCTTCGGCGGACCGCCGTAGCCTTGGCGGAGGCTGGTCAGGGTTGCCCGTAAGATCCGTCCAGGACGTCGCGGTCCCGCGGCGGCCATACTCATCACATGCAGGACCTCACGACCGGTTCGGTCACCACCCACCTCCTCAGGACCACCAGTTTCATGCTGGTGAGCATGGTCTTCCAGACGCTCTATGTACTGGTCGACCTTTACTGGGTCGGCCGTCTCGGCACCGACTCGGTCGCGGCCGTCGCCATCAGCGGCAACCTGATGTTCGTCGTCCTGGCGCTGACGCAGATGCTGGGCGTGGGCACGACCACACTCGTGTCGCACGCAACGGGGCGGAAGGATCGGGAAGGCGCCAACCGCGCGTTCAACCAGGCGCAGGTCCTCTCCGTCATGGCCGGCCTGGGCTTCCTCGTCGCGATCTCTGCCCTCAGCGCACCCTTTGCGACGCTGATGAGCGCCGACGAAGGGACCAGGGGCGAAGCCATCGCGTACCTCGGCTGGATGGTGCCGGCCTTCTCCCTGCAGTTCCTGATGGTGGCGATGGGCGCGGCCCAGCGCGGCATCGGCGCCTTCAAGCCGGGGATGGTCGTGCAGACGGCGACCGTCATCATCAACATCGTGCTGGCGCCGATTTTCATCTTCGGCTGGGGCACGGGCTCTCCCATGGGCGTCGCCGGCGCCGCGTTCGCGAGTTTCGTGGCCATCGGCGTCGGCGTGCTCTGGCTCGCCACCTATTTCGTCGGAGCATCGGCGTACCTGACCTTCGTGCCGGCAGACTGGAAACCCGATCCCGGAGTATGGCGGCGCATGCTCGCCGTCGGCCTGCCGGCCGGCGCCGAGTTCCTGCTGATGGCGGTCTACCTCGGCATCGTCTACGCGTTGATCCGGCCGTTCGGCTCGACCGCGCAGGCAGGCTTCGGCATCGGGTTGCGCATCATGCAGTCCGGCTTCCTGCCAATCGTGGCCCTCGGCTTTGCCGTGGCGCCGGTCGCCGGGCAGAACTACGGCGCCCGGCTCCCGCAGCGCGTGAGAGCGACGTTCCGCGCGGCGGCCCTCATGGCGACGAGCGGCATGGCGCTCTTCGCCCTGCTCGCCCACATCGCCCCGGCGGCGCTCATCGGCATCTTCTCGGACGATCCCGAGGTCATCGCCGTCGGCGACGAATACCTGCGCATCTCGTCGTGGAACTTCGTGGCGTCAGGACTGACCTTCGTCAGCGCGTCGATGTTCCAGGCGATGGGCAACACCATCCCGTCGCTCGTCACCTCGTGCACTCGCCTCATCGTCGTGGCAGTGCCGGCCGTCCTGCTGTCACGGCTGCCGGGCTTCGAACTGCGCTGGATCTGGTATCTCTCGGTGCTGGCCGTCACCCTGCAGATGGGCCTGAACCTGCTCGTGCTGCAACGCGAGTTCCGCCTCAGGCTCGCCACGACGCCGGTCCAGGGTTGAGACAGCGCGCACAGGCAGGTTCGGGGACCGTCCGACGCGGTCAACGTATAATCCACGCGAATCTGCCCTGCGGCCTTCCGTAATGGACGACCGACCAGCTGGCAGGCAGGACACGACCCGATGAAGCTGGCCGTACCGAGAGAATGCCGCGCGGGCGAGCGCCGCGTCGCGGCAACCCCCGAGAACGTGGCGCGATTGTCGAAGCTCGGCTTCGAGGTCGGCGTCGAGTCGCAGGCCGGCGCACTGGCCTCGTTCACCGACGAAGACTACGTGAAGGCCGGCGCCCGCGTGCTGGACGATGTGCGGGTGCTCTGGGGAGAGGCCGACATCATCCTCAAGGTGCAGCCGCCGGATCAGCACCCCGTGCTCGGCGTGCACGAGGCCGACCTGCCGCGAGAGGGCGCGACCATCATCAGCTTCCTCTGGCCGGCAAAGAACGCGGCGCTCATCGAGCGCCTGGCGGCGCGCAAGGTCACGGCCATCGCCATGGACCAGGTGCCCCGCATCTCGCGCGCCCAGAAGATGGACGCGCTCTCGTCGATGGCCAATATCGCCGGCTATCGCGCGGTCATCGAAGCCGCGAGCTTCTACGGCCGGTTCTTCACCGGGCAGATGACGGCGGCCGGACGTGTTCCGCCGGCCAGAGTCCTCGTCATCGGCGCAGGCGTGGCGGGCCTCGCGGCGATCGGCGCCGCGCGCGGCCTTGGCGCCATCGTGCGCGCGTTCGACACGCGCCCGACGGTCAAGGAACAGGTCAAGAGCATGGGCGCCGAGTTCATCGAGCTCAACGTCCAGGAGGACGGCGAAGGCGCGGGCGGCTATGCCAAGGAGATGAGCCCGGCCTTCATCAAGGCCGAGATGGAGATGTTCGCCGCGCAGGCCCGCGAAGTGGACATCATCATCACGACGGCTCTCATCCCGAATCGCCCGGCCCCTGTCCTCATCACCGAGGACATGGTCAAGGCGATGAAGAA